>DASQLM010000301.1:0-2428 GCA_035630015.1 Thermoleophilaceae bacterium | reverse complement strand
GGGCCCGTCTGCAGGTAGGCGGTGGTGTTCAGCAGCCGCTTGAACTTGCGCAGCTCGGTGCGGGCCTCCTTCAGGTCGGCCTTGACCTCGGCGTCGGACGGCGCACCGGGGCTGATGCCCTCGCCGCTGTCGTAGGTCTTCGCGGCGCCGGCGCCCTCCAGCTGGACCGCCCGGGCCTGCGAACGGGAGGCCTTCCGCTCGGCCCGGCGGACGGCATCGGGGTCCACGCCCTCGGGCGTGAGCACCACATCGGCCTGCTCCTGGCCCGTCGTGTCCGCGTTCGTGGAGGACTGCTGGTCCCGGCCGCAGCCCGCGGCCAGCAGCGCGGCGGCCGCCAGCGGGCAGATGATCAGGCGGGCCCTCACGCGCAGAAACGTAGCGAGGTGGGCGGTCTGGCAGTATCAGTCCGATGAGCGATCGACCCAATCCGCGGCTGCCCGAGGACAAGAGCGGGATCGACCAGCCGCACGACGTCCTGGCCGCCGACGAGTTCGCCGTGCCCGGCCGTGCGGCCGGCGACATCCCCTCCGACCCCATCCACGCGCCGCACGACGTGCTGGCCGCGGAGGAGTTCGCGATCCCCGGAGCGGGCGCGGGTGAGGAGAGCCGCAGCGGCTTCGACCCCCGCACCCTGCTGCCCTCGCTGCTGGTGTTGACGATCGTGCTGCTGGTGCTGCGCCATCGCCGTCAGGGGTAGAGGTCGCCCTCTTCCCCGTAGAGGAAGATCGCGGTCACCGGGCAGTTGCCCGCCGCGTCCATGACCATGTCCAGCGGGTCACCGTCGGGGTCGATGACCACGGCCTTGTCCTCGCCGTCGAGCTCGAAGACGTTGGGCGCCGAGTCCACGCAGTCGCCTGAGCCGATGCAGAGGCCGCGATCGACCTCGATCCGGACGCGGTTCAGTGGGGAGAGCTCTTCGGCCATGGCCGCGCCAGGCTACTAGCGCGAGGAGCGGCGCCAGAAACTCGTGCGCATGCGCGCCCCGGCACGGCTGAGGCCGATGTGCACTGGTCGCGGTGGGCCAGCGTCCGGTTCACCTTCTTGCGCCGCCGGCCCTTGCGGTCGTAACACAGCGAGTAGGGGCCCATGCGGTCGGATCCCGACCACCACGAGCGGCAGTCCCAGATGATCTCCTGGACGCCCATTCGGCGGGCCAGGGCGTGCGGGTTGCCGGCGCGGTCGGTGGCCAGCAGCGTCAGGATCAGCCGCCGGGCGGCGCGCCGGTCCCCGGCGCTGGAGGAGTCCAGGTGCCAATCGATTGCCCGGCCCTCGGAGTGCAGGCTCATGCTGTCGCGCGAGAGCCGCTCGCAGCGCATGATCCCCCACTGGGCTTGGAGGCCAGCCGGTTGGCCGGGTTGTGGGCCACCGGCCCGTACGGGCGCGCGACCGCCACCGCGGTCAGGCAGGCGAACGCGACGAGGGTGGGCAGCAACCAGCGCACCCCCGCGTTCTCGGCACGTCAGCGCAGAGGTTGAGTCAACTGCTCTTGCCGCGGCCGTTCAACAGCTTCAGCAGCCCACCCAGGAACCTGGTCCTACGCGCCTTGTAGGGGTACATGAAGAGCTCCTTCTTCATCCCCCGGGGCGCGATCACCGAGACCTGCTTGCGCGTGTACTTGCGGATGCCGTCGGGGCCGTGGCGGGTGCCCAGGCCCGAGGACTTCCAGCCGCCCATCGGGGCCTCGAGCGCCAGGTAGTTGAGCTGGTGCTCGTTCACGTTGGCGGCGCCCGCCTCGAGCCGTGAGGCCAGCTGCTCGCCGCGGTCGGCGTCCTTGGTCCACACCGACGCCTGGAGCCCGTACTCGGAGTCGTTGGCCAGCGCCAGCGCCTCCTCGGAGTCCTTGACCCTCATGATCGGCAGCGTCGGCCCGAAGGTCTCCTCGGTCATGCACTTCATGCTGTGGTCCACGTCCACGAGCACCGTGGGCTCGTAGTAGCGCCCCGGGCCCTGGCCCGGGTGGCCGCCCACGACCGCGCGGGCGCCCTTGTCGATGGCGTCACGAACGTGCGCATCCACGATGCCGGCCTGCTTGTCGAACGTCACGGCGCCCACGTCCACGGAACCGGGCTCGCCGGGCACGCCCTGGCGCAGCGCGGACACCTTCTCGGTGACCAGCTGCACGAACTCGTCGTAGACCGGCTCCTCGACGTACACGCGCTCGACCGAGATGCACGTCTGGCCACCGTTCTGCATCGAGTAGTAGGTGGCCGCGTTGGCCGCCTTCTCCACGTCGGCGTCGCGGAGGACGATCATCGGGTCCTTGCCACCCAGCTCCAGGCCGACGGGAGTCAGGGTGCGGGCGGCGCGCTCGGCCACCTTCTTGCCGGTCTCGGTGGAGCCGGTGAACATCACGAAGTCGACCTGGTCGACCAGCTCGCTGCCCACGTCGCCCAGGCCGGTGGCCACCTGGTAGACGTCGCGCGGCACG
>DASQLM010000300.1:0-5823 GCA_035630015.1 Thermoleophilaceae bacterium | reverse complement strand
CGCTCGTCCGAGCCGATGCGGCCGCGGAAGTACTTCTGGGCCACGATGTTCGTGGCGTTCTGGCTCCAGGTGATCGGGAACTCGACGCCGCGCTGCTCGAACGCGGGCTTCTCCGGGTTGCCGATCACGGCATCGCGGATCTCCCACTCGACGGCGTCGAAGGGGTGGACGCCAGGTTCCGTATACCGCCGCGCAACGGCCACGCCGTCGGTGCTGATCTCGGTTGCGGCGGTGCTACGGCTGTCTGGCATCAGGACCTCTCCTCAGAGACTGTTTCGTGTGGTTCCGCCTGTCTGACGGGGGACGACATGCTGGCCTCGGACTCGGACAGAAAACCAAGCTGGTCGTCGCCCGGCACAGGCTCTTCCCGCAACTTCCGGACGACGGCTTCGAGCTCGTCCAGATCGGCGATGCGGCGGTAGACCGAGGCGAACTGGATCGCGGTCACCGGGTCGAGCCGGGCCAGGCCCTTCTCGGCCAGGTCGCCGATCCGCGAAGCCTGCACCGCGGCCCCCTTTCCCTCCGCGCGCAGCTGCGCCGCGATCGAGTCCGCAAGCTCCTCGAGCCGCTCGCCTCCCACCGGCCGGCCTCCCGCCGACCGAACGAGCCCTCGAAGCAGCTTGCGGCGATCGAAGCGCTGGGTGGTGCCGTCGCGCTTGACCACGTCGACCGGCACCTCCTCCGCCCGCTCATGCGTGGTGAAGCGATTGCCGCACTGCGCGCACTCGCGGCGGCGGCGGATCGCGTCGCCCGGGTCGGCCAGACGAGAGTCGACGACGCGGGTGGAATCGAATGAGCAGAACGGACAACGCACTACGTCCATTCTACTAGGGGTTGGGGTTAAATCCTCCCCGAAACACAAGATGTTGTGGTTTGGGGCTCTTCTAGGTCCAGCGCTCGCTGAGCAGCCGGTCGGTGGCCAGCCGCATGACCTGGGCGCGCGAGCGCCCGCCGTGGGAGGCCGCCATGAAGTTGCTGCCCACGAACAGCGAGAAGGCGAGCATGGTGCGGGCCTCGGCGTCCTCGGCGTCGGCGCAGAACTCGGCGAACAGCGGCCGCATGTAGTCCATCCGGCGGTTGTCGACGCGGCGCAGGCGCCGGGCCACCGCCTTGTCGCGCCGGGCCCAGTCGCGGATCGCCAGCTCGATCTGCATCCGCTCCCCGATCGACCCGGCCAGCGAGAACAGGTGCCCGAGCTTGGCCCGGCCGTCGCCGCCGCGGGACTCGATCCGGGCGATGACCTCGTCCACCAGCTCGCGCTCCCACAGGTCGAGCATCTCGTCCAGCAGCGCCTGGCGGCCGTCGAAGTGCCAGTAGAACCCGCCCTTGGTGACCCCGAGCGCCTGGGCCAGGGCCTCGACCCGGACCGCGTCAGGCCCGCCGCCGGCCAGGGCACCGAGGCCCTCCTGGATCCAGCTCTCTCGTGGGGTGCGGGTGGGGGCGGCCATGTTGACTCGCGAGCATCTATACCGTACCGTATGGATACGCACCCGTATGGATGGAGACCGCGATGGCCCTTCCCGAGTCCGCCCACATCTCGCAGCCCTGGCGCATCCACGAGATCGCGCACGACTTCCGCCTGGAGGACGTGTGGGCGCTGCCCACCCCGGGCGGGCCGGACGACTTCCCGCGGCTGGTGGAGGCGTTCGGCTCCTTCGACCCCGGCCGGGACTCCTCGCCGCCCGTGCGCTTCCTGTTCGCGCTGCGGTGGAAGATCGGAGACCTGCTGCGGCTGGACCAGCCGGGGACGGGCACCGGGGCCCGGGTCCCCTCGCTCCGCGACCGCGTGCCCGCCGACCTGCGCGACGGCCCGGCGGGACCGGACTCGGGCACGCTCCCCTTCACGCCGCTGTACCTGACCGGCGACGAGTGGGCGGCCGAGATCGCCAACCAGACCATGCACGGCGTGCTGCACCTGGGCTGGGTGCCCGACGGCGAGGGTGGCTACCGCGGGCAGATGGCCGTGCTGGTGAAGCCGAACGGGCTGCTGGGCACGGCCTACATGGCGGCCATCGCCCCGTTCCGGCACCTGGTGGTCTACCCGCAGCTGCTGCGCGACATCGGGCGGCGGTGGCGCGCCGTGGCCGCCGCCGCGTGAGTCTCCCCCCGGGACAGCGCGCGCTGGACACCTTCCCGCGCTTCGGCACCCACCTGGCCTACCCGCCGCCGCGCGTGCTGCCCGATCACGAGATCGCCGTCGGCGGCGCCGTGGCCGAGCCGTTCTCGCTGCCGCTGGCCGCCCTGGGCGAGCTTCCGCGCAAGGAGATGACCGCCGACTTCCACTGCGTGGCCGGATGGTCGGCCACCGGCCTGCGCTGGGAAGGCGTGCCCTTCGAGCGCTTCTTCGCGCTGGTGATCGAGCCGGCGCTGAGCCCGGGAGCGCCGATCACCCATGTGACCTTCCAGGGCCGGGACGGCTACCGGTCGACCGCGTGCCTGGAGGACGTCCTGGCCCAGGACGTGCTGATCGCCGAGCACCTGGACGGGCGGCCGCTGGACGGCGACCACGGCGCGCCGGTACGGCTGGTCAGCCCGCGCCAGTACGGCTTCATCAGCACCAAGCACCTGTGCCGTCTCGAGGTCCACACGGCCGAGCCCGCGACGCGGCACCACCGCAACGCGCTGAACAACCTGGGCCTGCGGCTGGTCGAGCCCCATGTCCGCGCGCGTGTGTGGGAGGAGGAGCGCAACGGCTACCTGCCCGCGTGGGCGGTGCGCGTGCCCTACCGGATGCTGATCCCGCCGATCAGGGCGCTCGCCGCCCGGGGCGGACGCGGGGAGCGCTGACGCCGGGGCCCTCGGGGGTGCCCCTGAACCTTTGTGGCGCAGGCGCGCGAGGCGACCTAGGTTGGGCTGATGCGATGGCGGTCCGCTGCGAGCTCGGGTTTGGTCTCGCTCACGTTGCTCGCCGCGGCCGCCAGCGCGTAGCTTGCCGTTCTCATGAGCCTGAACCCCGCGCTCGACGGCGTGCACCTGTGCCCGCGCTGCGGCGCCGAGGCGGACGTGACGCCGCCGCGCTCGCTGATCTGCCCGGAGTGCGGGTACAAGGCCTACTACAACCCCACGCCCGCGGCGGGGGCGATCCCGTTCGGCTCGGACGGGCGGATCTGGCTGATGCGCCGCGCCACCGACCCGGGCCGCGGCCTCTGGACGTTCCCCGGCGGCTTCGTGGACCTGGGCGAATCGGTGCCCGACGCCGCGCGGCGCGAGGCGCGCGAGGAGATGGGGGTGGACCTGGAGGTGGGCTCGCTCGTGGGCGTGTACTCGCGCCCCGACGATCGCGTGCTGCTGGTGGTCTACCGGGCGGCGCTGCCGGACGGCCAGCGGCCGGGGGTGAGCGAGGAGGCGGCGGAGGTGCGCGCGTTCGAGCCCGGCAATCTGCCGTGGGACGAGCTGGCGTTCTGGTCAACCGAGCTTGCGCTGCGCGATGTGCTGGGCTGATCGCTAGGTTCGCCGCATGGCCCGCGTGACCGGCATCGGCGGCTTCTTCTTCCGCGCAGAGGATCCCGACGCGCTGAACCGCTGGTACGCCGAGCACTTCGGCGAGATCGAGCTGGACTCGTCGGACTACGACGACGACGGCTGGTTCCAGGACCGCGGCGAGACGGTGTTCTACGCCTGCGAGCCGGACTCGACCCTCCCCGGCCCGCCGGACAAGCAGTGGTCGATCAACCTCCGCGTGGACGACCTGGACGGCGTGGTCGAGCGCCTGCGGGCCGCCGGCATCGAGGTCGAGCCACACGCGGAGGAGTACCCCAACGGCCGCTTCGCCGAGCTGGCCGACCCGGAGGGCAACCACGTGCAGCTGTGGGAGCCCAACGCCGCGTCGGTGGCACGCGACCCGGCCAGGCGCGTGGCCTCCGACAGCCCGCTCGGCGGCGCCCGCGTCGCCACCCGCCTGCCCTGCCAGGACCTGGACCGCGCGCGGCGCTTCTACAGCGACGTGCTGGGACTCGAGCCCGCCGAGGAGCGCGACGGCGGCCTGCTCTACCACGGCGCATCGGGCTCGTTCGCCCTGTTCGCGTCGTCGGGCCGCTCCAGCGGCGAGTCCACCCAGATGGCGTTCGAGGTCGATGACCTGGATGCGGTGGTCGCGGCGCTGAAGGCGCGCGGGCTGGAGTTCGAGTACGAGGAGGTCGTCGAGGTGGAGGGCAACTACCCGAGCAAGGGCGGCCGCGGCGAGCGGGCCGTCTGGTTCCGCGACAGCGAGGGCAACCTGATGGGCCTGGGCCAGCCGCTCTAGTCGCAGGCTTGTATTCAACCGAATGGTTGAGTACGCTCGGGGCCCGTGGCCACCGACCAGCTCTCGACCACCTACGCCGCGCTGTCCGACCCCACGCGGCGCGCCATCCTGGCCCGGCTGGCCGACGGCGACGCCACGGTGAACCAGCTTGCGGAGCCGTTCCCGATGTCGGTGCAGGCCGTGTCCAAGCACATCAAGGTGCTCGAGCGGGCGGGGCTGGTGGCCAGGGGCCGCGACGCCCAGCTGCGCCCGTCCCGGCTGGAGGCGGCGGCGCTGGAGGAGGCCGCCGGCTGGCTGGACGGCTACCGACGGTTCTGGGAGGACAGCTTCGACCGCCTCGGCGACCACCTGGCCAAGGGCTGCGATGGCTGAGCGGCGCGAGATCGCGATGACCCGGGAATACGACGCGCCGCGCGAGGAGGTGTGGGCCGCGTGGACCGAGCCTGCCCGGCTGGCCACCTGGTGGGGCAAGCGCGGCTGGCACGTGGATCCGGCGACGGTGGAGATGGACGTCCGCCCCGGCGGCCGGTTCGCCCTGACGTCGGAGGACGCGCGCGGCAACCGGATGCCCCAGTCGGCCGTCTACCGCGAGGTCGTGGCGCCCGAGCGGCTGGTGATCGACGAGCCCGCCGCGGACAACTGGCACGGCGGCGCCGTGACCACGGTGACCTTCACCGACCTGGGCGACGGGCGCACGCGGATGGAATTCCGGGCCTCGATCGCGACGACCGAGGAGATGGCGCAGACGGCCGCGGGCGGGGTGGCGGACACGCTGGACCGGCTGGGCGAGCACCTGACCACCACGGAGCACACCGAGGAGCAGAGCGCATGACCACACAGACCCAGCTGGTGACCGGCGTCGACTTCGCCATGGTCCCTACCACCGACATCGAGCGCAGCGTCGCCTTCTATACGGAAACCTTGGGCCTGCCGTGCACCGCGCGCTACGGCAAGGTCGACGGCGCGGAGTTCGAGACGGGCAACCTCACCATCGCGGCGTTCGACTTCGGGGCCGTGGGCCTGGAGCCGCCGTCGGCCAACCGCGGCCCGATCGCCCTCCGGGTGGACGACGTGGCCGCCGCGAGGGCCGAGTTGGAGTCGCGCGGGGTGGAGTTCCAGGGCGACATCGTCGACTCGGGCGTGTGCCACCAGGCGTACTTCGCCGACCCCGACGGCAACAACCTGATCCTGCACCACCGCTACGCGCCGCGGTAGGAGGCGTCCGGCCCTACGGGTGGCGGCTGAGCCCGCGCAGCACCGCGTCGGCATCGCGGTGCGGGGCTCGTAGCGCGATGCCGACCAGGTCCAGGTCCGCCGCGGCCACGGCCCGGACGGCCGCCCGGTTGTCCTCGTCGTTGCCGGTGGTGAACATGTCCGCGGTGTAGAGGGCGGCGTCGACCTCGCGCCGCTCGGCGCGCTCGCGGACCGTGGCCAGCTTTGCGGCGCTCGCCTCGAAGATCAGGACCGGCTGGACCAGCAGCGGCAGATAGGTGTTCTGGTCGGCGTCGGCGTAGTCCTGGCCGATCGCGTCGGGCCCGGCCGCCGCGACGATGCCGCTGGTCAGGAACGCGCACACGTTC
>DASQLM010000299.1:0-7522 GCA_035630015.1 Thermoleophilaceae bacterium | reverse complement strand
GCCAGGGCGTGCGAGAACGCGTACACGGGACCCACGGTGGCCTCGTAGGTCTCGAGCGAGATGCCGCGGTCGCGCGCGCCGACCATCCGCCCCACCAGGTGGGCGAAGATCGACTCGACCCGCGGCACGGTCAGGTGCAGGTCGGCGTAGTGGCCGTGCGTGGCCCAGACGTCGTCGCGCAGCCACAGGCCGGGATAGGCCAGGCTGACCCGGGCCGGGGCCAGCAGGCCGGCGATCCGACGCGACAGCACGCCCGTGTCGATCGGGTAGGTGCCCTCGCGGGGCACCTCGGGGGAGTCCAGCCGGGCGTCCTCCAGCGCGGGGGAGACCAGCTCGTAGTCGTGGTTGCCGGGGACCAGGACCAGCTCGCGGTCGCCCACGGCCTCGCCGATGGCGCGGAGCGTCGGCGCTGCCAGCTCCAGCACCTCGTCGGCGCGGCGCTCGCGCAGCTCGACCAGGTCGCCGAGGATCACCACCCGGTCCGCGGCCGACAGCGCGTCGGCCAGCCGGCGGGCGACCTCGGGCCGCCGCGCCACGTCGGCGTCCGAGACGGCGGCCAGGTGCAGGTCGGAGATCACGGCGGTGCTCACGGGGCGCCTATCCTCACAGGCCGTGTCGTTGTTCTGCCGCCACAATCGCTTCGTCGCCGACTGCCCGATCTGCTCGAAGGGCACCGTGCTGGAGAGCGGGGGAGCGTCCAGCCGGCGTTCTTCCTCGCGCAGCGCCCGCAAACCGGCCGCCTCCAAGCCCGCGCCCGCGTCGCACGGGCCCAGCGTGGCCACGCCCGCATACGAGGACGCCGATGGCGGGCACTACGTGGTCAGGCTGGAGCGGGTGCCCGGTGGGGTCAGGCTGGCCGAGTGGTCGGGCTCGACCCTGCGCCGGCGCGCACCGGTGCTGGCCGCCGCGGATCTGGTGCGCTTGGCCGACGCGGCGGGCCAGGCCCTTGGCGAGGGCGACGCCGCGGCCCTGGCCGCCGCCGCGGCCACCGCGCCGGGCGAGCCGGCATCCGCTCCGGGCGTGAGCAAGGGGCGCACCGGCGACTTCAAGGAGGAGCTGCGGGTCGAGCCGCTGGACGACGGTCGCGTGCGCGTGGGCCGGTGGGTGCTGCGCCCGGCCCAGGGCTGGCAGCTTCAGGAGGCGCCGCCGATGTTGCCGGCCAAGCGCTACGCCGAGGCGATCCAGAGCGCCGCGCGGGGCGGGCTGCTTCCGCAGCCCGAGCAGTCAGCTGTCAGCAATCAGCAGTCGGGAACGACCGACGCCTGAATGCTGACCGCTGAGTGCTGAATGCTGCCCGTTCGATGCTCACCCTCGTAACAGGCCCCGCCAACGCCGCCAAGGCGGGCGCCGTCCTGGGCCCGCTCCGCGACCGCCTCGACGAGGAGCCGGTGCTGGTGGTGCCGGCGTTCCAGGACGTGGAGCACAGCCGCCGCGAGCTGGCCGAGACCGGCGCCACCTTCGGGGCCCAGGTGGTGCGCTTCTCGCACCTGTCGCGGATGATCGCCCGGCGGACGGGCTACCACGCCCGGGTGGCGTCCGAGCTCCAGCAGCAGCTGGTGGCCGAGGACGCGGTCCGGCGCGCCGGCTTCACCGTGCTGGCCGACTCGGCCGGCCGTCCCGGCTTCGCCCGCGCGGCGCTGCGCTTCTTCGCCGAGCTGGAGCGGTCGATGGTGGAGCCGCCCCGGCTGATCCAGGCGTTGCGTGGCTGGGCCGGTGACGGTCCGCGGGCCGCGTACGCCGAGGAGATCGGCGAGCTGTACCGCCGCTACCGCGAGGGCCTGGAGGCGGCCGGGCTGGTGGACGACGACCTGTTCGCGTGGGGCGCCCTGTCGGCGCTGCGGGCGCAGCCCTCGGCCTGGGCGGGCACACCGGTCTTCGTCTACGGCTTCGACGACTTCACCGAGCTCGAGTTCCGCACGATCGAGGAGCTGGCGGTCTACGGCGAGGCCGACGTGGTGGTCTCGCTGCCCTTCGAGCCGGGACGCGAGGCGTTCAAGGCCACGGCCACCCTGCGCGAGCGGCTGAGGGAAGTCGCGGCCCGCGAGATCGAGCTGGACGCGGTCAGCGACCACTACGACAAGGGCTCGCGCGCCGCGCTGCACGCGCTGGAACGCAGGCTGTTCGAGCCGGGCGCGGCCCCGGCCGACCCGGGCGACGCCGTGAGCCTGCACGCCGCCGGCGGCGAGCGGGCGGAGCTGGAGCTGTGCGGGGCCGAGGTGGTCGCGCTGCTGCGGGGCGGCACGCCGCCCGGCGACGTGGCCGTGGTCTTCCGCGACCCGCCGCGGTACGCGTCGCTGGTCGAGCAGGTGTTCGGCGCCTACGGGATCCCGTACTCGATGGACCGCGCCGTTCCGTTCGCGCACACCGGCGTCGGCCGCGGCCTGCTGGCGCTGCTGCGCTGCGCGCTGCTCGAGGGCAGCGCCGACGACCTGCTGGCCTACCTGCGCACGCCGGGGCTGGTGCGCGAGCCCGGCCTGGCCGACCGGCTGGAGGCCGACGTGCGCCGCCGCGGCGAGCGCACCGCCGACGGCGCCCGCGCGCTGTGGGAGGAGCGGCCCGGGCGCTGGCCGCTGGAGGTCATCGACGAGCTCCGGGACGCCCCCGACGCCGCCGCGCTGCTGCAGCGCCTGGCCTATCGCCTCGAGCGCCTGTTCAGCGCCCCCTACCGGCGCGCCGCGGCGCGCATGGAGGGCGCCGAGCTGGACGACCCGCGCGCGTTCCGCGCCGGCCACGCGGCGCTGACCGAGATGCGCGCCGTGGTCGAGGCCGACCCGGCCGTGGCGCTGGACGCCCGCCACGTCCACGAGACGCTGGCCGAGCTGCCGGTGCGGGTGGGGGAGGAGGCGCAGACCGACCGCGTGCAGGTGGCCTCGCCCCTGGACGTGCGCGCGCGCCGCTTCGACACCGTGTTCGTGTGCGGCCTGCAGGAGAAGGAGTTCCCCCAGGGCGGTTCCCCGGACGCGTTCCTGCCCGACACCGACCGGCGTGAGCTGGCCCGCGCCAGCGGCCTGATGCTGCCGCTGCGCGAGGACCGCCTGGAGCGCGAGCGCTACCTGTTCTACGTGTGCGCCTCGCGGGCCGAGCGGCGGCTGGTGCTGAGCTCGCGCACCAGCGACGAGGAGGGCAACCCGTCCGCGCCCTCGTTCTTCGTGGACGACGTCCGCGTGGTGTTCGAAGAGCTGCCCGAGCGCCGGCGCGGCCTGGCCGACGTGACCTGGCCGCTGGACCAGGCACCCACCCAGGACGAGTGGGAGCGGTCCGTGGCCCGGTCGGGCCCGCGCCGCCGGGACGCGGAGGTGGGCCCGCTGGCCCTGCCGGCCGCGCTGGAGCCGCTGGCCGCCAAGGATGCGGTGTCGGCGTACGCGCTGGAGAAGTTCGCGGGCTGCCCCGTCGGCTGGCTGGTGGACGTGGTGCTGGAGCCGGAGAAGCTCGAGCCCGACCCCGAGGCGATGGTGCGCGGCTCCTACGCCCACAAGGTGCTGGAGACGACCTACCGCGAGCTGCGCGCGCAGACGGGTGAGCGGCGCGTGAACGCCGGGAACCTGGCGCTGGCCGAGCGGCTGCTGGTGGACGCCATGGAGCGGTTGCGCGGCGAGTTCCGGCTCTCGCCCGACCAGACCCGCGTGCGGGCCGCGGTGCGGCGGCTGGAGTTCGACCTGCTGCGCTACCTGCGCCACGAGGCAGGCGGCGACGGCTCGTTCGAGCCCGAGTACCTGGAGCTGCGCTTTGGGTTCGAGGACTCCGATTACGAGGCGGTGGAGCTGGCGGGCGGCACCCGGGTCCGGGGCGTCATCGATCGCGTGGACACCTGGGACGGCTGGGCGCTGGTGCGCGACTACAAGAGCGGCAAGACCGACAGGTACAAGCTCTCGGACTGGCGCAAGGAGAACCGGTTCCAGGCCGCGCTCTACATGCTGGTGGCCGAGCGCGCCCTGGGGCTCAAGCCCGCCGGCGGCGTCTACGTGCCGCTGCGGGGGACCGACCGCCGGGCGCGCGGGATCGTGGCCGCCGAGCTGGCCGACCGGCTGGGCGGCGACTTCGTGGACCGCGACGTGGTGCCCGAGGCCGAGTTCGCCGAATGGATCACCTGGGCGGAGGAATCGATCGGCGAGGTGGCCACGCGGATGCGCGCCGGAGATCTGGAGTCCTGTCCCGACAGTTGCGCCTGGCGCGGCGGTTGCTCGCATCCCTCGATCTGCCGGGTGGAGACGTGAGCGCGGACACCATCGTGTTCACCGACGAGCAGGCGCGGGCGATCGGCCGCCGCGAGGGGTCGGTGCTGGTCAGCGCCGGCGCGGGCAGCGGCAAGACGTCGGTGCTGGTGGAGCGGTTCGTGCAGGCCGTGCTCCAGGACGACTGCCCGGTCGACTCGATCCTGGCCATCACGTTCACCGAGAAGGCCGCGGCCCAGCTCACCGGCAGGGTGCGCCGGCGGCTGCTGGACCTGGAGCAGCCCGAGCGCGCGCGCGAGGCCGAGGCGGCCTGGATATCGACCATCCACGGCTTCTGCGCACGCGTGCTGCGCACCCACGCACTGGCCGCCGGGCTGGACCCCGACTTCCGCGTGCTGGACGGCCTGGAGGCCGAGCGGCTGGCCATCGACGCGTTCGACCGCGCGCTGCGCGACTTCATCGGCTCGGGTGAGGACCCCGTTCGCCTGACGCTCCTGGCCTCCTACACCCCCGAGCGCCTGGCCGACATGGTGCGCACCGCGCACGGGCACCTGCGCAGCCAGGGCAGGCGCAAGCCGCGCCTTGCGGAGATCCCCGCGCCACGCGCCGCCGGGCAGCGCGAGGCGCTCGAGCCCGCCATCCACGCGGCGCTGGCGGAACTGGAGCCGCACGACACCGTCACCGCCGACCGCACCCGCGTGAAGCTGGAGCGGTGCCTGGCGGTGCTCCTGGCGCTGGGGCCGGACGCCGTGGCCGAGCCCGCCGACCTGGGCAAGCTGGGCTTCAAGCCCACCGCGAAGATCCTCCAGGGACCCGCGTGCGCGGCGTACCTCCAGGCGCACGAGGCGTACCTGGCCTTCGCCGCGCACACCCGCGAGCACAACGACCACGCGCTGCTGCGTGAGCTGATGGCGGCCTACGACGTCCACTACGACCGGCTCAAACGCGAGCGGTCGGGCCTGGACTTCGACGACCTCGAGCTGGTGGCGCGCGACCTCCTGCGCGACCACGAGGGCGTGCGCGAGCAGTACCGCCAGCGCTTCACGCACGTGATGGTCGACGAGTTCCAGGACACCAACCCGCTGCAGAACGAGCTGCTCTCGCTGCTCGAGCGCGACAACCTCTTCCGCGTCGGCGACGAGCGCCAGTCGATCTACGGCTTCCGCCACGCCGACGTGCGGGTCTTCCGCCGTCATCTCGAGGCCGCGCGCGCCGGTGGCCAGGCCGAGCGGATGACCGTGAACTTCCGCAGCCGCGGCGAGGTGCTGGACGCGGTGGACATGACCTTCGAGGGCCTGTGGGGCGACGCGTTCGACGCCCTGGTCGAGCGGCCGGATTCCCGGGCCGAGCCGCCCAGGGCCGAGCCGTGCGTGGAGCTGCTGGTCACCGACCGCGATCCCAAGCGCTGGCACGAGCGCTTTCCGGTCGATGCCGATCCGGCGCCCTTCGGCAGCCTCGGCGCCACCGACGTGACCATCTGGCGCGAGGCGGAGGCACGCCTGCTGGCCAAGCGGATCGGCGAGCTGGCGGGCCCGGGCCGCCCGTTCGACTACCGCGACTGCGTGCTGCTGCTGCGCGCCACCACCCACATGGGCGTCTACGAGCGCGCTCTGGAGGACCGCGGCATCGCCACCCACGTGCTGGGCGGCCGCGGCTACTGGGCCCAGCAGCAGGTGGCCGACCTGCGCGCGTACCTGGCGGCGCTGGCCAACCCGCTGGACGAGCTGGCGCTGCACTCCGTGCTGGCCTCTCCGCTGGGCGGGCTTTCGCTGGACACGCTGGTGGTGCTGGCCACCCGCTCCAAGCGCACCGGCCCCGGGGGGATCTGGCGGATCATGACCGAGGACGAGGGGCTGGCCGAGGTGCTGCCCGCCGGCCAGCTCCGGCTCCTTCGCGCCTTCGTGGACCGCTTCCGCGAGGACCGGGACATCGCGCCGCGGGTGTCGCTGGAGACGCTGATCGACCGCGCGGTGACGCGGTCGCGCTACGACCGCCACCTGCTGGCGCTGCCCCAGGGCGCACGCCGGATGGCCAACGTGCGCAAGCTCATGCGCATGGCCCGCGAGTACGAGGCCGACGAGGGGCGCGACCTGCGCGGCTTCATCGACTTCGTGGCCGAGCGTGACCTGGTGCAGGCGGGGGAGGGCCAGGCGCCGCTGGAGGCCGAGGACCTGGACGCCGTGCGGCTGATGACCGTGCACCGGGCCAAGGGGCTGGAGTTTCCGCTGGTGTGCGTGGCCGACCTGGGCAAGCTCGGGCGCGAGGACGACGCCGCCCTGCGGGTCACCGAAGACGGGCGCACGGGTATGCGCCTGGCTTCTATGTCGGGTATCTCGGTGAACACCGCGGAGATGGACCGGATCAAGGAGGAGCAGAAGGCCGCGGACGAGGAGGAGGAGCGGCGGATCTTCTACGTGGCCACCACCCGTGCCGAGGAGCACCTGGTGCTCAGCGGCGCCACCGACCTGGAGAAGCTGCAGGAGCCCGCCGACCTGGCCGAGCCGATGCGCTGGCTCTGGCGCGCGCTGGCCCCGCGCCTGGACGAGATGGAGGACGGAGGGGTGGTGACCGGCGAGTACGAGGGCCGGGAGGTGCGTGTGGGCTGCCGGGTGCTGCGGCCCGCCGACGTGGACGGGCTGCTCCCGGAGGCCGACCGCCGGCCCGTGGCGCCCGAGCCCGAGCCAGCCGGCCTGGAGGCGCTGGCCGCGCCCGCCCTGGCCGCGGTGCCCGTGCCGGAGGCGCTGCCGGTCAGCCGCCTCAGCTACTCGGGCCTGGCCGCCTACCGCCGCTGCGGCTACCGCTTCTACCTGGACCGGGCGCTGCGGCTGCCGCCGCCCGACGACGGCCCCGCCCGGGCGGCCCGGGGCGGCGAAGGCGAGGAGGCGCTGCCGGCCACCACCCGTGGCTCGGTGGTGCACGCGCTGCTGGAGGAGCTGGATTTCTCCGCCCCGGCCGTGCCACCGGACGCGCGCGTGGCCGAGGTGATCGAGTCCACCGGCAATCCGGTGCGCCCGGAGGAGGTCGACGACGTCAGCGCCCTGGTTGCGGGCTTCGTGGGCTCCCCGCTGGCGGCGCGCATCGGCGCCGCCGAGCGGGTGCACGCCGAGCTGCCGTTCGCCTTCACGCTGGACACCGGCGGCGGTCGCAGCCTGCTGATCGACGGCATCGTGGACGTGCACGCCCGCGAGGGGGACCTGGTGCTGGTCGTGGACTACAAGAGCGACCGGCTCGAGGGCGCGGACCCGGGCGACCGGGTGGAGGGCGCGTACGGCATCCAGCGGCTGGTCTACGCCCTGGCCGCCCTTCGCTCCGGCGCCGCCCGGGCCGAGGTGGCGTACTGCTTTCTCGAG
>DASQLM010000298.1:0-7044 GCA_035630015.1 Thermoleophilaceae bacterium | reverse complement strand
CGACGTCTACCCCTACCTCGACCGCCACGTGCTGTTCAAGCTGCACTGGGGCGGCCGCGGCAAGAAGGGCGAGGAGTGGCGCAAGATCATCGAGGGCGACGGCGACGACGAGGGCTTCAAGCCCAAGCTCGAGCGCATGTGGGCCGAGCAGGACTACCTGGAGCCCAAGGTCAAGGTCGGCTACTTCCCGTGCAACAGCGACGGGAACGACCTGGTCATCTTCGACCCCGAGGACCAGGACAAGGAGATCGAGCGGCTGACCTTCCCGCGCCAGCCCAAGCACGACCGGATCTGCCTGGCCGACTTCTACCGCCCGATCGACTCCGGCGAGCGTGACGTGGTCGCGCTGCAGGGCGTGACCGTGGGCCCCAAGTCCACCGACCGCATGGCCCAGCTGGAGAAGGACGGCGAGTTCTCCGAGCAGCTGTTCACCCACGGCCTGGCCGTCCAGGCGGCCGAGGGCCTGGCCGAGTGGTCACACCACAACGCGCGCGAGGCCTTCGGCATCGACGCCGACCAGGGCCGGCGCTATTCGTGGGGCTACCCGGCGTGCCCGGACCAGTCCGAGCACGAGAAGGTCTGGCGCCTGCTGGGCCTGGACGACATCGGCATGTACCTCTCGGACGGGTTCGCCGTGATGCCCGAGCAGTCCACGGTCGCGATCGTCAGCCACCACCCGCAGTCGGTCTACTTCGGCATGAAGTCGGGCAAGATCCCCGAGGACAAGACGCCCGACGAGCTGATCGCCGGCACCGAGCGCGGTGGCGAGCTGCCGCCCGACGACGACCCGACCGAGGGTGCTCGCGAGGAAGAGGCCGTTCCCGAGAAGGTCTAGGACCTCGGCGCGCTTGCGCCGGTGGCTGGCGGAGCGTAGGTTCTCCTAAGGCCTTCGCCTAGGTGGGTCCGCCTCACGGAGGGGGCACGGGGGACCCCGGCGAGGCACGACGCGACCGCGGCGCGGATGGTGCGCCGCTCGGCCGCGGCTAGGAGCGCGGGTGTGGCCGAGACTGGTGTTCTGAGGGGCTCAGCAGCCGCTCGCGCCGGGCTGCTCGGGCTGATGGTGCTGATCGCGCTCTGCGTCGCGGCAGGGTTCGGAACGTCCGCCCGGGCGCAAGAACCGGAGCCGGAGCCTTCGGATCTCATCCGCGCCGAGGAGTACGCGCGCAGCATCGTCTACCAGTCACCCCAGGACCCTCCGCGCTACACGTCGTGGCTCGGCGCCTGGACGATGCCCGACGGCAGCCTGATGATCGCCTTCACCCAGGCCACGGGCCCGCTGGACCGGCCGTCCGCTCCGCTGGATGTCCTCGGCGTCTGGGGGCTGACCTCGTACCCCTTCGAGCGCGACTTCTCACATCTCGACCTGCGCGCGGTCTACCTCAGGTCCACCGACGGCGGCGCGACCTGGGAGCTGTTCCGGTCAGAGCCCTACCAGTCGCTCGGGCCCCACGGGTACTCCGGCCAGGCCGTGATCGGGCTGCGCGACGGCACGATCCTGCGCCGCGTGAACGGTTACGACAACCGGGGCTACTCCATGGCGCCGCCCACGGCCTACCTGCAGCGGCTCGCGCCCGGCGCGACCGAGTGGAGCGAGCCGCAGGTGCTCATGGACCCGGCGCAGTACACCTACCAGCTCAGCCGCATCCAGCGCTTGAGCGACGGGCGCCTGCTCGCGACCGGCAACTACTGGGAGGTACCGGCCGGCGAGTCGTACGCCCAGACGCCACCGGCAGCTCAGGGGTGGGTCCTGATGGTCTCGTCCGACGAGGGCCTGACCTGGCAGAGGGCACTGACCGAGCCGGCCGCGCAGGAGGACCGAGCCCCGCCGAACGAATGGGACACGGCCGAGCTGCCCAACGGCGACCTGCTGGCGATGATGCGGACCTACGCGACCTACCCCGACGGCCGCACCAACCGGTCGGTGCAGCTGCGCCGCCAGGCCCTGCTCCGCACGCAGGGCGACGGCTGGGCGATGGAACCGCCGGTGCCCGCGCCGTTCGAGCACTCCGGGCACCCGGAGCTGCTGGCGACCAGGCAGGGCGTGGTGCTCTCCATCGCCACCCACGGCCCCCCGGGCTCGGCGCACGCCGTCCACTACACCGCGGACGCCGGTGCAACGTGGAAACCGCTCGATTTCGACCCCGGGCGGACGTACAAGTCCGCCTACTACCCGATCAGCCTCCAGACCGAGGACGACACCGTCTACGTGTTCAGCCACCGCGGTGCGGACGACGGCTACCGGGCCGGGCTCGACCAGGCCGTGATCATGGACACGTTCCGCCTGCGCACCTACGAGAGCGCCGAAGTTGACGTGCCGCCGCCGACCATCGACACCGCCCCGCCGACGGGCCGGCCGCTGCGCGACGTGGACTACGCCTTCTCCGGCTCGGCGAACAGCTTCGAGTGCAGCCTCGACGGCGGTGACCACGAGCCCTGCGCCAGCCCGCATGGCCTGCGCGGGCTGGAGGTGGGCCCGCACCAGTTCAGCGTCCGGGCGGTGGGCACCGACGGCCGGCGCTCGCTTCCCGCCGAGGACTCGTTCGCCATCCGGGACACCGTCGACCCCATGATCACCGCCCCGCCCGCGGGCGCGACGACGGCGACGGGCGCCACGTTCGCGTTCTCCGGCGAGGAGAGCCAGTTCGTGACCCTCCGCTGCGAGATCGACGGCCAGCCCGTCACACCGTGCGCGCCGGGCCGGCCGGTGACCCGGACCGGCCTGTCGCCCGGCCGGCACACCGCGGTGGTGGAGCAGCGGCTCGGCGAGGCCGAGACGAAACAGGACTCGCGCACCTGGGAGATCCGGTCGGGCCTGGATCCGCCTGACGTCCACGCGGGTCCCGCCGCGACGACCACGCACCGCGCCACCGCCTACTTCACCTTCTCGGGGCTGGACGGAGCGACGTTCGCCTGCTGGATCGACGGCAAGGCCATCAGCAGCGCTCTGTGCAGTCGCGGCATGGGGCAGACGCCGAGCCTCGTGCCGGGACCGCATACGTTCACGGTCAAGCAGACGCTGGGCCAGAGCACGTCGCCCGCGTCAGCGTGGACGTGGACGGTCGCGGACGTCGCGGCGGCGGCCCCGGGATTCGCGACCGCGCCGGCCGAGGAGACCACGTCGACCACCCCGCAGTTCACGCTGTCGGTCCCCGCCGGGGCGACGACCCGCTGCCGGCTCGACGGGGCGGGGTACGCCCCCTGCCCCGGGATCAGGTCGTTCACGGGGCTGAAGCCGGGGGTGCACACGCTGGACGCCGACTACAAGCTCGCCGGCGTGACCTCGCGGACCACGCGGCACACGTGGCGGGTGAACGCGGGTACGGCGTCCACCGTGAACGCGCCGACGCTGCTCGCCGTTCCGCCGGCCCGCAGCCTGGCGGGACCGGCTGCCACGTTCAGGTGGCAGCCGCTCGCGGGCCATTCCTACGCCTGCCGGCTCGACGACAGGCCCTCGGCACCGTGCGCGGGCGGCGCGATCACCTACAAGGGGCTCACGTCCGAGAAGCACGTGTTCCGCGTCCGCGCCACGCGCGGGGCGGCGACGGGCGAGGAGCGCGTCTATAGCTGGCGGGTGCAGCCGGCGATCAAGCCGGCCGGGCTGGCCGTGGCGCCCTCGCCGCACTCGATCTGCGCGTACCCGCGGGCGGCCGGCTGCGACCAGGGCGCCCCCGAGCTACACGGCTCGCTCAGCGCGCCGTCGGGCGAGCCGACGCTGGTGACCGTCACCGTCGCCTGCACGGCCAGCCCGTGCGGGCCGCGCACCTACAGCACCGAGGTGGTCGAGATCCCGGCCGGCCAGACCGCGATCGGGCCGCTGCCGCTCCCGGCCGGCTACCGCCCGGGTGCGCACCGGGCCACCGCATCGGTCAACACCGGCTTCGGTCCCCTCACCGCGGCGGCGGCCGGCTTCACCGTCATGCCCGGGTTGTTCCCGACCGCTCCGTAGTCATCGGTCGGGGCAGGGAGATCATCCCTGGGTAGGACCCCGAAATCGTCATCGCGGGCGATGCGGGAGGCGGCGTGCGGCCGGAGTATGGGGCCATACAGAACGTCATCGCGACTCGCACGGCGGCAACGCACATCGCGACCCCACGACAGGCCTGAGTTCCCGGCCCTGGCTTCAACTGAGGCCCCGTGACCACCCTCCCCGGTCACGGGGCCTCAGACGTCGTTGGCCGGACCTGAGCCGCCGATGTTAGGGTGGCCTAATGATCGTTGTGATGAATGTGGTCGAGGTCGACCCGGAGAACGTGGCCACCTTCGAGGAGCGCTTCCTGACGCGCGAGCGCCTGCTGAACGAGGCGGAGGGCTTCGCCGGGTTCGAGCTGCTCAAGCGCGAGATCGACGACGGTGCCGAGTTCTCGGTCGTGACCCACTGGCAGAGCCAGGAAGCCTTCCAGGGCTGGGTCAAGAGCGACCTGTTCAAGCGCGCCCACGAGCGCGATCGCGCCCAGGGTTCGGTGGCGCGCAGCAGTGAGCTGCGCGTGTTCGCGGTCCTGGACGCCGAGGTGCCCGCGTGAGGCGCCTGGCCGTGGTCGCGCTCACGGCGGCCGCGTTCGCGGTCATCGCCGCGCCCGCGGGCGCGGCCGCGCCGAAGCGGGTGGTGGCGCTGACCCCGTTCACCGCCAACACCCTGGCCGCGCTGGGGGTCAGGCCCGTTGCGATCGGCCAGACGCTGGGCGGCCGCGAGCGCTTCAACAAGCGCCTCAAGGGCGTGCGCACGCTGCCCATGTCGCACCCCAACGGGCCCAACCTCGAGCAGCTGGCCAGCCTGAACCCGCGGATGGTGTTCAACTCCCCGACCTTCCGCAAGGGGTCGGTGGGCATCCGCTCGCTGGAGATCAAGGTGGTCGAGAGCGACCCGCACAACATCGCGGAGTCGGTGGCCCAGACGCGCCGGATCGGGCGCATCGTGGGCAAGCGCAAGCAGGCCGACAAGCTGGCGCTGAAGCTGCTGAAGGGCGTGGCCAACGCCCGCAGGAACATCCGCGACCGGCCCACCGTGCTTCTGATCCTGGGCGTGGGGCGCACCCCGTTCGTGTTCCTGCGCAACAGCTGGGGCGGGGACGTGCTGCGCAACGCGGGCGGATCGCTGCTGACCGCGGGCCGGCGCGACCGCGGCGGGTTCGCCCGCATCTCGGACGAGGTCGTGGTGGCCGAGGACCCGGACGTCATCATCGCCGTGCCGCACGCCGCGGCGCGGGACATCCCCTCGATCACCAGGTACCTGCGCTCGAACCCGGCGTGGTCCACCACCTCGGCGGTGCGCAACAAGCGCGTCTACGTGTCCACGGACAACTCGTTGCTGCAGGCCGGCACCGACGCGGGCAAGGTCATCCGCACGGTCCGGCGCAAGTACCTCAAGAACGCCAAGTAGATGATCCTCAGAAGGACCGCCGTCCTGGCGGTGGGTCTCGTGGCCCTGGTGTGTGGCTTCGCGGCCTCTCTGGCACTGGGTGCCGTCCAGGTCCCTCTGCACGACGTGATCGACGCGCTGCTTGGCAAGGCCGAGCCGGGCCCGTTCAAGCAGATCGTGCTGACGCTGCGGCTGCCGCGCACGGTCGAGGCGATGGTGGTGGGGGCGGGGCTCGGCGTGGCCGGCGCACTGCTGCAGGGAGCGCTGGGCAACCCGCTCGCCTCGCCCGACGTGATCGGCGTGACCGCCGGCGCGGGCTTCGGCGCGGTCTTGATCCTCCTGGTCTTCCCCGGCTCGATCGCGCTGCTGCCGGTGGGCGCGCTGGTGTTCGGCCTCGCCGCCGCCGCGCTGGTGTTCGCCATCGCCTGGACCGGCCAGAACGCGGGCAGCGTGGGCAAGCTGATCCTGGCCGGCATCGCCATGGCCGCCCTGTTCACCGCGGGGACCACCTCGCTGATGACCGCCTACCCCGACCGGGTGCAGTCGGTGATCTTCTTCATCGCCGGCGGGCTGACCTCCGAGGGCTGGCGCGAGCTCGAGGTGGTGTGGCCCTACCTGGCGGTGGGCTTCGTGATCGCGCTGGGGCTGATCCGGCCGCTGGACCGGCTGGCCCTGGGCGACGACGTGGCCGCCTCCCTGGGCGCGCGGCCGCGGCTGGTCCGCCTGGGCGCCGGCATCGCCGCCGCCCTGCTGGCCGCGGGCGCCGCCGCGCTGGCCGGGCTGCTGGGCTTCCTGGGGCTGATCGTCCCGCACGTGGTGCGCCTGGCCGGAGGCACCGCGAGCCACACCTTCGTGGTGCCCGCCTCGGCCGTCGGGGGGGCGGCCCTGCTGGTGGCGGGGGACACGCTGGCCCGCACCGTGCGCGCCCCGATCGAGCTCCCGGTTGGCCCGCTGATGGTGGTCATCGGCGTGCCCCTGTTCCTGTGGCTGCTGCGGAAGGCCGTCTGATGCAGCGCGGCGACACCGCGCTCGAGGTCACCGACCTGCGCGTGGACCTGGGCGGCAAGACCGTGCTGGACGGGGCCGGGCTGACCCTGCGCGCGGGGGAGCTGGTCACCGTGGTCGGTCCCAACGGCGCGGGCAAGTCGACGATGGTGCGCGCGGCCGCGGGCCTTCAGGCGTTCCAGCGCGGCGCGGTGGAGTGGATGGGCCGGCCCCTGGACGCCGTGCGCGGCAGGAAGCTGGCCCTGATCCGGGCGTTCGTGCCCCAGCGCGGGCGGGTGCCCGACGGGGTGACCGTGAACGACGCGGTCACCATCGGCCGCTCCGCGCACCTGCGGATGCTCCAGCGGGCCACGCGCGCCGACCAGAAGGCCGTGAACCGGGCGCTGGAGCGGGCCGGGGTGTCCGGTTTCCGCGACCGCCACCTGTCCACGCTCTCCGGCGGCGAGCTGCAGCGCGTGCAGATCGCCGTGGCGCTGGCGCAGGAGGCGCCGGTGCTGATGGCGGACGAGCCCACCTCCCAGCTGGATCTCGGCGCCACCGTGGACGTGGCCAAGCTGCTGCGCGGCCTGGCCGACGACGGGCTCGCCGTCCTGCTGGTGGCCCACGACCTGAGCCTGGCCGCCGCGGTGGCCGACGAGGTGGTGGTCATCCACCAGGGCCGCTCCGTGGCCACGGGGCCGCCC
>DASQLM010000297.1:0-13007 GCA_035630015.1 Thermoleophilaceae bacterium | reverse complement strand
GGCCTGCCCTGGTCCTTGAGCCAGCCCGCCTTCCACACCAGCGCGCGGCCGGCCTCGGTGTCCAGCACCATGTCGGCGATCAGCGCCTGCACCAGCTGGAACGCGGCGATCGGGCGGTCGAACTGCGTGCGCTCCTTGGCGTAGGCCACCGACGCGTCCAGGCAGCCCTGGCAGATGCCCACGCAGCCCGAGGCAACGCTGAAGCGCCCCGAGTCCAGCGAGGTCATGGCCACCTTGAAGCCGTCGCCGACGTCCCCGAGCAGGGCGTCGTCGCCCACCTCCACGCCGTCCAGCGACAGCTCGGCGGTGTCCGAGGCCTTGAGCCCCAGCTTGCCGTGGATGGTGCTCGACGAAAAGCCCTCGGAGTCGGTGGGCACCACGAACGCGGCCAGGCCCTTGTGGGCCTTCTCCGGATCGGTCTGGGCGAAGATCAGCGCCCACCTGGCCACGTTGCCCAGCGAGATCCACTGCTTCTGGCCGCTGATCTTCCAGCCGCCGTCGGTCTTCTCGGCGCGGGTCTTCAGCGACGCCGCGTCCGAGCCGCTGTCGGGCTCGGTCAGCCCGAAGCAGCCGAGCCCGGTGCCGTCGGTCAGCCCGGGGATGATGCGCTGCTTCTGCTCCTCGTCGCCCCAGCGGGCGATGGCCGACCCGAACAGCGACGTGCACACCGAGATCACGGTGCGCGCGGACGAGTCCACGCGCCCGATCTCCTCCACGATCAGCCCGTAGGTGCGGTAGTCGATGCCGCGGCCGCCGTACTCCTCGGGCAGGATCGGGCCGATGAAGCCGAGCTCGGCCATCTTGGCCGTCAGCTTGGCGTCGTACTTCTCCGCGCGGTCGTTGTCGCGCGCCCGCGGGGCGATCTCGTTGTCGGCGAACTCGCGCGCGGTGTCCCGGATGAGCTTCTGCTCGTCGGTGAGCTCGAAGTCGATCACGCTGCGGGGTTCTCGATGATGGTGGCCAGTCCCTGGCCGACGCCGATGCACATCGTGGCCAGACCGTACCGCCCACCGCGCCGGCGCAGCTCGCGCGCCAGCGTCCCGATCAGCCGCGCGCCCGAGGCGCCCAGCGGGTGGCCGATGGCGATGGCGCCCCCGTTCACGTTCAGGCGCTCATGGTCGATGCCCAGCTCGCGCTGGCAGGCCAGCGACTGCGATGCGAACGCTTCGTTCAGCTCCACAAGGTCGATGTCGTCGATCTTCAGCCCCGCGCGCTCCAGCGCCAGTCGCGTTGCCGGGATCGGCCCGACGCCCATGTAGCGGGGCTCCACCCCCGCGGCGCCCGTGGCCACGATCCGCGCCAGCGGCTCGGCATCCAGCTCCGCGGCCCGTTCCTCCGCGGCCACCACCAGGCAGGCGGCGCCGTCGTTGATCGGCGACGAGTTGCCGGGGGTGACGCTGCCGCCGTCGCGGAAGATCGCGGGCAGCTTGGCCAGGCGCTCCAGCGACGAGTCGGCCCGGGGGCCCTCGTCCGCGTGCACCGGCACCGGGTCCCCTTCGGGCTGGGGCGCCTCCACGGTCATCAGCTCGCCGTCGAAGAACCCCGCCTCGGCGGATGCCACCGCGCGGCGGTGGGACTCCAGCGCGAAGGCGTCCTGGTCCTCCCGCGAGACGTCGTAGCGCTCGGCCACGTTCTCGGCGGTCTCGCCCATCGAGTCGATGCCGTGCATCTCCTCGAGGCGGGGGTTGGGAAAGCGCCAGCCGATGGTGGTGTCCTGCAGCTCCATGCCGCCGCGCGGGAACCCGCGCTCGGGCTTTCCGGTCACCAGCGGGGCCCGGCTCATGGACTCCACGCCGCCGGCCAGGATCAGGTCCCCCTCGTCGGAGCGCACGGCGCGTGCGGCCTGGCTCACGGCCTCCAGCCCCGACGCGCACAGCCGGTTGACCGTGGCCGCCGGCACCTCGACCGGGAAGCCGGCCAGCAGAGCCGCCATCCGGGCCACGTTGCGGTTGTCCTCGCCGGCCTGGTTGGCGTCGCCCAGCAGCACCTCGTCCACGCCGGTGGGCTCGACGCCCACCCGCCGCGCCGCCTCGCCGACCACGGCCGCGGCCAGGTCGTCGGGCCGGACGCTGGACAGGGCCCCGCCGTAGCGGCCGAACGGCGTCCGGACGTAGTCGATGATCACCGGTTGGCGCATTGATCCGAGCCTATCGGCGTCGAGCGGCATCTCCGGGGGTAGGCTCCGTCAATGGACGAGTTCAGCTTGTTCGTGCTGGGGGCCTTCGTCGTGGTCATCCTGATCTTCCTGGCCATCGGCAAGTGGTACCCGGGCTCGGGCGCCGAGCAGGTGGACTGGAAGCCCACGCGCTCGCCCGAGCTGGAGGCACAGCTGGAGGTGGATGACGTGGAGCAGATGATCGAGGCGCAGAACGCCCGGCGCCGCGCCAGCGGCCGGCCCGAGATCACCGAGGAGGGCGTGCAGGCCCAGGTGGACGAGGACCAGCGCTGGCGCCGCGAGCAGGCGGGCCTGGACGACCGCGACGCGTAGGCTGCGCCCATGGCCCGGGTGCTGATCGTGGGTTGCGGCTGCCGCGGGCGCGAGCTGGCCCGCGATTTGGTGGTGGAGATGCACGCCGTGCGCGGCACCACCCGCGACCCCGCCGCGGTCACGGAGATCGAGGCCGCGGGCGCCGAGGGCGTGGTGGCCGACCCCGACCGCCTGGGCACGCTGCTGCCGCTGCTGGCCGGGGTGACGGTGGTGTGCTGGCTGATGGGCAGCGCCGAGGGCGAGGACGCCGCGGCGCTGCACGGCGACCGGCTCGAGAGCCTGCTGGCGAAGCTGGTGGACAGCGGCGTGCGCGGGGTGGTGTACGAGGCCGCCGGCAGCGTGGACGCCGCGCTGCTGTACGACGGCGCCGAGATGGTGCGCGCCGCCAGCGCCACCAACAGCATGCCGGTGGCGGTGATCGACACGGCGCCGGGCGACCACGCCGCCTGGCTGCAGGCCGCGAAGGAGGCGGTCGGCAGGGTGCTGGCCGGCTAGGCGGGCCCTTCCGCCGGCAGTCCCGGTCCTGACGGCCCGTCCTCCGTGAAGCTGTCGGCCAGCCGTTCGACCAGGCCCGGCAGCTTCTCGGCCCTGCGCGCCAGGTTCAGCTGGCGGCGGGCGCCGTCGGCCTGGGCCATCCAGGCCAGCGGCTCCAGCTCGGCCTCGCAGCCCAGCTCGGCGGCGTGGGGCCGGCACGCCTCCAGGAGCGTCTCCAGCAGGTCGACGGCCGGCACGCATGACTCAGACACGGGGTCGATCAGCGAGCCCGCCATGCCGTCACGCGCGGCGATGAAGCGGTTCTCCGACAACAGCTCGGTGCTCTTGACCAGGAGTGGGTCGGCGAAGCCCTCGGTGGCTTCCAGCCGCGCGACGCATTGCACCAGCGCCACCAGCGCGGCGGTCTCGGCCACGGTGGCCTGGGCGTCCATGACGCGTACCTCGACCGTGCCGAAGCGCGGCACCGGCCGCACGTCCCACCAGAGGTAGCTGGCATCCGGGAAGGCCCCGCTGCGCACCAGCAGCCCGACGGTGTCCACCCATTCGGCGTAGTCCGCGAACGGGCGGGGGAGCCCGACGCGCGGGAACGCCTGGAACAGCGGCGTCCGCGCCGAGCTCAGCCCGGTGTCGCGGCCCTGCCAGAACGGCGAGTTGGCCGACAGCGCCAGCAGCAGCGGCAGGTGCGCGCGCAACCGGTTGAACAGCCGTATGCCCGCCTCGGGATCGGGGACGCCCACGTGCACGTGCAGGGCGAAGCTGGGCTCACGCCGCGCCAGCTCGCGCATGGAGTCGTACACGGTCTCGTAGCGGTCCCCGCTGGACAGGACGGTCTCGTGCCAGACGGTGAACGGGTGGGTGCCCGCGCTGGCGCAGCGCAGCTCCAGCGGCGCCAGCTCGCTCTCCAGCGTGCGGCGCAGATGGAGCAGTTCGGCGGCGGCGGAGGCCACCGTCTCGTGCACTCCGGTGCCCAGCTCCAGCGCGGAGCGGTGGGTCTCGGGCGTGACGTGCGCGCCCAGCTCGTCGGACAGCGCGGGCAGCACGCGGTCGATCTGCTGGGCCAGCGACCAGGTGCCGGGGGTCAGGAGCATCGTCTCCTCCTCCACACCGAGCGTGTACTCGCTCCCGGGCGTCCACTCGGCCCAGTCCGGCAGCGCGCTCATGCCGCCTTGCGGACCCTCCTGGGGCGGCGCGCGAGGCGGACCAGGCCCTCGAACAGGGCGGCGTGCTCGGGCCGGTGGGTCAGCGTCTCGGCGTGCCACTGCACTCCGACCACGAAGTCGCGGTCGGGGTCCTCGATGCCCTCGATCAGGCCGTCCTGCGCCCACGCGACGGGCCGGAGCCCGTCTCCCAGGCGGTCGATGGCCTGGTGATGGAAGGAGTTGACCTGCGCCTCGGTCTGGCCCATGAGCTCGGCCAGGCGGCTGCCCGCCTCGATGGTGACCGAATGCGTGACCTGCGTCCCGGGCTCGGTCTGGCGGTGGTCGTCCAGATGCTGGTGCAGGGTGCCGCCCCTTGCCACGTTCAGGGTCTGCAGGCCCCGGCAGATGGCCAGGATGGGCAGGCCGAGCGCGTCGGCGCGACGGGCCAGCTCGAACTCGAAGCGGTCGATCTCGGGGTCGATCGGGCCCGCGTCGGGGTGCAGGTCCTCGCCGTAGAGGGTGGGGTCGAGGTCGGGGCCGCCGGACAGGCAGACGCCCGAGACCTGGCCCAGGAGCGAATCGATGGCCTCATGGTCCATCGGCGGGACCACCAGCGGGACGCCACCGGCCGCTTCCACCGAGCCGGGATAGCTCAGGCCCAGTGCCAGTTCCTTGCGCGGGGGCTCGCCGTGCGGGGTCTGCTTGTGGCTCTGGATGCCGCGCATCTCCGACGTCGTCAACGCGATCAGCGGCCTCACCCCATCACCCATGTGTCCTTGCCTCCTCCGTCGCGGGAGCTGTTGACCACCATCTCGCCGGCACCGAAGGCGACCCTGCTCAGGCCGCCCGGCACCGTCGTCGACGCGTGGCCTCCACCAACCACGAACGGTCGCAGGTCCACATGACGCGGTGCCAGCCGCCCGTCGATCACGGTCGGATGGGTGGAGATCGAGACCAGCTCCTGGGCCACGAACGAGCCGGGATCCGCGCGCACCCTGCGCTCGACCTCCGCCAGCTCCTCGCGCGAGCATTCGCGGCACAGCACCACGCCGATCCCGCCGTAGCCGTCACGGGGCTTGACCACCAGCTCGCCGATCCGCTCCATGGCGTCGGACAGCCCGTCGGGGTCGCCCAGGTCGTAGGTGGTCGCCGAGCGCAGCAGCGGCTCCTCATCCAGGTAGAAGCGGACCATGTCCTCCACGTAGGCGTGCACCAGCTTGTCGTCGGCCAGGCCCGAGCCCAGCGGGTTGACCACGGTCAGGGTCCCCTCACGGGCCGGGGGCAGCAGGAGCTCGGCCATCCAGGTCGGCCGGCCCTGCTCGTCGCTCAGCCGGTCCTCGTCGGTGCGGCGGTAGACCACGTCGACGGGGCGCGGGCGCTCGCCGCCGAGGCGGGCGTGCAGGCGGTCGCCGCGAACCGCCAGGTCGTCCGGGGTGACCAGCGGCACGTCCATGCGGGCCGCGTACTGTTGGTGCTCGTGCCAGGCGCTGTTGCCCGGCCCGTCCGACAGCAGCACCACCAGGGGATCGTCCACGCCGTCAGGCGCGCCGGCTCGGAGTGCGGCCGCGACCATCGCGTACCCCTCCTGTACGTCCAACCGCCCGGCGGGAGCCAGGTGGGCCAGCTCGGCGTCGACCGCCCTCCGGGCGGCGATCGCGTAGCCCAGCCCGGACGGCGTCCGCGTGTTGTCCTCCAGGACCGCGAGGCGGCCGTCCAGGTCGCGCACCAGGTCCAGGCCGGCCAGAAACCCGTCGCGGCGCAGTTCCAGGCCGCGCGCCAGCGGCTCGTGGTAGGCGGCGGACTCGATCACCCGCTCCGGCACACGGCCCGCGCTCACGATCCGTGCCTCACCGTACGCATCGGCCAGGAACGCGGTCAGGGCCCGGGCGCGCTGGACCAGGCCCTCGGACGTGGCCACCCACTCGGCGGCGCCGATCACGCGTGGCACGGGGTCCAGGCGAAAGGCCCGCTCCTCACCGACCCCGCCGAAGACCACGCCCTCCTGCTCGGCCGATCGGTTGACCGCCTGCTCCAGCGCGCCCAGATCGCGTTCGGCCAGCTCGTCCAGGAGTGTCCGGTAGAGCTCGCGCACCGAGCCGTCGCGTGCGAACGCCTCGTCGGGCGAGGCGCCGGGCTCGTAGGCAAGCGGTTCGGGCATCCAGCAAGGCTAGGGGCCGGGTACAGGAGGTCCCGGGAACGGCCTGATAGAGATAGCGGCGTTCCCGGCAGAGGAGAGGCGATGGCGGAGTATGCGAAGGATGTCCTGGTCGATACCCAGTGGGTCGAGAATCATCTGGACGACGCCTCGATACGCATCGTCGAGGTGGACGAGAACCACGCCCTGTACGCCGAGGCCCACATCCCCGGGGCCATCGGCTTCGACTGGCAGGCCGACCTGCAGGACCCCGTCCGGCGGTCGTTCCTCGACCGCGAGGCGTTCGGCGCCCTGCTGGGCGGCGCCGGCATCTCCAACGATCACACGATCGTGCTGTACGGCGACCGCAACAACTGGTTCGCCGCCTACACCTACTGGTACCTCAAGTACTACGGCCACGAGAACGTGAAGCTCATGAACGGCCCGCGCGAGAAGTGGATCAGCGAGGGCCGGCCGACCACGAACACCGTGCCCGAATACGCCCCCGCGACCTACGAGGCGGGGCCTGGCGACGAGTCCATCCGCTCCACGCGCGACGACGTGATGGCCGCCCTGGACGCCGACACCCGGCTGGTGGACGTGCGCTCACCGGGCGAGTTCAGCGGCGAGCTGGCCTTCGGCCCCGGCTACGACAACGAGGGCGCGCTGCGCACCGGCCACATCCCGGGGGCCAAGAACGTGCCCTGGGCAACGGCGGTTGCCGAGGACGGCACGTTCAAGTCGGCCGACGAGCTCCGCGAGCTCTACGGCGCCAACGGCACGCTGGACGGGCCGGACATCATCGCCTACTGCCGGATCGGCGAGCGGTCGGCGCACACGTGGTTCGTGTTGCACGAGCTGCTCGGCGAGGACGACGTCACGAACTACGACGGCTCGTGGACGGAGTGGGGGAACCTGGTCGACGTGCCGATCGAGCGGGACGTCTAGGACGCGTCCCAGACCTTGACCTGCTGCGCCGCCGCAGGCGGCGCCGCGGCCGGTGACGGTGGAGCGGTCGCGGTGGCGTCGTGGCTCAGGGCCACGATGCCGCCGGCCGCCATCAGCAGCGCTCCCGCCAGTCCGGCGTAGAGCCCGGTGGTGGGGTGCAGCAGGTCGGCCGCCAGCGGCGTGTCGGGGCCGGGCGGGCTGATCAGCCGGAAGGCCACGAGCCCGGTGGCCACCAGGCCGGCCAGCACCAGCACGCCGTCCAGCCGCTCGGCCAGCGCGCCGGTCGCGTTCAGGAGCACCAGTCCCAGCACCGCGCCGGCGGCCACCGCCAGCAGCGTGTCCGCCTGCTCGAAGGCCTGCCATGCGGTGATGGGCACCGAGCCCCGGGTCTGGAGCTCGTCGATGCCCTGCTGGGCGTACGGCGCCAGCTCGCCCATGCGCGAGGTGAACTGGCGCGCCTGCGCCAGCACCTCGTCCGGGAAGCGCAGCTCGTACCAGGGACGCCACAGCGAGACCAGCAGGACCGCGGCCCCCAGTCCGGAGACCAGGTCGCCCAGCGAGAGGCCCTTGCCGCTGCGGGGGTCCATGACCCGCACATCGGCCGGCTGGCGCGAAAGCCTTAGGCCCCGGGCGCCAGCACGGGCGCCAGATGCTCCAGCAGGTGCTGGACGATCCGGCCGGTCGCACCCCACACCAGCGTGCCGTCCACCGTGTACGTGGGCGTCTTGATCGGCACGCCCTTGCGCACCAGGCGCTTCATCTCGTGGCCGGCCACCAGCTGGCTGAGCGAGAACTCCAGCACCCGCTCGACCTCGGTCGCCTGTGGGCGCCAGACGTGGCCGGGCTCGATCAGCCCCACGAACGGGAACACCCGGTAGCCGGTCACGAACGTCCCGACCGGTGGCAGCGCGCCCACCAGGTCCACGGCGTCCTCGGCCAGGCCGATCTCCTCGTTGCTCTCACGCAGGGCGGTCGCGCGCAGGTCCTCGTCGGGCTCGTCCTGGCGGCCGCCGGGGAACGAGATCTCGCCCGCGTGCTTGCTCAGGTCGTGGCGGCGCTCGGTGAACACGGCCACCAGGTCGCCGTCGCGCTCGTAGAGGGGGATCAGGACCGCCGCGTCGGTCTTGCCCGGCGCGTCCATCTGCGCCGCGGCCTCCGGGGTCAGCAGCAGCTCGCGGAGCTCTTCGGGGGAGGGCACGCCGCCTAGACCAGCGAGACCTGCTCCTCGAACATGACCTCGCCCTCCAGCGTGCGGTGCACGGGGCACTTGGCCACGATCTGCATCAGCTTCTCGCGCTGCTCCTCGGGCAGGCCCGCGGGCAGCTTGACGTCGAGCGTGAACTTCGTCGGCGAGCCGCGGTGGGCGGGCTCGTACTCCACGTCCACCACCACGTCGCCCAGGTCCCAGCCCTTGCGGTTGGCGTACATCTCCATCGTGATCGCGCTGCACGAGGCCAGGCTGGCGGCCAGCAGCTCCTCGGGGCTCGGCCCCGCGTCGGTGCCGCCCTGTTCGGTGGGCTCGTCGGCCACCAGCCGGTGGCCTCCGATCTCGAGATGGTGCTTGAGGGTGCCGCCGGAGCGGCGCGCGGTTGCTCTCAACTGGGCGAGTCCTTCCTTGTCGAAGCGTCTCTGCCCTGGAACAGCTCAGGGTCGTCCTCGTCGGTGAAGCGGGCCATGGCGTACACCGCGTCGGAGCAGCGGTTCAGGTACGTCAGCACGGTCTCCTCGGGCAGCTCGCCGGCGCGCTTGAGCGTCTCAACGCGGCGCTCGGCGCGGCGCACGAAGGTGCGGGCCACGTCGAGGCGGGCCGACAGCTCGGTGCCCCCCGGGATCACGAACTTGGGCGGCAGGTCGACCCGGTCCATGTAGCGGTCGATCAGCTCCTCCAGGCGCTGCACCATCTCGGGGGTCAGCTTCGACACCCCGGCCTCCAGCCGCCCGGCGGCCTCGGGCGCCGTGGCCAGCTCCGAGCCGGCGATGAACAGCTCCTCCTGGATGCGCAGGATGTCCAGGTAGACCTCGGAGTCGCGCTCCGCGGCCGCCCGGGCCGTGCCCAGCGCCGACGCCGCCTCGTCCACCGAGCCGTACGCCTCGGGGCGGGGCGAGTCCTTGTCCACGCGGCCGCCGTACCAGAGGCCGGTGGTGCCGTCGTCGCCCTTCTTCGTATAGATCTTCACAGCGGGTTGAACAGTAGGCCCGTGGGCACCTTCGGATAGAAGTAGGTCGACTTCGGTGGCATCGACTCACCGGCCTCCGCGACCTCGCGCACCTGGTCCACCGGGGTCGCCCGCATGAAGAAGCCCGCGTCGGCACGGCCCGACTCCACGGCGTCGCGCGCATCGGCGAAGTCCTTGGAGTAGCCCAGCCCCTTCAGGTGCGAGATGTCGTCCTCGGTCATGCCCAGCGCGCCCTTGAGCACCAGCGCCTCTAGCACCGCCGTGTCCAGCCGCCGGTAGGGGGCGGGCTTGTCCGAGAGCGCCTCGTCGGCGATCGACTGGTCCTTTAGCGCCAGGGCGTAGGCCTGCTTGTGGAACGAGTCCATGTAGCCCATGCGCACGCGCTCGTCGCCGGCGTCGGGCTCCAGCGCGCCGGCGTCGATCTCCTCCAGCTCGAAGTCCTGCATCAGGGTGTCGCGGATGGCCTCCTGCTTGAGCGCGTCGTCCTTGAGGCCGGTCAGCAGGCGGTGGGTGGGGAACACCAGCAGCCCGGGATCGCTCAGCGACACCAGGAACATCAGCACGTAGCGGTGGTCGCCCTCGCCGCCGATCTCGTCCGCGTACACGCGGGCAGTCTCGTAGCGGTGGTGGCCGTCGGCGATCAGCAGCTCGGCCTCGGCCAGCGCGGCCTCCAGCTCACCCACCGCGTCCGGGTCGCTGACCCGCCACATGGCGTTCTGCGTGCCCTCGTGGTCGGCGGCGCGCGCGAACGGCTCACCGGCGATCACGCTCTCCATGACTTTGCCGGCGCGGTCGCCCGGGTCGGGGAACAGGCTGAAGATGGGGGACAGATTGGCCTTCGTCGCCCGCGTCAGGCGCAGCCGGTCCTCCTTGGGGCCCGGGTGGGTGCGCTCGTGGGGCCGGATCCGCCCGGGGCCGTAGTCCTCGACCCGCACCCGCGCGAAGAAGCCCCGCCGGCGGCGCTGTGAGCCGTCCGGGGCGGTGTAGTCCTGCTCCAGCACCCAGTAGGCGGGCTCGTCGTCCTGCACCACGGTGCCGTCGGCCTGCCACTGCCCCAGCACCTCGGCGGCGTGCTCGTAGATGTCGCCGCCGTCCGGGGACTCCGGCAGGTCGATCTCGACCACGTTCTTCGGGCTCTGGCCCAGCAGCTGCGAGCGCAGCTCGGCGTCGATCACGTCGTACGGCGGTGCGATCACCGCCTCGAACGAGCCGACGCTCTGGGGGTCGTAGTGCAGTGCGCGGAGCGGTTTGACCTCGGCCATGGGCGCGCACCCTACCGCGTAGACTCGCCTACCTCGGGACGTGGCGCAGCCTGGTAGCGCACCTCGTTTGGGACGAGGGGGTCGCCGGTTCAAATCCGGCCGTCCCGACTACTGCTTCTGGTTGCGGTTCCACTCCACCCAGCCGAGGCCGCCGCGGCCGTCGGCGGCCTCGATCCGGCACATCGCCCGCACGAAGTGGGACACGCGGCCGTCGGGTGCCACCAGCAGGACCGGGCCGTAGGCCAGCGGCTCGACCACGAGCTCCAGCTCGGGGTCGGGGCCCGAGGCGATCGTGGCCCGCGACACCAGGCCGTCGGCCGCCACCTCCTCGGTGGTCCTGACGGACGTGACCTCGGCGATATGGCCACCGCGCTGGACGTACCCGACGGCGAACTTCGGCACCTGCGGCACGCCGACCGCGTGGGTGTGGGTGCCGTCGTCCAGGTGCAGCGCGCTCCACATCCAGTCGGACGCCCACCAGTCGCGGGCGCCCCACGAGTGGTCGCGCTGCCCCGGGCCCGCGAACGCGATCCGCTCGTCGCCCACCCGCACCGTCCCGGTCACGCGGCAGGGGATCTCGTAGCGGGTGGATCGCCGCCACTGGTACGGGATCCCCACGGTGTCGAAGGTCAGCTCGAGGCCGATCGGCACGTCCGGGCCCTGCTCGCCGCGCAGGATGCCCGACGGGTCGTCGAACGACTGGCCGGTGCCATCGACCGTGACGCGGAAGCGCTGCAGCGGGTCCTCGCAGTGCTGCTCGGCGTCCAGGCCATCCACGTGGATCGCCTGGGCGGGGTCGCCGATCGGTGGCAGCGGGGCCGACGCGTGGGCCAGCATCACCGTCGGCCGCCCGGGTCCCGCCACGAAGGCGCTGTACAGGCAGTGGCCCTGGTTGGGAACCCGCCCGGTGCGCAGGTAGACGCCCACCGCCCCGTCGTCGGAGATCCCGTCGAAGTACCAGCTCTCGTTCCAGAGCGGCTCGGGACCGGGAGCGTGGGTGCCCTCGTCGGCCGGCTCGGGGCGCAGGGGCTCCATCACAGGAGGTTCCTCAGCGCCGGAACGCCCAGGACCAGGGCGAACAGGAAGCACACCGCGGCGCTGATGACCTGGTGGTGGGCGGTCACGAAGGTGTTCATGCGCTTCAGGCCGGCGTCGGCGCGCGCCCCCAGCACGGTCACCACCAGCGGCGGCCCCGCGGCCGGGAGCATCACGATCAGCGACGCGACGGCGAACACCACCGCCTTCGCGCCCAGCGACGCGTCGTCGGTGCTGATCTCGTGCACGAGCGGGAAGTACAGGGCCAGCGTTGTCACGTTGGTCACCATCAGGACCACGCCAAGGCCGAACGCCCGGCCCGGGCCGATGCCACCCTCGGGCTCGTCCTTCTTCGGCGCCGGCCGCCTGACCAGGTTCCGGATCCCCATCGCCAGCAGGGCCACCGCGGCCGCCAGCTTGACCGCCGACCGCCAGTCGGGCGGCGTCCCCGGGCCGCCCGTGCCCTCGGCCAGCGACAGCGCCGCCGTGGCTTCGAGCGCCAGCACCAGCGCGGCGCCGGCCGCGATGAACCACGCGCGCCTGACCGCGCCGCTGCCCTTCGCCAGCACCAGCAGCTGGAGCGTCAGGATCGCCGGGCTGACGGCCGCGCCCGCGGCCAGCGGCAGGACCTGGCTGAGTAGCGATCCCACGGGCGGCCGACCCTACCCCTGCAGGCCGACGATCCCCGTGATCGTGAGGTACACCGCGAACACCAGGCAGGCCACGATCGTGACCACCCGGCTGTTGCGCGTCACGAACCCGTTCAGGGCCTCCAGCGCGGGACGCACGCGGTCGCCCAGCACGGTGACGGCCAGCGGCGGGCCGGCGACCGGGGTCAGTGCCACCGCGCCCGCCACCAGGAACGCCGCCAGCTTTCCCGGCGCGGACACGGTCGAGCGCGCTATCTCGTGCGCGGCGGGCAGGTAGAGCGCCATGTTCGGCGCCACCAGGCCCGCGCCCAGCCCGGCCGACGTCACGTAGATCCGGCCGCGGCGGCGGTCGTCGCCCCCGGGCGCGGCCGGGGCGCCGGCATCCGGGCGGGTGGGGTGCAGGAGCTCGTACACCGCGACGCCCACCAGGACCACCGCCGCCACCAGGCGGACCACGGCGCGCAGCTTCTCGTCGCGGCCCAGATCGCCAAGGCCGACCGTCACGAACAGCGAGGCCACCGACACCACGGCGACCACGGCCGCCGCCCCCGCGAGCACCGACCAGGCGCGTGCCATGCCACCCGACGGGCGGGACAGGTTGAGCATCTGCAGCGCCAGCAGGCCGGGGCTGATGGCCGCGCCGGCCGCGAGCGGCACGACCTGCGCCAGGAGGGATCCC
>DASQLM010000296.1:0-7515 GCA_035630015.1 Thermoleophilaceae bacterium | reverse complement strand
GCCGGGCCGGACCGCGCCGACCCCCAGGTTGGCCAGGGGGCCGTCGCCCGCCCCCACCACGAGCGGCGTGCCGTCGGCGGTCTCGGTCACGTGGGTGGTGGGCACCAGCTCGGACAGCCGGTCCTCGTCCACCCCGGCGAGCCCCAGCGCCTGGGGGTCGTACCGGCGCTCGCGGATGTCGAACAGCCCGGTGCCCGACGCGCACGAGTGGTCCAGCAGCCACTCGCCCGTCAGCCGGTGCACGACCAGCTCCTTGATGCCCACCCAGCGCCGCGCGGCGGCGAACGTGTCCGGGTCGTTCTCGCGCAGCCACACCAGCTTGGCCAGCGGCGCCATCGGGTGCAGCGGCGTCCCGGTGCGCCCGTGTAGGTCCGGGTGGCCGGCCTTGAGCCGCTCCGCCTGCCCGGAGGCGCGGGTGTCGGCCCACGTGATGACGGGGGTCAGCGGGCGGTCCTGGCCGTCGAGCCCGATCAGCGAGTGCATGGCCGACGAGCACGACAGGGCGGCCACCCGTGCACCGCCCGCCTGCGCGGCCGCGATGGCCTCGTGCGCGGCGCGCAGGGCACCGTCGGCCACCTCGGCCGGGTCCTGGACCGCGTAGCCCGGCTCGGGCTCGGACAGCTCGTAGGGCACGGCGGCGCTGCCGCGCTCGGCGCCGTGGGCGTCGAAGGCCACCGCCTTCGCGCTGGTCGTGCCGATGTCCAGGCCGACGACGACGTCCATGGCGTCGTCAGACGACCAGGTTCAGAAGGAGCACCCCGATCAGTCCCACAGGGTACCCGGCCCGCGGACCGCGACGACACGCTGCTGCGTTTTCCCTCGGCCGTTCGCCCGATCGCTCTAGGCTTGGAGGCGTGGCCGAGACCGACTCACTCCGGGGCCAGCTGCTGATCGCCGCCCCCCAGCTCAGCGACTACTTCCGCCGCACCGTCGTGCTCGTGCTCGAGCACACCGAGGACGGTGCCATGGGCCTGGTGCTCAACCGCCCGACCGAGTCCGAGGTCATCGAGGCCGTTCCCTCGCTGTCGAGCTTGGTGGACGGCAGCGACCTGGTCCACTCCGGCGGACCCGTCCAGCCCGACTCGGTGCTGGTGCTGGGCGACTTCGAGGAGCCCGAGGACGCCGGCAGCCGGGTGGTCGGAACGCTCGGCCTGCTCGACCCCGAGCGCCCCGAGGCCGAGCTCAACCGCGTGCGCGTGTTCGCCGGCTACGCCGGCTGGGCGCCGGGCCAGCTGGACGTCGAGCTCGACCAGGAGGCCTGGATCGTGGTCCCGGCCGACCCGGACGACGCCTTCACCGAGGACGACCTGTGGAGCGACGCGCTGCGGCGCAAGGGCGGCGAGTACGCCCTTCTGTCGACGATGCCGGCCGACCCGTCGCTGAACTAGGGCGACCCGCCTACACTCGGGCCATGGCCACCCGCGTATGCCCCGAATGTGGCGAGACCGTCGACCAGAGCGACGCCTCGACCACCGACTCCGAAGGCGACCAGCACGGAGAGGGGCAGGGAAAGCAGGAGCGAGCCCAGTGCCCGCACTGTGACGCGAAGCTGACCAGGGCCGCAGGGGCCGGCGGCCCCTGGGTCCTGGCCCAGGACTAGAGGACTACGCGCCCAGCCCGACCGGGCAGCTGACCCCGGTCCCGCCCAGGCCGCAGTAGCCGTTCGGCACCTTGTGCAGGTACTGCTGGTGGTAGTCCTCGGCGTAGTAGAACTCGCCCGCGGGCGCGACCTCGGTGGTGATCTGGCCGTGCCCCGCCTTGTCCAGCTCGCCCTGGTAGGCGGCGCGTGAGGCCTCGAGCGCCTCGGCCTGGGCCTCGGTGCTGGTGTAGATCGACGAGCGGTACTGGGTGCCCACGTCGTTGCCCTGGCGCATGCCCTGGGTCGGGTCGTGGCCCTCCCAGAATGCCTTCAGCACCTCGTCGAACGAGATCTCGGACGGGCGGTAGACCACCAGCACCACCTCGTTCTGGCCGGTGCGTCCCGAACAGACCTCCTCGTAGGTGGGGTTCGGGGTGATCCCGCCGCTGTAGCCGACGGCGGTGGTGTACACGCCGGGCAGCTGCCAGAACGCCTTCTCGGCGCCCCAGAAGCAGCCCATGCCCACGATCACCTGCTCGGTGTCGTCGGGGAAGGGGGGAGCCATCGGGGTGCCCAGCACGGCGTGGTCGCCGGGCTGGACGATGGCGGTATCGCGGCCGGGCAGGGCGTCCTCGGCAGCGGGCATCTCGGTCTTCTGGCGGGTCAGGAACTCGAACACGAAAATCTCCTCTCGGGTACCTCCAAGGTTAGTCCCCGGTGTCCGAGCGGATGACCAGGACGGCCACGTCGTCGCGGCCGCGCAGGGCGCCGCCCTGCACCACCTCGCGCTCGATCAGCGAGACCGTTTCGGCGGCGGAGTTCTGGGCCGCCCTGGCCAGCATCCTGGCGAACGCCTCCTCGGTCAGCTCCTGCTCGGGGTCGGCGTCCAGCACGCCGTCGGTGTACAGCACCAGCTGCTCCCCCGGAGCCAGCTCCACGCGCTCCTGCTCGAGGTCGGGCTGGTCCCAGATGCCCAGCACCCCGCCGGCCCCGCCGGCCACGCGGGTGACCGTCCCGTCCGCGCTCACCCTAAGCGGCGGCAGGTGGCCGGCCACGCAAACGCTCATCGTGGCCCCGCCGCCCTCCAGCGGCTCCAGGAACGCGCACACCGCCGATACGAAGCGCAGGTCCTCGCGCTGGCGCAGCAGGGCCTCGTTCAGGCGCGCGTGGACGGTGCACGGGTCCGCTCCGTCGCGGATGGCCGCCGCCCGCATCGTGTACTTGGCCAGCGCGGTGATGGCCGCGGCCTCGGCGCCCTTGCCGCAGACGTCGCCCACCACCACCATCCAGCAGTCGTCGTTGACCTGGAAGACGTCGTAGAAGTCGCCGCCGATCTCGTGGCCGTCCCCCGCCGGGCGGAACCCCGAGGCCAGGTCCAGGCCCGGCACCACGGGCAGGCGCTCCGGCATCAGGCTGACCTGCAGCTGGTTGGAGATGCGCTGTTCCGCGGCCAGCTCGCGCTCCAGCAGCTTGCGCGCGCGTACGTCGGCGGTGGTCTCGAACCCCACGTTCAGGATGCCCGCCGGCGCCCCGTCCGGGCCCGCGACCGGCGACGCGATGAACGTGTAGTAGCGGTCACCCTCCCAGGCTCCCGGGCCGGCCGCGGCCAGCGGCACGTCGTGCACCTCGACGGTCTCGCCGCGGTCCAGCACCGCCACGCGTATCTCGTCGATGGCCTCGAGGGCGTTGGGAAACACCTCCTCGACCGTGCGCCCGATCAGCTCGTCGCGTCCTTGGGGCAGGAACTCCAGCGAGCGCTCGCTGATGTAGCGGAAGCGCAGCTCGCGGCCCCAGGTCACGATCACCGCGGTGGGGGCCTGCTTGAGCAGCTCGCGCAGGATGTTGCGCTCGAGCTCGAGCTCATCGCTGATCTCGGTGATGGCGTGCTCGGTCACTCGCTGCGAAACCTACATCGGGGCGGCCGTTTGCGGGGAATCCCGTACGGGTAGCGGTGTGCGGTGCGACAGCGACCACTGCGACGATGGCCCGCCTGAGGCGGGTGGACTGCGCCGGGCCGGGCATCACGCGCCGGCGGCGCGGGCGCGGCTGGGAGTACCTGGGCGAGGACGGGCGCAAGATCGAGGATCCGGAGGTGGTGGCCCGGATCCAGGCGCTGGCCGTCCCGCCGGCCTGGAAGGACGTGTGGATCTGCGCCCAGCCGATGGGTCACATCCAGGCCACCGGCACCGACGCCGCCGGGCGCAAGCAGTACCGCTACCACGACCGCTGGCGTGAGCGCCGGGACGCCGAGAAGTTCGAGTCGATGGTGCAGTTCGCCCGCGCGCTGCCGGACCTGCGCGAGCGGGTGAGGCGCGACCTCACCGGCGAAGAGCTGGGCCGCGAGCGGATCCTGGCCTGTGCCACCCGCCTGCTGGACCGGGGCTTCTTCCGCGTGGGCTCTGAGGGCTACGCCGAGGAGAACGAGACCTACGGGCTGGCCACGATCCGCAAGACCCACGTGACCGTCGACGGCAGCGCCATGCACTTTGACTACTCGGCCAAGGGCAACAAGCGCCGCGTGCAGCGGGTGAACGACCCCGAGATCGCCGAGATCGTGCGGACCCTGAAGCGGCGCCGTGGAGGCGGCGACGAACTGCTGGCCTATAAGCGCGGGCGGCGGTGGGTCGACGTGAAGTCGGCCGACGTGAACGAGTACCTCAAGGAGGCTACCGGCGGAGACTTCTCCGCCAAGGACTTCCGCACGTGGAACGCGACCGTGCTGGCCGCGCTGGCCCTGGCCCCCACGGCCGAGGCCGCCCGCGCCAGCAAGACGGCCCGCAAGCGCGCGATCAAGCGGGCCATCGACGAGGTCGCGCGCTACCTGGGCAACACGCCCGCCGTGTGCCGCGCGTCCTACATCGATCCGCGTGTATTCGACCGGTTCGACGGCGGCCTGACCATCGCCGGGGTGCTGCCCGAGCTAGTGGACCCCGACACGGACTGGCCCGAGATCCAGCCCGCGGTCGAGGAGGGCGTGCTGGACCTGATCGCCAAGGACGTGGACTCGCCCGCGGTCGTGGACGAGGCGGCCGCTTAGGCTTTACCGGCGTCGCTGAGCTGGTTCAGCGATCGCCGCAACAGCCGCGAGACGTGCATCTGGGAGACGCCGATGCGGTCGGCGATCTCCGATTGCGTCAGGTCGTCGATGAAGCGCAGCTTGAGGATCACCTGCTCGCGGTCGGGCAGGGCCTGGAACGCTGGCGCGATGGCCTCACCCAGCTCCACCAGCTCGTAGTGGGCGTCCTCGCCGCCCAGGGTCTCACCAAGCGTCCGCTCGCCCTCGCCCTCGCCGCCCGGCTGGGGCGCGTCCAGCGCCGCGGGGGTATAGGCGCTGGCGGCGTCCATGGCCTCCAGCACGTCCTCCAGCGACAAGCCGGTCTGCTCGGCCACGTCGCGCGGGCTCGGCGAGCGGCCCAGCTTGCCCGAGAGCGTCTCGGAGGCGCGGTTGACCACCAGCACGCGCTCCTGGACCGAACGTGGCACGTGCAGGCCCCAGCCCTTGTCGCGGAAGTGGCGCTTGAGCTCGCCCATGATGTTGGGCACCGCGTAGCGTACGAACGGCCCGCGGCCGACGTCGTAGCGGTCGATGGCCTTGAGCAGACCGAGGTAGGCCACCTGCTCCAGGTCGTCCTGGGACTCGCCGGTGTGCCGGTAGCGGCCGGCCAGCCGCCGCGCCAGGGGCATGTAGCGGCGCGCCAGTTCCTCGCGCGCCGCGACATCCCCCTCCGCGTACCGGCGGAGGAGGCCTTCCTCGCTGGCGGAGGGGGTCAGCTCGGGCTCGGGCAACGACATCACCGCAAATCTACGGGTCCGCCGGCCTTCAGGATCGCAGTGGCCCCGCGGGGCCTAGCCGACGGGCTCGGGCTCCGGCACCTCTGGCGGCTGTTGCGGGGGCTGCACCGGAGGCGCCGGTTCCGGTGTGTCGGGCATGTCCGGATCGGGCCCGGGCGGGTCGATCGGCGTGTCCGGCACCACGGGCGGCGCCGGCGTCGGCTCAGGGCCCACGGGTGGCTGTGGCTCGGGGACCCTCACTCCTGCCCCGCGTTCGCCGGGTTGCCGGTGGCCTTCTTCGAGCCACCCTCCTCGCCCTCGGCGCCCGAGTTCTCCTGGGCGTCGTCGCGGGCCTTGCCGCCCGAGTCGTCCTCGGGGACCTGGTCCCCGGGACCCTCTTCCGGCAGCTGGTCGGATTCTTCGCGTTCGGTCATCAGTCCTCCGTGCCCTCGCCTTCCTGGTCCGCTTCGCCGTACACGGCGCCGGAGTCCTCGCGCTCCTCGTCGATCCGGTCCAGCAGCGGGTTGCCGTGGCCGTCCGGGTCGTGGGTGGCGTTGGCCTCCAGCTGCTGCTCGGCCAGCTCGAAGCCCTCGGACTCGCCCTCGCCGCCCTCGGCGATCACGCGATCGGCCTCGCTCAGCTCGGGGTCCGGGTTCGGGCCGCCGATGGCACCCGCCTCCTCGGCGGCCAGCTGCTCCTCTTCGCGCTCGTCGGCCATCACGCCCTCGAAGCCTCGAGGCCGCGCTTGAAGCCCTCGAACAGGCGCCGGTGGCCCTCCTCGTCGCGCAGGATGGCGATGACCATGTCCTCGGTCACGGGGTCGCGGTCGGCGCAGAACTCGATCAGCGCGTTGTAGTGCTCGATGGCGCCGGTCTCGGCGGCGATCACGCCGTCGACCACGTGGTCGAGGTCGGTCTGCTCACCGGGGGGCTGCAGGAAGTCTTGTTCGGCGGCGAACTCCTTCGAGCCCGGCACCACGCCGTACAGCTCCTTGATGCGCGCCGCGAACTGCTGCGCGTGGCCCAGCTCCTCCTGGATGTCCTGGTCCAGGCTCTCGGCGATCTCGCGCGCCAGGAGGCCATCCGGGTTCACGGAGTTGGCGATGTAGCTCATGACCGTCTCGAGCTCCATCCAGTAGGCCTTCTTCAGCATCTCCACGATCTGCTCGCGGTCTTCTCGGGCGTCCTCGCTGAGGATGCCCTGACTGGCGGTGGTCGCCATGGCGGTCCTTTCTACGGGTGCGTGTCCAACACTAGGCCGTACCCGGAGCGGCACCCAGTGATGCGCACTCGGCGAGCCGGCGCAGCGCCTGCGCCTCGATCTTGCGCACGCCCTCGGAGGAGAGGCCCAGCCGGCGGCCGGCCTCGCGCAGCGGCTTGGGCTCGCCGTCGTCGAGCCCGAAGCGCATGCCGATCACGGCGCGCTCGCGGTCGGGCAGCTCCATCACGGCGCCGCGGACGGCGTCGCTCTCCATCGCCTCTCCGACCTGCTCGTCGGGGCCGGCAGCACCGTCGGGCAGCAGGTCGCCCAGGCTGGACGAGCCTTCCTCGCCGACGGGGCGCTCCAGGCTGGTCGACGCCCGTGGGGCCTCCAGCACCTCGCGCACCTGGCGCGGCTCCAGCTCGGCCGCGGCCGCCAGCTCGTCGTAGGTCGGCTCGCGCCCCAGCTCGGTGGCCAGCTTGTCCTCGACCCGGGCGATGCGGCGCTCGTGCTGGCCGATGTGCACGGGCACGCGAATGGTGCGGGCCTTGTTGGCCAGGCCGCGCTGGATGGCCTGGCGGATCCAGAAGGTGGCGTAGGTCGAGAACTTGAAGCCCTTGCGGTAGTCGAACTTCTCGGACGCGCGAATCAGGCCCAGCATGCCCTCCTGGATCAGGTCGCTCAGCGGGAGCTCGTGGCCCTGGTAGCGCTTGGCCACGGAGACCACCAGGCGCAGGTTGGAGTTGATCATCCGCTCCTTTGCCGCCAGGTCCCCCTGCTCGACGCGCCGGGCCAGCTCCACCTCCTCCTGCTTGGTCAGGAGTGGGTAGCGCCGGATGTCGCGCATGAACAGATCCAGGGCCTCGCCCGTCTCCGCCGCCTCGTCCATGCTGCTTTCCTTCCCACGGTGAAGGGCACCAAACCCTCCGAGGCCGAGCACCCGCGCCAACTCGGGGGGCGAGCCT
>DASQLM010000295.1:0-8603 GCA_035630015.1 Thermoleophilaceae bacterium | reverse complement strand
ATCCCCGAGGTCATGCAGTACATGTGGCCGGCGCGCCCGGCGACGCCCGCCGAGTCGGCGTACGGCGTGCAGCTGCTGCGCGAGCACTGGCAGCGCTGGGGCTTCGGCCACTGGGCGGTGCACGAGAAGGAGAGCGGGCGGTTCGTGGGCCGCACCGGCGCCAAGCGCCACGACGACTGGGAGCTCGATCCCGAGAACAACACCGAGATCGGCTGGCTGTACGACCCGGTGGTCTGGGGTCGCGGCTATGCCACCGAGGGCGCCCGCGCCGCTCTGCGCTTCTGCCTCGACGAGGTCGGCGCCGAGGAGGTCATCTCGATCGCCCACCCCGAAAACCTGGCCTCGCAACGGGTGATGGCCAACGCCGGCCTGAGCTACGCGGGTGCGCGCCGCTGGGACGCCCGCGGCATCGATGTCGTTTGGTACTCGACCTAGCGCCGCTCGGCCAGTGAGCCGTCGTCGGTGCGCGAGTCCGACACGGCGTCCTTGGTGCGGCCCTTCTGTGAGCGGTAGCCGGCGGCCTGCACGCGCGGCCGGGTGTCGTACTCGCCGAGCAGGTCCAGCTGGTGCCCGCGGGCCCTCAGCGACTCCACCACGCCGGGTGCCAGCCGCTTCTCCTCGACCTTGATGCCCTTGTCCGGGAACTCGTTGGCGTCCACGCGCTCGGCGTCCACCGCCTGGTTCAGCGGCAGCCCGTACTCGATCCGGTTGAAGACCGTGAACAGCGAGCCCATGATGATCCGCGAGCCTCCGGCCGCGCCGGTCACGGCGATCGGCCGGCCGGCCTCGCTGGCGATGATCGGCGCCATCGAGGACCGCGGCCGCTTGAACGCGCGCGCCTCGTTGGCCGAGCCGGGCTTGCCGAAGTCGGTCATCTCGTTGTTGAGCAGGAAGCCGGTGCCGGGCGCGACCACCGCGGAGCCGAACTCCTGCTCGATGGTGCAGGTCAGCGCCACCGAGTTGCCCCAGGCGTCGATCACCGACAGATGGGTCGTGGTGCCCAGCGGGTTCTCGGCGCCGCTGGCGGCCACGCGCGGGCCGAGGCCCGGCCCCGGCGCGTTGGCCTTGGCCGGGTCGATCAGCGCGGCGCGGCGGGCGGCGTACTGCTTGGAGGTCAGCGTGCCGGTGGGCTGGCGCACGAAGTCGGGGTCGGCCACGTACTCGTTCCGGTCGGCGAAGGCCAGCTTCTGCGCCTCGATGATCCGGTGAAGCGTGTCGGCCGAGCTCTGGCCCGGCGCACGGTTGTCGTACTGCTCGAGGATGTTCAGCATCTCCAGCACGGCGATGCCGCCGGAGGTGGGCGGTGGCATGGCCACGAGCCTGCGCCCGCGGAAGGAGCCCACCAGCGGCTGGCGCCACTTGGCCTGGTAGCGGCGGATGTCGCCGGCGGTCAGCAGCGCCGAGTCGCCCGCGATCGGCTTGGCCCGCGTGCGGTCCATCTCGGCATCGACCTTGCGCGCGATCGAGCCCCGGTAGAACGCGTCGGGACCCCGCCTGCGAATGGTCCCCAGGGTGTCGGCCAGGTCGGGCTGGCGCAGGGTGGAGCCGACGGGGTAGGGCCGTCCGCCGCGCAGGAACTGGCGGGCCGCGGCCGGGAACAGCTTCAGCCGGTCGGCGTTGGCCGCCATGGCCTCGGACAGCGACGGGGGGACCGCGAAGCCGCGCCGGGCCAGACGCTCGGCGGGGCGGATCGACTGCGCCAGGCTGCGCGTGCCGTAGCGGCGCAGCGCCGCCTGCATACCGGCAACGGTGCCCGGCACGCCCACGGTCAGGTGGCCGGTGAAGTCCTTGTGCAGCCCGTCCGGCGTCAGCGTGTTGGGCGAGAAGCGCGCGGGCGCGGTCTCGCGGAAGTCCAGCGCCGCCGGCGTGCCCCGGGCGGAGCGGTAGACCATGAACCCGCCGCCGCCGATGCCGCACGACTGGGGCCGGGCCACGTTGAGCGCGAACACCGTGGCGGCGGCCGCGTCCACGGCGTTGCCGCCGCGCTCCAGCACCGAGCGGCCCACGCGCGCCGCCGCGGGGGATTCCGTGGCCACCACGCCGCGGTCGCCGCTGGCCGGCGGGCGCAGCTTGGAGCCGGGGGCCGCGTTGGCGGTTGACAGCCCGGCGGCGAAGGCCAGGGCGGCGATGACGATCAGGGCGGCGGCGATGGCGAAGCGGCGCACGCCTTTCGGCTACCCCGCCGGCCGCGCGGTGAAACGGTCAGGCGGCGGCGGGCACGCGCGGTCGCCGCTTGGTGCCCAGGGTGCGCGTCAGTGGCTCCTCGACCGCGTAGCGCAGCACCGGGATCCGCAGCCCGAGGGCCACGGCGTTGGATGCGGTGGATACCGCGACCCGGCTGGGCAGCTCACGCGGCCCGCGCGGTGGCAGCCCGGCCAGCTCACGCAGCGACGCCGGCACGAGCGACGTGGCCGCGTCGCCCATGGCCCGGAAGGCGGGCTGGAGCATCACGCGCTGGGCGGCCGGCAGGTCGGGCAGCGACGGGCGGCGCACGAAGCCGATCGCGGCCTCCGCCTCCGGCGAGGTGCAGAGCTGGTCGCGCACCGACGCGAAGTAGTCGCGGTACGCGTCGACCGAGTCGGGCACGCGGTGGCGCGGCGTGCCCAGCAGCACGGCCGCCTCCACCTGCTCGGCCAGGTAGCGGTCCTGGTCCTCGCGGCTGATCGGCCGGGCGTAGGCCCGGTAGGCAGCCAGGAAGGAGTGCACCTCCACGCAGTGCACCCAGACCATCGTGGCCGGGTCCGAGGCCGAGTAACGCTTGCCGGTCACCGGGTCGGTGCCGTGTACGTGCCGGTGCACCCCGCGCACGATCTGCGCGGCGGCCTCCGCCTCGGCCATCGTGCCGAAGGTCACGGTGGACACGTAGCTCGCGGTGCGGCGCAGCCGGCCCATCGGGTCCTCGATGTAGTTCGAATGCTGGGCCACGCCGGCCATCGCCAGCGGATGCAGCGCCTGGAGCAGCAGCGCCCTCAGCCCGCCCACCAGCGCGGCGGGGTGGCCGATGATCCGCCACGACACCGTGTCGGGCCCGAACAGACCGCGCGAGGAGCTCATGGAACGCCAGCGTACCAGCGTTGGCGGCGGCCTGTCGCGATTCGTCAGGCGGCCACTGCGGCACGCGGGCGCGGCCGGGCGCCGAGCGTCTGGTCGCCCGCCTGCGCCATCACGCCACCCACCACGGGCAGGTTCAGGCCCACGCTCACGGCGTTCGACGCCGTGGTCACCGCCAACCGGTTCGGCAGCGACAGCAGTCCGGGGTCGGGCAGCCCGGCCAGCCGGCGGAGCGAACGCGGCACCAGCGCCGTGGCGGCGTCGCCCATGACCCGGAACGCGGGTTCCATTACCAGTCGCTGGGCCAGGGGCAAGCCGGACAGATGCATGCGTCGTGCGAAGTTGATCGCGGTGAGGGCCTCCTCGGAGGTGCGCAGCTCGCCCTGCACCGACGCGAAGTAGTCACGGAAGGAGTCGACCGAGTCCGGGACCCGCCCGTGAGGGATGCCCAGCAGCACGGCGGCCTCGACCTGTTCGGCAAGGAAGCGGTCCTGGTCGGCGCGGCTGAGCGGGCGGGCGTAGGCGCGGTAGGCGGCCAGGAAGGAGTGCACCTCCACGCAGTGGACCCACGTCATCGTCGCCGGGTTGGAGGCGGAGTAGGTCTTGCCCGTGACCGGGTCGGTGCCGTGCACGTGCCGGTGGACGCGCCGGACGATCGCCGCCGCGGCCTCGGCCTCCTCGGTTGTCCCGAAGGTCACCGTGCTCACGTAGCGCGCGGTTCGCCGGAGGCGCGTGACCGGATCCTCGAGGTAGTCGGAGTGCTGGGCCACGCCGGCCATGGCCAGCGGATGCAGCGCCTGGATCTGCAGCGCGCGCAGGCCACCCACGAGGGTGCTGGGATGGCCGATGACGCGCCACGAGACGCTGTCCGGCCCGAACAGTCCATGGTCGACACGCATGGACAGCCCAACGTACGCGCGGTGCCGCGATCGCGCCAATCAGGGGCGGCCGGTGAGGGGCGTGCTGCCCTCGGTCCCCAGCGGCGGGGCCTTCAGCGAGGTGCGGCCCCGGTCGGCCCGGGGCACGATCTTGCCGTCGTATGCCGACGGGCCGGCCACGAGGCAGGCGGGCGAGCGCTGGAAGTTCTTGATCAGCGGCAGCGCTCCGATCGCGTCGTTGCGGGCCACGTCCCCGAACCGGTTGACCGGGCGGCCGGCCTTGGAGCAGTCGGTGGTCTCGAAGCCGCCCATGGCGATCAGGCGGTTGGCGAAGTTGGGCGCCAGGTAGGCCTGGCCGCGGTCGTCCGCCGGCCGCTGGGAGACGGTCTGGAACGAGCGCGGGTCGAAGATGCCCACGACGTTGTTGTAGCGCTGGCCGCCGAAGTCGCCGTCGATGCCGGGCGTGCCGTTGGTGATGAAGCCGGCCAGGCGGACCTGGTTGTACTGGAGCATCGCCAGGATCGGGTTGAGCTCGTTCAGGAACGGGTTCAGCGCCGCCACCAGCGGCCGGGCGCCGCGGACGGTCCGCGTCAGGGCCGGCAGCGCGGTGCGCGAGCGGGTGATCAGCGGGCCCAGCGACCGGAAGGTGGCCTTGAGGTCGGGCGCCAGCGCGCGGAGATCGCGCACGGTGGGGGCCAGGTCGTCGGCCACCGGCTGGAGCCCGCGCACGACCGGCTCGGAGTTCGCGCTGAAGCGCTCGACGCGGCGTAGCGTGGCGCGCGACTCGCGCAGGAAGGTGGGCAGGATCGAGATCGTCTCGGCCAGCTCCCGGTCGCGCGAGGCCAGCGCGCCGAACGTGTCGTCGGAGTTGATGATCACGCCGCGCAGGGCGCCGCGGCGGTCGTTCAGCGCGGAGAACACCACGCTGCCGTTGCGCACCAGCCCGCGCAGGTCGGTGCGCTGGTCGCGCAGCACCGACAGCAGCCGCTCACCCGAGGTGGCGGTGCCCTCCAGGTTGCCGATCGCGTCGTTCAGGGCCTGGCCGCGCCGGCCGGAGAACGCCTTGGCGAAGTCGGCGCTGGACCCCTGGAACGCGCGGCGCGTGCGCGGGCTGAACACGTCGAAGATCTCGTCCAGCTCCACCGTGGGTTCCACCTGGGCGTTGGGCAGCCGGCCGCCGTCGGCCAGCTCGGCGCCCGAACGGTCGCCCGGCGTCAGCTCCAGGTAGGTCTCGCCCAGCAGCGTCTTCTGGCGCAGGATCGCCCGGCTGTTGCCCGGCAGCGGCGCGTAGCGCGACTTGATCTCCACCTCGAGCAGGGTCCGGTTGGCGCCCTTGTCCAGCTCCTTGGACTTGACCTTGCCCACGTTCACGCCGGAGATCCGCACGTCGCTCTCGGTTGCCAGCGACGTGGCCTCCGGCACCGACACCTCGAACCGGTAGGACTCCGAGCGCAGCGGCACCGGCCCGCCGAACGACAGCCAGAGGAACAGCAGGATGGCCACGCACGAGAAGGCGAAGGCCACCATCGCCACGATCCGCCCGGCGCTTGGCGTTTCCTTGATCACGGTGAGCAGAGCCCCGCGTCGCCCAGCAGGTCGGTCACCGCGGCCGGCAGGGCCAGGCCGGTCAGGGTGCCGCAGTTCACGGCGCCGCCGGTGAAGCGGCGGAAGACGCCCTGGCCGTCGGCGGTGCCGAACAGCGAGCCCCCGGTCTGGGCCACCCACCCCGCCCAGTACAGGTAGCCCTCCTGGCGGTTGCGCTGCTGGTCGAAGGTCTTGCCCTCCAGCGACTCGGCGCCGCCCGGGTTGAAGGCGGCCATGTTCAGCAGCCGGTTGACCTTGGCCAGCGACGTGGTCAGGTCGGGGGCGGCGGTGGCGAAGTCACCCGCGGCACCGCCGAGCGTGTTCAGGCGCGCCGGCGCGGCCCGGGCCAGCGGGCGGAGGCGGTCCCGCACGATGGGCGTGCCCTCGCGTGCCAGGGGCAGCACGGCGCGCGTGGCCGGGTCCAGCTCGCGGACGGTGGGCCGCAGCGCCTGGAGCGCGGGGCCGAGGCGGGTGCTGAACGCGCGGACGTCGTCCAGCGTGGTCCGGGTCTGGCGCAGGGTGCCGGGCAGCTGGCCGACCGCACTCGACAGGTTCGAGCGCTCGTCGGCGAACGATGAGAACACCACGTTGCTGGCCCGGACCAGCCGGACCAGGTCGCGGTCGCTGGCGCCGACCTCCTCGGTCAGGCGGCCGTAGCGGTTGACCAGCCGCCGCAGGTTAGCCTTGCGCTGGGCCAGGGCGCCGGAGACCCGGCGCGTGTCGCGCTGGAGCGGGCCGAGCTGGCGAAGCGTCCTGGACAGGTCCTGGCCCCGCCCCTGTGTGCCCTTCCCGCCCCCGTTGATCAGCAACTGCAGGTAGGGCCGGGTGTCGCTGTCCAGCACGGCCAGCACCTCGTCAAGGTTCACGTCGGGCAGCGTGTCGCTGAGCGCGATCTGCCCGCCCGCCGGCAGCGTCTTGCCGTGGCCCGGGTCGACCTCCAGGAACATGTCCTTCAGGCCGGTCTTCGAACGCAGCAGCGCGGTGGCGTCGTCCTTTACCAGGTCCTTGAACTCCGGCTCGATCTCCAGCGTGACCACGGCACGGCCGTCCTCGAGCCTGACCGGGCCGATGGCGCCGATGGTCACCCCGGCCACGCGGACCGACTGGCCCTGGCCGGGCTGCACGGCCTGGGCGTTGGACAGCACCGCGTCGATCTTCTTCGGCGACTCCTCCACCAGCGGGAAGCGCAGCCGCTGGTTGGACAGGATGTACGCGCCCACCCCGATGCCCAGCAGCATCACCGCGGTCACGGCCAGGAACGACGGCAGGTAGGTCCTGATCGCCCGCTTCACCGCTCACGCACCCTCTTCAGGACCTTGGCGCGGCGCTCGAGGATGCGCTCGTAGAAGTCGTCCACCTTGCCCGCGGCGCGCTTGACCAGCCGGCTGCGGGTGGCGGCCGACGGTCCGGCCGAGCGCTTGGAATCCGACGCGCCGCGTGGCTGCAGCCCGCCCGTCTGGATCACGTTCGCGGCGGGCGCGTCCAGGTTGGGCGGCTCCTGGTTCTCGCAGGGCACGTCGGGGCGGTGCGGCGGCGGGTTGGCCGGGGTGTCGGGCGGCGCCGGGCGAACCTGGAGGCCGGGGGGCACCAGCGACGCGTGGAAGTAGCTCTGGTTGGCGTCCACCGACCGGCTCTCGCCGCTGAGGCCCACGAACGAGCGCATCAGCTTCTGGTTGACCGTGCCGCTGTTGCCCGGGAAGTCGGGGTCGGGGAAGTCGCGGTTCACGAACGGCACGAGCACCTTCTCGGTGCAGCGCGAGGCCGCGCGGCCCTCGCCGAACAGCGGCACCGAGGTCCGCAGCAGGCGGTCGATCGCTGGTGTGTTCACGCGCAGGGCGCGGGTGGTCGCCCGGAGCTCGGTGCGGCCGGCCAGCGCGCTGAGCTGCCGGGTGAAGGGCAGTACCGCGTCCAGCACCGGGTCCAGGCGGCGCACGCTGGGGGTGGCCTCGGTGGCCAGCGCGCGCAGGGGTGGCAGCGTGCCGTCCAGGGCGGTCAGCGCGGGTCGCGTGGCCCGCAGGGTGTCGCGCAGCGCGGGGATCGAGGCCGCCAGCGCCTGGTCCTGGGTGGCCAGCGCGCTGGCTGTCGCGCCCAGGTTGGTGACCACGCCCTTGAGCGCCTCCTCGTCCTCGGCCAGCGCGCCGTTGAGCTTGGCCGTCCCGCGCTGGGCGCGCCGGACGTCCTCATCGGGTTCCTCGCCCAGGAGCGCATCCGAGGCCACGGCCAGGTCGCGCAGCGCGGGCGCGGCATCGGGCGCGGCGCGGTTCAGGGACTCCGCGGCGCCGTCGCCCAGGCCGGTGGACAGCTCGCGCAGCAGCGTCTGGAGGTCGGTCCGCGTGTCGCGCTGGAGGGTGGCCAGCACGTCGCCCAGCAGTACCGGGGCGGAGGTCTGGCTGGGCGGGATCACGTCGTCGGCGCCCAGCTCGGGGGCGCTGGGCGTGCCCGGCTGGATGTCCACGAAGAAGTTGCCCTCCAGGAAGATGCGTGAGCGCACCTTCAGCCGCGCGTCCTCGTGCAGGGGCAGCGCGGAGGGCTTGAGCTCCATCGTCACCCGCGCGCCGCCGCCGTCGCGCGGCTCGACCTTGGTCACCTTGCCGACCTCGACGCCCGCGATGCGCACCGGCGAGCGCGCGGCCAGGTTGGAGACCTGCGCGAACTCGGCCTGGACGGTGTGGCTCTTCTCGAACGGGTTCAGCCGGAACCAGCCCACGGTGCTGGCCACCACCACGATCACGATGGTCAGCACGCCGGCGCCGAAGCTCGACAGCCGCTGCTTCCGGCCGCGCCTCACGGCACGTCCTTCAGGTTGTCGATCCCCAGCTCGCGCGACTTGTACGTGCCGCCGGCCAGGCCGGGGTAGTTGCTCTTGCCCACCACCGAGTTCGCGCCGGCGGGGGTGCCGTCGGACAGCGTGCCGGTGACGATGTCGTTGGGGTCGCCGGTGCCCTGCGCGCCGTTCCTGCGCACGAAGTCCTCGATCAGGCGGAACGCGGGGAAGCCGTCCTGGCCGTTCTGGCAGTCGGCGTTGCCCGCCGCGTCGATCGCCGGCTGGTAGGGCGGGGCCATCGGGCGGCCCGCGGGCTGGCCGTCGAA
>DASQLM010000294.1:0-4878 GCA_035630015.1 Thermoleophilaceae bacterium | reverse complement strand
GCGGTGCGACATGACCGCCGTGTAGCCCGCGTCGCGGGCCATGGCGATGGCCTCCAGGGTCTCGGTGAGCGTGCCGATCTGGTTGACCTTGACCAGGATCGAGTTGGCCACGCCGAGGTCGATGCCGCGCTTCAGGCGCTCGGTGTTGGTCACGAACAGGTCGTCGCCAACCAGCTGGACGGTGTCGCCCAGCTTGCCGGTCAGCGCCTTCCAGCCGTCCCAGTCCTCCTCGTCCATGCCGTCCTCGATCGACAGGATCGGGTAGCGGCCGGCCATGTCGGCCCAGTACGCCGCCATCTCCTCGGCCGACAGGTCGCGGCCCTCGTGCTCGAGCCTGTAGACGCCGCCCGCGTAGATCTCGCTGGTGGCGGGGTCGAGCGCGATGGCCACGTCATCGCCGGGCGTGTAGCCCGCCGCCTCGATGCCCTCGACCAGCGCCGACAGCGCCTCCTCGTTGGAGCCGAAGTCGGGCGCGAAGCCACCCTCGTCGCCCACCGCGGTGCCCAGGCCGCGCTCGCCGAGCGTCTTCTTGAGCGCGTGGAAGACCTCGGCGCCGGTGCGCAGCGCCTCGGAGAACGTGGGCGCCCCCACCGGTACCACCATGAACTCCTGGAAGTCGACCTTGTTGTCGGCGTGCGCGCCGCCGTTGAGCACGTTCATCATCGGCACCGGCAGCACGTGCGCGTCTGCCCCGCCCAGATGGCGCCACAGCGGCTCCCCGGCGTCGGCGGCCGCGGCCTTGGCTGAGGCCAGCGAGACGCCCAGGATGGCGTTGGCGCCCAGGCGGCCCTTGTTGTCGGTGCCGTCCAGGTCCAGCATCGCCCGGTCCAGCGCGCCCTGGTCATCGGCGTCCAGCCCCCGGACCGCCTCGGCGATCTCGCCGTTCACGTTGCCCACGGCCTTGGTCACGCCCTTGCCGTTCCAGGCGTCGCCGCCGTCGCGCAGCTCCACGGCCTCGAACTCGCCGGTGGAGGCGCCGGAGGGCACGGCCGCGCGACCGTGCGCGCCGGAGGCCAGGGTGACCTCGGCCTCCACGGTGGGGTTGCCGCGGCTGTCGACGATCTGGCGGGCGGTGACGTTTTCGATTGCGCTCATGTGGCCTGGCGTTCTACCTGTTCGCGGTAGCGATCGGCAGCCCGCCTGAGCTCCAGCTCCGGGTCCACGCCGGCGTCCACGGCGGCGCGGACCGCTTCCAGCAGCGCCTCCCCGTGTCCGTCGCCCTCCGGATCGCCCGCGCCGGCGGCCCGGGCGCGCTTGAGCACCTTCTTCGCGTACAGGGTCGAGGGCAGCACCTCGGGCAGCTCGCCGAAGATCTCTCCCCCGCGCTCCTGGTCGCGCTTCACGGCGCCCCAGGTCTTGACCACGTCGGCGGCCGTGGCGGCCTCGGCCTCACCGAACACGTGCGGGTGGCGGCGGATCAGCTTGGCGATCAGCTGCTCGGCCACGGCGTCCAGGCTGCCCGCCTGGCGCTCCTCGAGCAGCAGCGCCAGGAAGTACACCTGGAACAGCACGTCGCCCAGCTCGTCCACCAGCTTGGCGTCGTCGCCGCTGTGGGCGGCGTCGGCCAGCTCGTAGGCCTCCTCGACGGTGTGCGGGACGATCGAGCGCTCGTCCTGCTCACGGTCCCACGGGCACTCGACCCGCAGACGCCGGGTGATGGCGTCCAGGCGGGCCAGCGCTTCCGCGGGATCGGTTATGGCTAGGGCTCGGTAGGCGCCGGGCTGCTGGGCGTCTGGGGCGTGGCCCCGCTGCCCTGCGGTGCCTGCGGTGCCTGCGGCGCCTGCTGCGGTGCGGCCGCGCCACCCTGCTGGGTCGGATCCGCCGGAGCGCCCTGGGGAGCGGCGCCCTGCGGTGCGGCCCCACCCTGCTGGGTCGGGTCGGCACCCTGAGGAGCCGCGCCGCCCGGCGCGGTCTCGGTGCTGCTCTTGGGAGCGTTCTTGCACTCGGCCACGCGGTAGTCCTCGCCGCAGTTCGTCTCCTCCTTGTACTTCTTGCGGAAGTCCTTGACGAACGAGTCCAGCGCCTTCTGCTCGCGCTGGCTGCGCAGCAGGTTGCGGATGGTGTCGCGGGCCTGGGCCAGCGACTGCTGCGAGGCCGCCTTCACGGCGGTGACCTCGAACACGTAGTAGCCGAACTGGGTCTTGACCGGGCCGACGACGGTGTCCTTCTTGGCGGCGAACGCGGCCTTGTCCAGCGCCGGGTCCTGCTTGCCCTTGGCCAGGTCCGGCAGCTTGCCGCCCTGGGCCTTGGAGGCCTGGTCGATCGAGTACTTCTTCGACACGGTCTTGAAGCTGTCGCCGCTCTCCAGCGCCGCCTTGGCCTGGTCGGCCTTGGCCTTGGTCTTGGTGAGCACCACGTTCAGGTCACGACGCTGGGGCTGGGCGAAGCGCTTCTTGTTCTTCGCGTAGTAGGCGTCGATGTCGGCGTTGGTGATCTTGACCTTGTCCTTACTGACCTTCTGGGTCAGCTTGGTCTGCAGCTGGTCGAGCTTGACGCGGTAGAGGATGTCCTCCTCGTTCATGCCCGAGTCCTTCAGGAACTTCTTGTAGTCGGCCTCCTTGGGGAAGGCCTGCTTCTTCTGCTGGTTGAAGGACTTCTTGACCTCGGCGTCCGAGACCTCGACGTCGCGGTCCTCGGCCTCCTGCTGGACCCACTGGGCCTGGATCAGGAACTGCATGACCTCGCCCTTGAGCTGGTCGTACTGGGTCTTGCACTGCTTCTTGAGCGCGGCGTCCGACTGCTTGGGCGCGCCCTTCTGAGCGGACAGTTGCTTCTTCAGGCCCGCCACGCACTTCTTGTAGTCGGGCGGATCCGGGATCACGGCCTGGCCGCCACCCTGCTGCTGGCCCGACGCGGCGTTGGTCAGCCAGCGGTTGAACTCGTCCTTCGTGATGTTGGTGTCACCGACCTTGGCGACGCTGTTTGAGGGCACGTCGTCCCCGCAGCCGGCAATCAGCACGGCACAAACCCCGGTCAGGGCGATGGTGGCGAACGAACGTGAGAAGGTGAGTCGAGGCAAGGTCATTTCCCGTTGTCTAGGACTGGAGTCTCAAGCGCGCCTCAAGATTGCCGCCGGCCAGGTGGGCGCGGGCGGCGATGGGCGCCAGCGGCGGATGGTAGCGAGTGATTCGTGAGAAGGTGCCCGGGTGCTGAGGCTGCTGACCGCGAACCTGGAACTGCTGGACGCGGCACTGGAGGGCGACGAGGAGCTGGCCCGTGCGCTGGGCCACCCGGTGGTCCCGGGGTGGGCGACCTTCGAGGAGGCGCTGGCGCCCACGCGGGCCGCGCTGGCCGACGACCCCGGCGAGGGCCGATGGGGCACCCGGCTGTTCCTGGCGGGCGATCCACCCGAGCTGGTGGGCTGGGGCGGCTTCAAGGGACCGCCGGCCAACGGGCTCGTGGAGCTGGGGTACGAGATCGCCGAGTCCCGCCGGGGCCAGGGGCTGGCCACCGAGGCGGTGGCGGCGATGCTGGAGCAGGCGTTCGCCTCACCCGAGGTGGAGTCGGTGATCGCCCACACCCTGGCCGAGCGCAACGCCTCGAACCGGGTGCTGGAGAAGGCCGGCTTCGATCACGACGGCGAAGCGCAGGACGACGGCCAGTCGGTCTGGCTGTTCACCCTTCGTCGGGAGCCGACGCCGCCTCGAGGATCGCCTCCGCCGCCTTGACCACCGCGGGGAAGCGCTTCTCGGCCTCGTCGGGCACGCGGATGCGCACGGTGCTGCGGCCGGACTCGTAGACGGCCTCGGGGATGCGCTCGCGCAGGATCTTCACGCGCCGCGAGTCGATGTCGATGGGCGCCACGGCCAGCTTGCCGCCGGCGAAGTCGACGGTGCGCGCCCCCGCGCGGCCGAACTTGATGCGGGCGTCCTGGAGGCGGATCAGGTTGTCCAGCGGCTCGGGGACGGGGCCGAAGCGGTCCTCCAGTTCCTCGCGCAGGACGATCAGGTCGGCGATCTCCTTGGCCCCCGACACGCGCCGGTGGATCTCGATCTTGGCCGCCTCGTAGGGCACGTAGTCGCCGGGTACGAAGGCGTCGACGGGCACGTCCACGCGCACCGGCTCGGGCGCCTCCTCGGCCGAATCGGCGGCCAGCGCGGCCACGGCCTCGTCCAGCATGCCCACGTACAGCTCGAAGCCGACGGCGGCCACGTGCCCGGACTGCTCGTCGCCCAGCAGGTTGCCGGCGCCACGGATCTCGAGGTCACGCATGGCGATCTTGAAGCCCGAGCCCAGCTCGGTGTAGTCGGACAGCGTGGCCAGGCGGGCCGAGGCCTCCTCGGTCAGCGCGGCCATCGAGGGGTAGAGCAGGTAGGCGTAGGCGCGTTCGGAGGACCGTCCGACGCGACCCCTGATCTGGTAGAGCTGGCTCAGGCCGAGGTCGTCGGCGCGCTCCACGATCAGCGTGTTGGCCGAGGAGATGTCCAGGCCCGACTCGATGATCGTGGTGCATACGAGCACGTCCGCCTCACCGCGCAGGAAGGACAGCATCACCTGCTCGAGCTGCTTCTCCTCCATCTGGCCGTGGGCGACCATCACGCGCGCGTCGGGCACCATGGCGCGCACCCGCTCGGCGGTCTCGTCGATGGTGTCCACCCGGTTGTGCAGGAAGTAGGCCTGGCCCTTGCGGTCCAGCTCGCGGCGGATGGCCTGCGTGACCAGCTCCTCGTCGTACTCGCCCACGTAGGTGCGCACCGGCCGGCGGCCCTCGGGCGGGGTCTCGATGATCGAAATGTCGCGCAGGCCGGCCAGCGACATCTGCAGCGTGCGCGGGATCGGGGTGGCCGACAGCGAGATCACGTCCACGCGCAGGCGCAGCTGGCGCAGCAGCTCCTTCTGCTTGACGCCGAAGCGCTGCTCCTCGTCCACGATCAGCAG
>DASQLM010000293.1:0-4144 GCA_035630015.1 Thermoleophilaceae bacterium | reverse complement strand
ACGAAGCGCCTAGTTCTATCGAGAACGCCGACGGCCGCCCATCGGGCGGCCGCCGGGTGCTGCTCGGGTCTCGGGCGCGGGGCCCTAGTTCTTGTAGAAGGCCAGCTTCTTGCCGGCCTTGGCCTCGCGGCTGGTGATGGTCTCGCCGGTCGCGTTGCTGATGCCGCTGAGGCGCCACTTCAGCCGGAACGCGCCCCTCTTGGAGATGTTCACGCGGAACATGCCCTGGGCGTTGGTGCGCACGTTGCGGACGGTGGTGAACGCCTTGCCGGAGGCCTGCGACTGAATCGCCACGGTGGCGGACCCACCGGGACGCGACTGGCCGTAGACCTCGACCGAGTTGGCCGAGCGCCGGGTGACCACGATCGGCATCCGGTACGCCGCGTACGCGGGCTTGCGCTCTCCGCCGACGAACCGCAGGCCGGAGTTGAACTGGTCCTTCTGCGGCACGTCCGTGAGCTCGTACTGGCCCACCCACTTCACCCGCCTGTCGCCGTACAGGAGCCGGTCGGACTCGTTGATGTACTGCGCCTGCTCGCGTGGGTTCACGTTGGAGATGCTGTCCGGCGGCCTGGACTGGAAGCCGAACTCCGTCACGTACACGTTGCGCCCGCCGGAGATGCGCTTGCGGGCGGCGGCGCCCCTGATCAGCCGGTGGATGCGCGGCATGTAGGCGATCGACAGCGACGTCTTGGTGCGGCTCTTGCTCTGCGGCGTGCCGTTGCCGCCCTGGTTGTAGGGGTGGACTGCGAAGCCCAGCGTGTTGATCCTCTTCACGCGGCCCGAGCAGCCGGTGGCCCGGGCGCGCCGGCCCCGGAACGGGCGGCCGGCGGAGTCCAGGCACAGCGCGGCGCGGATGAACGGCAGCGGCGAGCCGATGGCGGCCGTCTCACCGAACAGCACGCGGTTCTTGCGGGCCGGGTCGTACTTGGCGATCGACTTGTAGCCGGCCAGGTACAGCTGGCGGTACTTCGCGGCCGCGTAGTCGATCGTGCCCACGCCACGGCGCTTCTCGAACCGCGGGGTCAGCCAGGTCTTGCCGATGTTCGGCTCGTTCCAGATCGCGTAGTAGTCGGCCTGGCCCCGGTAGCGCTTGGCCACCGCGGCGGCGAACTGCTCGAACTCGGAGGTCTTGGGCTTGTAGGTGCAGGGCAGCTTCCTGCACCTGGACGGCTTCTCGGAGCTGAAGAAGGGCCCGGGGCCGGTCACGGTCATCAGGATCCGGACGTTGTTGCGCTTGGCCAGCGCCACGAGCCGGTCGGTGGCCGACCAGTCGTAGTGGCTGTTGGTGGGATCGCTGGTCACGAAGTCCGAGGGCTTCTTGCGGTCCTTCGGCGTCCTGTAGACCTTGTTGTAGTTGACGTTCGTGCGCAGGATGTCCACGCCGAGGTTCTTCAGCTCGGCGGCGGCGGAGTCCAGGTTCTCGCCCGTCCCGCCCAGGAACTCACGATCGTCCTGGATCAGCGACAGCTGGTTGGACGCGGCGGACGCGCTCGCCGGGGCGAGCAGTGCCGCGAGCGTGGTCAGCAGCGCGCAGGCCAGCAGTCTGAGGGGCTGCTTGGTCATGGAGAGAAGTTCCTTGGCTCGGGTACGGCGGGCCGGAAGGTCGCGGCCCGGAGGGGTCGGAGATAGTACACACGCCCCGGCGCTGAAAGTTGCGGGCTCAGCGCCTGTAGAGCGGGGTGCGCACGTAGCGGTCGTGCAGTGCGGTCCAGGCGGGCTTGCGCTTGCCGTTGTAGGTCAGCACGCCCTTGTAGTGGCGCGTGTTGCGCCCGGGGCGGTTCATCCGGACGCCGCCCAGCCAGCCGGGGTTGATCTCGAACTCGCGCATCGTCCAGTGGATGGCACCGGCCATGAACGGCAGCCGGTTGACCAGGTCCACGGTGCGGGCCACGTGGTTGGCCTGGAACGCGTAGGTGCCCAGCGTCTCCGGCGGGAAGGCGCTCATGTCGGCCCGTCCCTCGGCGCCGAACTCGGTCATGACCTTGGCGTGGTTGGGGTAGAGGTCGTTCATCTCACGCAGGTAGGGCTCCAGCGTGTTGAAGTCCTCGACCCACGGATACCAGCCGAAGTACTGGTTGATGCCGATCATGTCGAAGTTCTCGTAGACGAACTGCTCCTCGAAGCCCGGCCGGCCCTTGATGTCCAGGCTGATCGGGATCGAGGGGTCCAGGTCGCGCGCCTTCTCGGCCGCGTCGATCAGGTAGCGGCGCGTGCCCGCCTTGCGGTCAGGGGTGAAGCTCAGCTCGTTCGACACCGAATGCGTGATCACCGACGGGTGGTTGCGCCCGCCCTTGACGGTGCGCTCCATCTGGGCCATGGCGCGGCGCCGTTCGTTGGAGTACTGGAGCAGGTTGGCGCCGTGGTCGCGCTGCCAGATCGGGGCCTGGTTCCAGACCATGATCCCGGCCTTGTCGAAGCGCTCCAGGAGGCCCTCGTTCATCAGGTAGTGGGCGCGCGTGGTGTTGGCGCCCACCTCCTTGAGCTCGCGCACGATCGTGTCCATGTCGGCGGCGGTCAGGGCCGCGCCGTGCCCGGGCATGTCCTCGTGGATCGAGCCGCCGCGGACGTTGATCGGCCGGTTGTTCAGGCGCAGCTCCCCGCGCACGACCTTCACCGAGCGCAGCCCGATCTTCTTGCGGTCGACCTGCTCCGTGCGGCCCTTGTAGACCAGGCTGGCCGACGCCGAGTACAGCTGCGGGTTGTCGGGCGACCACAGCTTCGGGCCCGGTACGCGGACCTCCATGTCCTTGAGCCGCTGGCGCGCGCTGCGCAGGCCCTTGAGGCGGAACGCCTTGCGGGTCAGCCGGCCCTGGGGCGAGCGCAGCTTGACCACGAGCTTCGGCTGGGGCAGGGCCACCTTCACGCGGGTGCTCACGCGGCGGCGCCTCTTTCCCTTGCCGACGACCCGGGTCACGGTGCGGAAGCTCTGGCGCTCCTTGGGCAGCTTGGCCAGGATCCCGTCCAGCTTCACGCCCGCCTTGCACTGCTGCGCCAGGCCCTTGCAGGTCACGTTGCTCAGCAGGCCGACGTCCTGGATCCCGACCCTGCCCCTGGGGATCAGCTTCACGGGTCGCACGATGCCGCCGTAGTTCCACCATGCCTCGGGCAGGCGCGGGTCCTTGCGGCTGTCCACGGTGACCACGAGGTCGTTCTGGCGGCCCGCCCGCAGGCCCCTGGCGGGCAGCTCGAACGGCGTGTAGGGATCGATGCTCACGCCGAGCCGGCGGCCGTTCAGGAAGACGGTGGTGCGCCGGTGCGAGCCCTCGAAGCGGAAGGCCCAGGTGTAGCCCGAGGCCTTCGGGGGAGCGGTGAAGCGCAGGCGGTACTGCTTGGCGGTACCGCCGAACAGCGAGGGGTTGGCGTCCGCGGCGAACACGTCCGGGACGTTGGTGGACTTCCAGTTCGGGTTGAACGGCTCGACCGGCACTGGCGCCTGCTCGGTCGAGCCGACCTCGCCCTCACCGGACTCTGAGGGCGGCGGCGGGGTGGGGGCCGGGGGCCTGTTCACCAGGTCGCGGATCTCCCAGCCCGACTGCAGCGTGGTGCCCTTGGGGGGTGCGGCCGCCGCACCCGCCGGTAGGCAGGCGGCGGCCACGATCGTGGCGATGAGTATCGGCGTTCGGCGCGGCACTGGCTGCATGTAACCCCTGAAAGTCCCCCTGGTTGTGCTGTATCCCGACATTTGGCGCCGATCGGCAGGAGGGCGGGCGGCGACGCCTCGTACACTTCTGCTCGATGGACCCCTCCCGGAAACGTAGGGCACGCCTGGTGCTGGCGTTGTCGGTTGCGGTACTTCTTGCAGGCGTCCTGGTCTACACCAGCTTCAGCGCCTCCACGGAGGCCAGCACCCCCTCCGAGGTGATGAAGAACGCCGAGCCCGGCCGCTCGTACGAGCTCACGGGCAAGGTCGTGAACGACTCGGTCAAGCGCGTGGGGGACCGGCTCGAGTTCGCCATCCGCGACCGCGACGGCACCGCCTCGGTGCCGGTCAGCTACGCGGGCGTGGTGCCCGACCCGTTCCGCGAGGGACGCGAGGTCATCGTCTCGGGCAAGCTCGACGGGCGGCGGTTCACGGCCGAGCGCGACTCGCTGGTCACCAAGTGTCCATCGAAGTTCACCGAGGACAAGAAGAAGCAGACCT
>DASQLM010000292.1:0-8356 GCA_035630015.1 Thermoleophilaceae bacterium | reverse complement strand
CGGCACCAAACGCGGAAATTACGAGTCGGGAGCGGACTACGTCCTCGAATACGGGGAACTCCGGTTCACCTTCAACGAGCGCGACTTCACCGAACGGGTGGAGCAGGCCGGCTCCAAGCTCGGCTTCGTGGCCGGCGAGCTGGACGACGACGAGCGTGAGGACCTGGTGAACCTGGCCGTGAACGGCGAGGTGACCGACCCCCACTCCTCGCTCGGCGAGCACGTGGTGGACCGCTGGGGCGACCTGCACGGCCACTCGGACCGCTCGCTGGTGCACTGGCTGCGCCGGCTGGTGTTCCGCGGCGCGTGGCTGGACCAGCGGGTCATGGAAGGCGAGCTGGAGATCGTGTTCGACGAGGACACGGCGTCCTTCGGCTACGCCCAGCCCGAGCGCGGCGGAGAGCTGATCGAGCTCTCCCCCGAGCCGTCCTGGCACAGCGTCGCCTACCGGCCCTAGTCAGCGGGCGCGGATGACGTCGACGACCCGCGCCGGGTCGTCGGTGACCTCGAGCATCTCCCAGTCGTGCTCGGAGATCTTGCCCTCGCGCCGCACCGGGTCGCGCAGCCACTCGACCAGCCCCGACCAGTAGTCGCTCCCGAAGAGGACGATCGGGAACCAGCGCACCTTCCCGGTCTGGCGCAGGGTCGCGGCCTCGAACAGCTCGTCGAAGGTGCCGAAGCCGCCGGGAAAGACCACGAATGCGCAGGCGTAGCGCACGAACATGACCTTGCGGGTGAAGAAGTAGTGGAACTCCAGCGGCAGGTCGACCCACTCGTTGATTCCCTGCTCGTGGGGCAGGTCGATGCCCAGCCCGATCGACTGCACGCCCGCGTCGGTGGCGCCGCGGTTGGCCGCCTCCATGATCCCCGGCCCACCGCCGGTGATGATCGGGTGGCCCTCCTCCCCCAGCCGCCGCGCCACCTCGCGCGCGGCCGCGTACTGCGGATCCCCGGGCGGGGTCCGCGCCGACCCGAACACCGACACCGCGCGGTAAAGGCCCGACAGGCTCGCGAACCCCATCTCGAGCTCGCCGGCCATCCGGCGCACGCGGTCGGCGTCGGTGTAGAGCTCGGCGATCCGGGTGGACTCGGCACCGAGCAGCTCCTCGTCGGATGTCTCTGGGTCGCGCGCCGGGTTCGGCATGCGGCTCCGCTCAGCTGATCAGGTCGGCTCGCAAGGTCCCGGAACGCTCGGCCGAGACCTGCAGCGTGCCGTCCGGGCCGGGCGCGTCGAGCACGACCCGGGTGGACGCCTGGCGCTGGGGCTCCGAGGCCAGGCCGGTGGCCGCGACCACGGTCAGCGACCCGCCCTCCTCGAGCTTGCGGGCGGCGCCGAACAGGCGCCGGGCGGCGCCGGCGGGCAGCGCCTCGAGCGAGTCGAGCACCACGACGGCGTCGCCGCCGCGCTCGGCAGCCCGCTTCGCGCGCTCCACGGCCAGCTCGGCGGCCTGGGTCTGGGACTCGACGGACTCGTCGAACGCCCCTCCGACCACCGGGACGTCACCCGCGAGGCCCTTCCACTCTGTGACCTCCTCGGGGCGGGCGCCGACCAGCACCACGCTCACCGCCAGGTCGCCGCCGGCGCCGGCCAGCGTGCCCACCAGCTCGCGCAGCAGCCACGTGGCGCCCGAGCCGGGACCGCCGGCCACCGCCACGCGGGAGCCCTTGCCGATGGCGATCGAGCCGAGGACCTCCGGTACCGGCAGCTTGTCCGTGGGATGCACGGCGGTCAGGTCCGCGAACAGCGGCCGCTCCTCGGGCGGCTCGGCGTCACGGCCGTTGACCTGCTCGACCCGGACCAGCGACGGGTGCTTCTCGTTGCGTCGCGCCGGGCGCATGCGGCCGGTCACGTCGTCGCCGCCGCGGAGCTCGCAGCGGCGGATCTGGGCCGCCGAGACGTACACGTCGGAGTTCTCGTCGCCGCCTCCGGAGCGCAGGAAGCCGCTGCCGTTGGGCAGCACGTCCAGGACGCCGCTGACCTGCTCGCGATCGGAGTCGTCGCCGTCGTCGCCGTCCCCGGCATCGTCCGCGCCGCCGTCGCTGTCGCCCGAGGCCTCCTCGTCGCTGGGCTTCGGGCCGCGCGAGCGTCCGCCGCGGCGCGAGCGCGAGCGCCGGCCGCCGCGCTTGGGCTGGTCGTCGCCGCCCTCGTCCTTGGCACCCTCGTCCTTGGCACCCTCGTCCTTGGGTTCGTCCTCCTTGGGCGCGTCGCCCCCATCGTCGCCACCCTGGGCGCCGACGATGGCCGAGACCAGGTCCTCGCGCCGCAGCCCGCGGAAGCCCTCGACTCCGAGCTCCGAGGCGATCGCGTGGAGATCGGCCAGCGGGCTCTTCTCGAGTTCGTTGCGCTGCAGGACTGTCACCGGGTGATGCTCCTCTGGGATCGGGTGGACGCGGAAGGCTAACCGTTGCGGCGGCAGCGCCTGCGCCCGTCACCGCGGGCCACGGGTTGTCACCCCCCGGACCGGGTACGGTCCAGCAGGGGGAAATCGTGAACGGGCAATCAGGCCAGAGGGACCAGGGCGCGGTCGACCTGCTACTCGAGACGGCGACCACGCTGGCCGGTATCGGCACGTTCTGCTGGGACCTGGCAACCGACGAGATGCGGATCTCCGACCGCGCGCGGACGCTGCTGGGCCTGCCCGGCGACCGCACCCCCACGACCCAGCAGGTCATCGACACGGTGGTCCACCCCGATCAGCGCGACCGGGCGCAGGAGGTGCGCGACTACTCGCTCTCGACCGGCACCGCCGTGCCGGCCAGCGAATGGCTGGTGCTGGATCCGGAGGAGAACGTCAGGTGGGTGGCGCTGCACATGGCGCCCGCGACGTTCGCCGGCTCGCGCGCCACCGAGATGGTGGGCTCGCTGCAGGACGTGACCGCCCGGCACGACTGGGTGAGCGAACGGGAGATCTACCTGGCGGCGTTCACGGCCCTGGCCGAGGGCTCCCGGGACGTGGAGGCCGCGCTGATCGCCGGTATCGAGGCCGGCGGGGGACGACCGCTGCGCCCCCAGATGGTGGAGACGGTGCGGACGGTGGCCGCGCAGATGGGCAGCATGCCCCGGCGCGTGAGGATCGTGTCCGGCGACTCCCCGCTGACCCCGCGCGAGACCGAGGTCCTCCAGATGGCCTCGCACGGCGGCTCGAGTGCGGCGATCGCCGGCAGGCTGGTGGTCAGCACCAGCACCGTGAAGACCCACTTCGAGCACATCTACGCCAAGCTCGGCGTCGCCGACCGCGCCGGCGCGGTGGCCGAGGGCCTGCGCCGCGGCCTGATCGACTGAGCGCCCTCAGCCCGCCGGCTCGCGCCGGAGCTCCTCCGCCAGCGCCCCCTCCGACGGGCCGGACAGGCCACGCAGCGCCCGCCGGACGGCGATGAAGTCCACCGCGCCCGCCACGTCGTGCACCCGCAGCAGGGCCGCGGGGGCATCCAGGGCGGGCTCGATGGCTCCCAGGGTGCCGGCGTCCCGGTCGGCCGGCCGGCGGCCGGTGACCGCCCCGACGAAGTCCTTGCGCGAGACGGCGAGCAACAGCGGCCGGCCAAGCGCATACAGCTCCGGCAGCCGGCGCAGCACCTGGATCGACTCGGCCGGGGTCTTGGCCAGGTCGAATCCCGGGTCCAGCACCAGCGCGCCCTCCCCCACCCCGGCCCCCAGCGCCGCCGCGACCCGCTCCTCCAGCAGGACGGCCACGTCCCGCACCACGTCGTGGTAGTCGGGAAACACCTTAGTCTTGGGCGCGCCCCGGGTGTGGGTGATCACGAGCGCCGCGCCCGCCTGCGCGCACATGGAGGCCAGGGCCGGCTCGGACAGGCCCGAGACGTCGTTGAGCATGGCCGCGCCGGCCGCCAGCGCCGCCTCGGCGGGACCGGCACGCCAGGTGTCCACGGACACGGCCACGCCGGCGTCGGCCAGCCGCCGCACGAGCGGCACGATCCGCTCGGCCTCCTCCTGCTCGGACACCGCCTCGCGGTCGGTGCGCCCGGACTCGCCGCCCACGTCGATGATGTGAGCGCCCGCGTCGACCAGCGCGAAGGCGCGGTCGGCCAGCTCCCCGGTGTCCTTGGGGCCCTGGCGGTCCGAGAACGAGTCGGGCGTCGCGTTCACGATGCCCATGACCAGCGGCGCCCCCTGGGCCACCTCCACGGATCGCCGGCCCAGCGCGAGCCTCATGCCGGCTCGGGCGCGTCCTGCCCCGGGACCAGGCCCTCCAGCGCGGCGGCGCGGCCCCACAGCTCCAGCTCGGTCTCAACCCGGCCCGCGTTCCAGCCCAGCTCCTCCGCCATCGCCTCCGCCACGTCGCGGGCCTCGGGCGACCCGGGGGCGCACAGCGTCCGCGCATCCAGCAACCCCAGCCGGGTGCGGCGCAGCAGCACGTCCTCGAGGGAGCGCGCCTGCTCGCGGCGGGCGGCGAACGGGGCCTCGACCAGCAGGTCGGGCAGGTCGGGCACGATCCGCCGGGCCAGGTGCGGGCGGTCGTCGGCCATGCGCATCACGTCGACGGCCGCGTGGCCGTAGCGCGCCGCCAGGTGGTCCCGGACGGCGTCGTCGACGTCCCCGTAGGCGTCCAGCGCGCCGGGCGCCAGCGGCATCCCCAGCGGGATCTCGGTCGTGCGGCAGGGGGCCTCACGGCCCTCGCGCTCGACGATCCGGTCCACCGTGCGCTGGGCCATGTGACGCCAGGTGGTGAGCTTGCCGCCGGTGATGGTGATCATGCCCGAGCTGGTCTCGTACAGCTCGTCCTTGCGCGAGATGTCCACCGACTTCTTCGGGTCGCCGGTGGAGATCAGCGGCCGCACGCCGGCGTAGGCGCCGCTCAGGTCGGTCGCGGTCAGGGAGGTGGCGAAGAACTCGTTGACGGCGTCCAGCAGGTACTGCACGTCCTCGTCGCCGGGCGGGATGTGGTCCAGCTCGTCGCTGTCGTAGGTCACGTCGGTGGTGCCGATCAGCGTGCGCCCGAGCCAGGGCAGCACGAAGATGAAGCGCCCACCGCCCGCCGGCACGATGGCGCCCGAGACCACCGGCAGCTTGTCCAGCGCCACCGTGACGTGGGTGCCGCGGCTGGGCTTGATGCGCGGCACCTCGGCCTCGTCGTGCAGCTCGTCGGGGCGGATCCGGTCGGCCCACACGCCGGTGGCGTTGACCACGTTCTCGGCGCACAGCTCGAACTCGCCGCCGCCGAGCGTGTCGCGGCACAGCACCCCGGTGGCGCGCCCGTCGCGCTCGACCAGGCCCTCCACCTGCACCGAGTTCGCGCACACCGCGCCGAAGCGCTCGGCCTCGCCGAGGACGGTGAACACGAGCCGGGTGTCGTCGGTCTGGCAGTCGTAGAACAGGTAGGCCGAGGTGGGCTCGCGACCGGCCAGCGCGGGCAGCAGCTCGACCGTCTCCTCGGCGTCCACCGTCCGGTGGCGCTCGGGGCTCCAGTAGTCGGGGTCGCGGTCGGTCCCGCGCCGGCGAGCGCTGCGCCGCTCGTGGCTCATGACGTCGTAGAGGTTCAGGCCCACGCCGGACTTGCGGTCGGGGCGCTTGCCGTCGAAGGCCGGGATGAGCAGCGGCAGCGGGCGCACCAGGTGCGGCGCCAGGTTCACCATCAGCTGGCGCTCGACCAGCGCCTCGCGGACCAGGCCCAGGTCGAAGTTCTGCAGGTAGCGCAGGCCGCCGTGCACCAGCTTCGAAGAGCGGCTGGAGGTGCCCGACGAGTAGTCGTTCTTCTCGACCAGCGCCACGCTGTAGCCGCGCGAGGCGGCGTCCAGGGCCACGCCGGCGCCGGTGATGCCGCCGCCGATGACCACCACGTCGAACTCGTCCGACTGCATCGCGGCCAGGGCGTCGGCGCGGGCGATCACGGCAGGAAGGTCACGTACTCGTCGACGGCTGAGCGCTCCGGTGCGGCCTGGTCCTGGCGCTGGCGTCCCAGGTGGATCAGGGCAACGAAGCGCTCGTCGGCGCCCAGGCCCAGCGCCGCGGCGCCGGCGGGGGTGCGCAGGAAGCCGGGCGTGCGCCAGTAGCCCACCAGGCCACGGGCGTGGGCGCCCAGCAGGACGGCGTACACGGCGCAGCCTGCGGCCAGCAGGTCCTCCTCGTCCTGGACGAGGTCACCACCACTCTGGACCACCGAGACGGCGACGAGCGTGGGCGCGCGGTCGAGCTTGCCCGCGTTCTCGGGCCCCGCGGCCTCCTTCATGGCGGCCAGCGTCCGGGCGCCGACCACGCGAAACTCCCACGGCTCGGTCAGATGGTGGTTGGGCGCCCAGCGGGCCAGCTCGAGCAGCTCCTCGAGCGTGTCCCGGTCCACCGGCTCGGGGCCGTAGACCTTGTGGGTGCGACGCCCGCGGATCGCCTCTTCCAGCTCCACGGCTGCGACGCTAGCGGACCGGAGCGGCCAGCGGCCCGCTGTCAGGCGGCGGGTCCCAGGTGACCTCGAACCGGCGCCGGTAGCGCTGGATGGCGCGGATGAAGGTGGGGCCGATCAGCAGCGCGAACGTGGCGCTGGCCACCACGTGGGTCACGTTGTAGGCCAGCGAGGTTCCGGCCACCGCGCCGTAGGTCCCCGCCGTCTGCTCTGCCGAGTAGCTCCACTGGTAGAGGTCCATGAAGCCGCCGAACACGGCGGCGGCCACGGCGGCCGCCAGCGCCAGGGTCCAGCGCGAGGGGTCGCGCCCCCGCGAGAAGTGGGCCAGCGCGGCGCCGCCGGCGCCCACGGCGCCCCAGGCGACCATCTGCCACAGCGTCCAGGGGCCCTGGCCGAAGAAGATGTTGGAGGCCACCGCCGTGACGGCGCCGACCATGAAGCCGGGCACCCCGCCGAGGGCGTAGCCGGCAAACAGCACGATGTCGGTGGTGGGCTTGACCCCGGGCACGGCGGCAAAGGCCAGGCGGCCGACCACGGCCAGCGCCGCCATGGCCGCCACCAGGGCAACGATCCGGGCCGGCGGACGGCGGCGCTCGTACCAGCCGAAGGCGATGGCCAGCACCACCCCGAGCGCGGCGTAGGAGGTCACCTGGGCCGTCATCGCGCCACCAGCTGCTCCGCCAGCACGCGGCCGCCCTGCTCGGGCGTCAGCGCGCCGCCGGCGCCGCCCAGCACGCGGGCCGTCTCGGTCGAGTAGTGCCAGCCCTCGGCCAGCACGGCGGCGGCCGTGCCGTCGGCGATCACGTCGCCCTGGCCCATCAGCACCACCCGCTGGGCGAAGTGGGCGGCGAACTCGGTGTCGTGGGTGGCCACCAGCACGGCGGCGCCGTCCGCCGCCAGCGCGACCAGGCGATCGGCCAGCGCGTCCTTGCGCACGCGGTCCATGCCCCGGGTGGGCTCGTCCAGGCACACCAGCGCGCACGGACCGCCACCCAGCACGACCTCCAGCGCCAGCCGCTGGCGCTCGCCGCCGGAGAGATCGCGCGGGTTGGCCTCGCCGCGGTCGGGGATGCCCGCCGGCGCCAGCGCCTCGGCGCCGGCCTCCTCGCGCGCGTGGTCGTGGATCAGGTAGTCGCCGGGGTTCTGCAGCAGCAGCGCCACGTCGCCGCTGCGCTCGATCCCGCCGCGGGTGGGCTTCACGAGGCCCTTCAGGTGCCGCAGCAGCGTCGACTTCCCGGCGCCGTTACGGCCCATCAACGCGACCAGCTCCCCGGGCGCCAGCTCGAGGTCGATCCCCCGCAGGACCTGCGGGCCGCTCTCCAGCTCGCACCACAGGTCCCGCACGCGTAGCGCGGGGCCGGCCGCCGGCCGGCGCTCCGCGGAGGGCGCCTGCGCGCCCGCGGGCGTCAGGCCGGTGCGGCGCAGCGTCTCGCGCGCCTGCTTGACCGACGTGGGCGCCGGGTGCAGCCCTGCGCCGGCGAACAGCCGCGCCACCGGGGTCGACAGGGCACCGCCGCGGGACAGGTCCCATTCCAGGAACCCCGCCGGATCGCCGTCGTGGGCCACCCGTCCGGCATCGATGGCCACCACCCGGTCGGCGGCGGGCAGGCAGCGCTCCAGCCGGTGCTCGGCCAGCACCACCGCGGTCCCCCACTCCTCGTTGATGCGGCGCAGGAGCCACACCAGCTCGTCGCCCGCCACCGGGTCCAGCTGCGAGGTGGGCTCGTCCAGCAGCAGCAGCCGCGGGCGTCCCACCAGCGCCGAGGCGATGGCCACCCGCTGCAGTTCGCCGCCCGAAAGCGAGTCGGTGCGCCGGTCCAGCAGGTTCGCCACGCCCATGGTCAGCGCCACCTCCTCCACCTGGCGGGCGATGGAGTCGGCATCGTGGCCCCGGTGCTCCAGCGCCAGCGCGATCTCGGCCCGCACGCCGCCCATGACCACCTGCGACTCGGGATCCTGGAAGACGGTGCCGCACAACGCCGACAGCTCGGCGGGGCCGTGCT
>DASQLM010000291.1:0-8295 GCA_035630015.1 Thermoleophilaceae bacterium | reverse complement strand
TGCTGCGCCGGGCCATGACCTACGGCACGGTGATGGCGTCGTTCAACGTCGAGGAGTTCGGCACCGAGCGCGTCTCACGCCTGACGCGCGACGAGGTCGACGAGCGCTTCGAGACGCTGAAGGGCTACACCACGTTGTAGTAGCCGGGGCTTCCCCCGCCCGGTACCCTCGGCCGATGGACTGGATCACGTTCGTGTGGATGTTCGTGATGTTGAAGATCCCGATCGCCCTGCTGCTGTGGCTGGTCTGGTACGCGATCCAGGAGCCGGAGCCGGCCACGTCGGACGATCAGGACGACGGCGGCTCGGACCGCCGCCACCATCCGCTGCCGCGCACCCCGCGCCCGCCGCGGCGCGGCGGCCCGCACGCCGCTCCCACGCCCGCGCCGCCCCGGGTGCGCACGGTCGCCTCCAGCCGTGACACCACACGTGGCTAAGCGATAGGTTTCGCGCCGATGACGGCCTTCTACGTCTGCGGCGGCGTGCTTGCCCTCTGGGCCGTGCTGCTCAGCGCCATGGGCATCATGCGCGAGGGCTTCCCCGGCTCAAAGGGCTCCGAGCGGCTGGTGGGAGCCATCTCCGTGGTCCTGACCGCCGCGGCCATCCTGTCCGGCGTCATCGGGGCGGCGCTGCACGAGCAGCACGAGGACGAGGGGCACGAGACCGAAGCTGCCTCCCTGCCGGCCCGCTAGCGGCGTGGCCATCGACGACGGCACCGCGATCAGCTACACCGCACTCCCCGCCGGGGTGCCCGTCTACGACTCGGCCGAGGCCGAGGTCGGCACCCTGCGCAAGGTGCTGGACAACGCTCGCGAGCGCATCTTCGACGGCATCGAGGTCGAGCGCCGCGACGGCGTGCGCGTGTTCGTGGACGCGCCGGAGGTGGCGCGCACGGCCGAGCGCGGTGTGACCTTGACCATCACCGGGGAGGAACTGGACGCCTACCCTCCGGTGAAGGGCACAGTCAAGCGGCGGCTGTTCGGCCGCTGACCAAGACAGAGGAGACGACATGGCCGAGGAGAGCACACAGGATTCGGACAACGGCTCGGTAGCCACCGGCAAGGCGGACACTCTGTCGGTGACCGACAACCGCACCGGCGAGACGTACGAGATGGAGATCACCGACGGCACGGTGAAGGCCATGGACTTCCGCTCGATCAAGGTCAACGAGGACGACTTCGGGCTGATGACGTACGACCCGGCGTTCACGAACACCGCCAACTGCCGCAGCGACATCACCTACATCGACGGCGCCGCCGGCATCCTCGAGCACCGCGGCTACCCGATCGAGCAGCTGTGCGAGCACTCCTCCTACCTCGAGGTCGCCTACCTGCTGGTGCACGGCAAGCTGCCCACCAAGGACGAGCTGGACTTCTGGGTGCACGCCATCACCCACCACACGTACGTCCACGAGAACCTGAAGAAGTCGATGGAGGGCTTTCGCTACGACGCCCATCCGATGTCGATGCTGCTCTCCAGCGTCAGCACGCTGTCGAGCTTCTACCCGGGCGCCAAGGACTTCGAAGACCGCACCGAGCGCTACATGGCGGTCACCCGGCTGATCGCCAAGATGCCCACGCTGGCGGCCTTCTCCTACCGTCACAACCTCGGGCTGCCCTACGTGTATCCGGACAACGACCTCTGGTACACGGGCAACTTCCTGTCGATGCTCTACAAGATGACCGAAGTCAAGTACGAGCCCGACCCGCGGCTCGAGCGCGCCCTCGACGTGCTCTGGATCCTGCACGCCGACCACGAGCAGAACTGCTCCACGGCCACCGTGCGCGCGGTCGGCTCCTCGGAGGTGGATCCCTACACCGCGGTCGCCGGCGGCATCGCCGCCCTGTACGGCCCGCTGCACGGCGGCGCCAACGAGGCCGTGCTGGCCATGCTCGACCGGATCGGCACCGTGGAGAACATCCCGGACTTCCTGCAGGGCGTGAAGGACCGCAAGGAGAAGCTGATGGGCTTCGGCCACCGGGTCTACAAGAACTACGACCCGCGGGCCCGGATCATCAAGAAGCACGTGGACGAGGTGCTGGACGCCACCGGCGGCCTGGACAACCCCAAGCTCGAGATCGCCACCGAACTGGAGAAGCGCGCGCTGGACGACGACTACTTCACCGAGCGCAAGCTCTACCCCAACGTGGACTTCTACTCCGGCCTGATCTACGAGGCCATGAAGATCCCGACCGACATGTTCACGGTCATGTTCGCCATCCCGCGCACGGCCGGCTGGCTGTCGCAGTGGCTGGAGATGCGCGAGGACCCGGAGACCAAGATCGCGCGGCCCCGTCAGATCTACACGGGCGACCGCGAGGTCGACTACGTGCCGCTGGATCAGCGCTGACCTTCGACGTCGACACCACGCAGGACTGGGCGGTCACCTGGACCGTCCAGGAGCCCATGGCCCGCTCCTGCCACGCGATCGCGCACGAGGGCCGCGTGTGGCTGGTGGATCCGCTGACCGACGACGAGGCCCTGGACGCCGCCGAGGCGCTGGGCCGGATCGAGGGCGTGATCCAGCTGCTGGACCGCCACGACCGTGACTGCGAGACGCTGGCCCGGCGCTACGACGTGCCGTACCTGCGGCTGCCCGAGCAGCTGCCCGACACGCCCTTCGCGGTCAGCCGGATGGTGTGGCTGCCGGGCTGGCGGGAGCTGTCGCTGTGGTTGCCCTCGCAGTCCGCGCTGGTGGTGTCCGAGTCGGTGGGCACCGGCGCCTACTTCGCGCTGGCCGGCCGCCCCGCGGGCATCCACCCGATGCTGCGCCTGCGCCCGCCCGGCGGCCTGCGCGCGCACCGGCCACGCCACCTGATGGTGGGCCACGGCCCGTCGCTGCACGACGGCGCCGCGGAGGCGCTGGACGAGGCGCTCGCGCGAAGCCTCAAGGACATGCCCCGGGTGCCCGCGGCGATGGTCCGGGCCTACACCTGAGCGCAGTCGGTTAGCTTCCCCCTCGCGTGGAGGGGTCCGTGATCACCGAGGTGCTGCTGCCCGTGTGCATCGCGGGGATCATGGTGGTGCTGGGACTGTCGCTGACCCCGGACGACTTCCGGCGGGTGGTGGCCATCCCGCGCGGCGTCGGCATCGGGCTGGGCAACCTCCTGGTCATCTCGCCCCTCCTGGCGTTCGGCATCGCCGAGCTGACCGGCCTGTCGCCCGAGCTGGCGGTGGGGCTGGTGCTGCTGGGCGCGTCGCCCGGCGGGGCAATGGCCAACCTGCTGACGCACCTGGCCCGGGGCGAGGTGGCGCTCTCGGTGACCATGACGGCCATCAGCAGCATCCTGGCCCTGATCACGGTGCCGCTGTACCTGGGCCTGGCCATCGACCACTTCGGCGCCTCGCTGGACGACGACTTCGGCATGGCCGGCATCGTGGCGCGCGTGTTCTTCATCACCGTGGTGCCGCTGAGCATCGGCATGACCGTGCGCCACCTGCGCACCGAATGGGTGCAGACCCACTACGAGACCGCCCGGCGGCTGTCGCTGGGCCTGTTCGTGCTCGTGGTGATCGCGGCCGTGGCCAGCGAGGCCGACCTGATCTTCGACAACATCGGCACCGTGGCGGTGGCGGCGCTGCTGCTGAACGTGGCTGCCATGGCCATCGGCTTCGGCATTTCGCGACTGGCGCGGCTGAACACCCGCCAGGCCACGGCCATCGCCATGGAGCTGGGCGTGCACAACTCCACGGTGGCGATCGCGGTCGCGGCGCTGATAGATACTGAGATCGCCATCCCGGCGGCCGTCTACAGCATGTTCATGTTCGTGACGGCCGGCAGCTTCGCCCGCTTTATCGCCGGCCGCAACGCGGTGGCCACGGCGACGGTTGCCCATTGACACCATCCGCCGCGAAGAGAAGACTCGCCGGCTAGGGATGCGCGGCCGCGCAACGCGGTCATGACGGTGAGACGGGAAGGCAGTGAGGGGAGTGAGGGGAGCTCCATCGACCCTGGTGCGGGCGGTCGCGCTGGCCGCCGTCGTGGTCGCGATGACGGTGGCGGCCATCGTCCTGTTCGACACGGGCGGAGGCGACTACCGGGTCACGGGCACGTTCACCAACGCGGCCCAGATCGTGGCCGGCAACCCGGTCCAGACCGGGGGCGTGACCATCGGCTCGGTCGAGGACGTGGCCCTGGGCGACGACGGGCGCGCCGTGCTGGAGCTGTCGGTCGACGAGGCCCACTCCCCGCTGCCCAACGGGACCCGCGCGGCCATCCGCCAGTCGTCGCTGTCGGGGATCGCGAACCGGTACGTGGACCTGACCTTCCCGGCCGGCGGCCGCGGCCGGGGCACGATCGCCGACGGCGGCCGCATCTCCGCCGACCGGACGCTGACCCAGGTGGATCTCGACGAGGTGTTCAACACCCTCGACGCCCCCACCCGCCGGAGCCTTGAGCTGCTGCTGACGCGCGGCGCGGAGTCGGTGAACGGACGCGGTGAGGAAGTGGGCCGCGCGCTGGAGTACCTGGACCCGGCGCTGTCCACCACCAGTCGCTTGTTCAGCGAGGCGTCGCGCGACACGCCGAACCTGCGGGCCAGCCTGCGCAACAGCGCCCGACTGGTCACGGCGCTGAGCGAGCGCGACACCGAGCTGGCCGCGCTGATCGGCGACCTGAGCACCACCACCCGCGCGCTGGGCAGCCAGAAGGGGGCGCTGGCCGAGTCGGTGGGCCTGCTGCCGCCGGTGCTGCGCCGGGCCAACACCTCGTTCGTGAACCTGCGCCTGGCCCTGGACGACGTGGACCCGCTGGTGAACGCCACCAAGCCGCTCCTGCCCAAGCTGCGGCCCACGTTCGCCGCCACTCGCCGGCTGGCCGCCGACTCGAAGCCCGCGCTGCGCGACCTGCGCACCGCCCTGAGCCGGCCCGGGCGCGGCAACGACCTGCTCGAGCTGATGCGCGACATCCCGCCGCTGGCTGACGTCGCGGTCACGACCAGGAACCGCACGGTCGCGCCGGGCCGGCGCAACGTGAGCGTGGGGCGCACCACCGGCGCCTTCCCGCAGACGGCCGCAGGGCTGAAGGCCGCCACGCCGGTCATCGGCTTCGGCCGCCCCTACACCACGGACTTCCTGGGCTGGCTGGACGACTTCTCCACCACCGGCGGCTTCTTCGACGCGCTCGGCGCCAGCACGCGCGTGTTCATCTCGGTGTCGGAGAACACCACCGGCGGCCCGCCCAAGCGTGAGCAGTTCCGGCGCTGCCCAGGCGGCGCGGACGTGCCCGCCCGCGACGGGTCGAACGTGCTGAGCGAGGCCGAGCAGCGCGAGCTGAACTGCACCGAGTCCCACCGGGCGATCCGGTGAGGCGGCTGGTCACAACCGCGGCCGTGGCGGTGGCCCTGGTGCTGGGCGCGCTGGCCCTGACGGGCGCCGACGGCGGCGGGGGCGACACGCGCGAGGTGCGCATGGTCTTCGACAACGCCTTCGGCCTGGTGGAGGGCGGCGACTTCCGCATCGGCGGGGTGCGCGCAGGGCAGACCACCGGCTTCGACGTGCTGTCCTCGAAGTCGGGGCCGCCGAAGGCCATCGTCAAGGCCACGATCGACCGCTCGGGACCCGCTGCCGAGCTGCGCCGCGACGCCAGCTGCACCATCCGCCCGCAGTCCCTGGTCGGCGAGTACTACGTGGACTGCCAGCCCGGCTCGTCGCGCGAGCGGCTGACCGGCAAGGACGTGGTGCCGCTGCGCCAGACCGAGGGCACGATCCCCCAGGACCTGGTCAACGACGTGCTGCGCCGCCCCACGCGCGAGCGCCTGCGCCTGTTCGTGGCGTCGCTGGGCACCGGCCTGGCCGGGCGCCCGGACGACATCCAGGCCGTGTTGCGCCGGTCCTTCCCCGGCCTGCGCGAGACCCGCAAGACGCTGCGCATCCTGGGCGATCAGAACCAGACCATCAAGCAGTTCATCGCCGATGCGGACACCGTGGTCACGCGGCTGCACGACCGTCGCGGCGACGTGACCGAGTTCATCCGCGAGTCCCGCGGCGCGGCCGAGACCGGCGCATCGCGCCGGGCCGAGCTGCGCGACGGCGTGCGCCGGCTGCCCGCCTTCCTGGCCGAGCTGCGGCCCACCATGGCGGAGCTGTCGAACCTGTCCCGGCAGGGCACGCCGCTGGCCGGCGACCTTCAGCGTTCGGCGCCGGCCGCCACCACGCTGCTCCGGCGCCTGGGCCCGTTCGCCGAGGCGGCCAGGCCCGCGCTGCGGGGGCTCGGCGAGGCGGCCGTTCCGGCCACCCAGGGTCTGCGCGAGAGCGGCCGGGAGCTGACCACCCTGCGCACGCTGGCCCGCCAGGCGCCCGGCACCGTCAAGCCGCTGCGCCAGACCCTCCAGACCCTGGACGACCGCCGCCGCGCGGTCGACAACGATCCGCGCGCCGCGCTGACCGCGCCTCCCTCCCCGGACCCCACGTCCAACGCGTCGGGGCGCGGCTTCACCGGCTTCGAGTCGCTGGTCAACTACTTCTTCTGGCAGACGATGACCACCAACGGCTTCGACGCCGTCGGCCACCAGCTGCGCGTGGGCGCGACGGTGTCCAAGTGCAGCCCCTACCGCAACGAGCCGCCGCGCAACGCCGCTGACGAGCAGCTGTTCCGCGACTGCAACTCGTGGCTGGGCCCGAACCAGCCGGGCATCAACGCGCCTGACCCGTCGGTGCCGGGTTCGGCGGCCTCCAAGGCCCGGGCCGCGAAGGGCGACGCCCCCTCGACCCCCAAGGTCGAGCTGCCGCCCGAGTTGAAGAAGCTGGTCGAGCGCACGGGTGGCAACACCCGGCCGATCGACCCGACCGCGCCCGCCGCGCCGGGGGCCGGCGCCCCCACCCCGGCGGGTGGCGCCCCCCAGGCCACCCCGAGCCCCACCGGGCTCCTGGACTTCCTGCTCAAGCCGTGAACCGCGCGCGCACATCCCCCATGACCGCCAGCCCCGTGCTGGTGGGTGCGGTCACGCTGCTGGTGGTGATCGTGGGCGTGTTCCTGGCCTACAACGCCAACTCGGGCCTGCCCTTCGTGCCCACCTACACGCTCAAGGCCGAGCTGCCCAGCGGCGCGAAGCTGGTGAAGGGCAACGAGGTCCGCCTCGGCGGCTTCCGGGTGGGGGCGGTCTCGGAGATCGAGGGAGCCAAGCGCCGCGGCCGTGCCATCGCCCTCGTCACGATGCAGCTGGACAAGATCGTCGAGCCGCTGAGCGCCGACACCCGCCTGCGCGTGCGCCCGCGCTCCGCGCTGGGCCTGAAGTACATCGAGATCACCCCAGGGCGGTCGGGCCGCGACCTGGCGACGGGCGCCACCGTCCCGCTGGCCCAGGGCTCGCAGTCCAACGACTTCGAGGACGTGTTCAGCACGTTCGACCGCCGCACGCGACCGAACATGCGCCAGGCCACGGAGGGGTTCGGCACCGCGTTCACGGGCCGCGGCACCTCACTGAACTCCGCGCTGGCGGCGCTTCCGCCGCTGCTGGACGACCTGCGCCCGGTGATGGCCACGCTGAACGATCCCGGCACCGACCTCGACGGCTTCGTCCGCAACCTCGCCGCGGTGACGGCGCAGGTGGCCCCGGTGGCCACGCAGACCGCCGACCTGGCCCGCGACGGGGCCGTCACCTTCGGCGCCCTGAACGCGTCGCCCGAGGCGCTGGCGGCGACCATCGCCGACACCCCGGAGACGCTGGCGGTGGGGACGCGGGCCCTGCGCCGCTCGCGGCCGGTGGTGGCCCAGACGGCGATCCTGTTCCGCAAGTTCCGCCCGGTCACGAGCGAGCTGCCGGAGACGCTGCCGCCGGTGAGCGACGCGCTCCGCGTCGGGACGCCCGTGCTGGGGCGGTCGGTGGCGCTCTCGGGACGGCTGAAGACCACGTCGGTCGCGCTGCGCGACCTGGTCCGCGACCCCAACACCCAGCGCTCGCTGAACAACCTGCGCACGGCGGTGACCCTGCTCAACCCCACGCTCAACTTCGTGGCGCCCTACCAGACGGTCTGCAACTACGCGAACTACTTCTTCCACCCGCTGGGTGAACACCAGTCCCAGCCGGGGATCGGCGGAAACATCCAGCAGCAGCTGATCCGCACGGTCAACCTGGTCCAGCCCAACACGCTGGGCACCACCTTCAGCTCGCGCCCGTGGGACCTCAAGCCCGGCCAGTCCGCGCACGGCGCCACCTTCGACGGCCAGCCCGCGGGCCGCCCGATGGCCCCGCCCTACCAGCCGGCGATCGACGCGGCGGGCAACGCCGACTGCCAGAACGGCCAGGACGGCTTCCCCGCGTTCCGCCTGATCGAGGACTTCGTGCGCAGGAACGGC
>DASQLM010000290.1:0-4616 GCA_035630015.1 Thermoleophilaceae bacterium | reverse complement strand
GGCGGCATCGTGGTGTCCCAGTCGATCCGCATCGGCGGCGACGAGCTGGACGACGCGATCATCAACTACGTCAAGCGCGAGTACAAGCTGATGATCGGCCAGCAGACGGCGGAGGAGGTCAAGCTGGAGATCGGCTCGGCCAACCCGCTCGGCGAGGAGATGCAGGCCGAGATCCGCGGCCGCGACCTCGTCTCGGGCCTGCCCAAGACGGTCGTGCTGACCAGCGAAGAGGTGCGCCTGGCGCTCGAGGAGCCGCTCCAGGCCATCATCGACGCCGTCAAGGAGACCCTGGACCGCACGCCGCCGGAGCTGGCCTCGGACATCATGGACCGGGGCATCATGCTGGCCGGCGGGGGAGCGCTCCTGCAGGGCCTGGACGAGCGCCTGCGCGAAGAGACGCAGATGCCCGCCCACCTGGCGGAGTCCCCGCTCACGTGCGTCGCAGTCGGGTCCGGCCGCAGCCTCGAAGAGTTCGAGGCCATTCACCGCGCCAACAAGAATTCCCGAAACCAGCGGCGTCGCTAGACCGGCGCCGCGGAGGCGGCAGCTGAATGTTCGACAGCAAAGTGGTCCGCAGGAGAAGGGCGGCCTTGGCGATCTTCGTCGTCCTCTCCATGGTCATGCTGACCGCCTCCTTCGGCGAGTCCGGCGGCCCCTTCGGCGCGCTCCAGCGGGGCGCCCAGACCGCGTTCGCGCCGCTTGAGACGGGCGCCGGCAAGGCGCTCAAGCCCTTCCGTGACCTGTTCGGCTGGTTCGGCGACACCTTCGACGCCAAGAAGGAGAACGAGCGCCTCCAGGGCGAGGTCGAGGACCTGCGCGAGAAGCTCGGCCGGTCGGCCACCGCCGAGCGCGACGCCGCCCAGCTGCGCGGGCTGGTGCGCCTGAACCGCGCCACCGGCTACCCGCAGGCCACCCGGCCCGTGGCCGCGCGCGTGATCGCCCGCTCGCCCACCGTCTGGTACTCGTCGGTGAAAATCGACCGCGGCTCCAGCGACGGCATCCGCAAGAACCAGCCCGTTGTGGCTGCGGGGGGTCTGGCCGGCAAGGTCAGCAGCGTGACCGGCGGCACCGCCGACGTGACGCTGATCACCGACGGCACCAGCGCCGTGTCCGCGCAGGTCATGCCCAAGGGCGCCAACGGCATCGTCAAGCCCGAGGTCGGCAAGCCCGACGACCTGCTGCTGGACTTCGTCGAGAAGCGGCGCCCGGTCACCGAGGGCACCACGGTGGTCACGTCGGGCTTCAAGTCCTCCGAGGTCGAGTCGCTGTTTCCGCGCGGGATCCCGATCGGCCGCGTGACCCGGGTCGACGCCGGCGAGGTCGAGCTCTACCAGCGCGTGCACATCAAGCCGTTCGCGGACCTGCGCCGGGTCGACTTCGTGCAGGTGCTGACCGCCCGCGGGCGCGACGCCACCGAGCAGGCCGGGGTGCCGTCACCGTGATGGCCACGCCCGGAGCCTTCCTGCGCTGCGGCGCCATCGCGCTGGTCGCCGTGATCCTGCAGCTGGCCGGCCTCGGCCCCGCGCAGTTCTTCGACGCCACGCCGGACCTGATCCCGCTGGTGGTGGCCGCGGTGGCCCTGTACGCCGGCAGCGTCTCCGGCGCGGCCATGGGCTTCGCCACCGGCTTCCTGCTGGACCTGGCGGTGGGCGGCACGATGGGGGTGTCCTCGCTGGTGCTGACCGCCGTGGGCTACGGCGTCGGCCGCTACCGCGAGGTGCGCGACCCGGCCCACGGGCTGATGCCGATCGCCGTCGGCGCGCTGGCCACCCTGGGCTTCGAGCTGGCGTTCGCGGCCGTGTCGTTCATGCTCGACGTCGGCGCCACCGTGAGCCCGCTGGTGTTCCGCGAGATGCTGGTCACCGTGGCGCTGAACGCCGTCATCTCCCTGCCCGTCTTCTGGGCCTGCCGGCGCATCCTGCGCCCGTCCCTGGCCGTGGACCCGATCGACAAGCGCCGGCGCCGCCAGGGCCCGCGTGAGGCCGGCCCGCTGGGCTTGAGAGGGCTTGAGATCTGATGTACATGGACGACGACGGCCGCCGTCCTTCGCTGACGCCCCAGCTCGCGCTGCGGGTGGCGGTCGTGGGCGGCATCGCGCTGGTGGCGTTCGGGGTCGTGTTCTTCCGGCTCTGGTACCTGCAGGTGCTGTCGGGCGACAAGTACCGCGCCGAGGCCAACGACAACCGGGTGCGCGAGATCAAGGTGCAGGCCCCGCGCGGCGAGATCGTGGACCGCAACGGGAAGGTGCTGGTGAACAACCGCACCGGCCTGGCCGTGCGCGTGACGCCCAAGACGCTCCCGGCCAAGCCCGAGGAGCGCCGCGACGTGTACCGCCGCCTGGGCCGGGTGCTGAACCTGTCACCGGAGCGGATCGAGCGGCGGGTGGACCGCCAGCTCAAGGCGCTGCCCTACTCGCCGGCCACGATCAAGCAGGACGTGCCCCAGAAGACCGTCTACTTCCTGTTCGAGAACCAGGAGGACTACCCCGGGGTCACCGTCGAGCAGGAGTTCCTGCGCGAGTACCCGCACCGCCAGGTGGGCGCGCAGCTGTTCGGCTTCGTGCGCGAGGCCACCAAGGAGCAGCTGGACGACAAGCAGCGCTACCGCGGGGTGGGCCTCGGCGATCGCGTCGGCCAGTCGGGAATCGAATCGCAGTACGACCGCTTCCTCCGCGGCAGGAACGGCGCCAGCCGGGTCCAGGTCGACGCGCTGGGCAACCTGCGCGGCCAGCTGCGAAACCGCCGTCCCGAGCAGGGGCGCCAGCTGCGCCTGTCGCTGGACCTCGACGTGCAGCAGGCCGGCCAGAACGCCCTGGGCGGGGCCCGCGGCGCGTTCGCGGTCATGAACGTGCGCGACGGCGAGGTGCTGGCGCTGGGCAGCTCGCCCTCGTTCGACCCCAACCAGTTCTCCAAGGTGCTGCCGCAGTCGGCGTTCAAGCGCCTGACCTCCAAGGAGAGCGGCGAGCCGCTGACCAACCGCGCGACCTCGGCGGGCTATCCCACCGGCTCCACCTTCAAGCTCATCACCGCGGCCGCGGCGCTGCAGGGCGGCCTGATCACCCCCGACACCGTCCAGTACGACGGCGGCTCGCTGCGGATCGGCCAGCAGGTGTTCAAGAACGCCGGCGACGTGGTCAACGGCCCGGTGGCGCTGCGCAAGGCGCTGTCGGTGTCCAGCGACGTGTTCTTCTACCGCCTGGGCCAGGAGGCCAACGGCAAGGGCAACGGGCTGCTGATCCAGGACTGGGCCCGCAAGCTGGGCCTGGGCCGGCGCACCGGCATCGACCTGCCGGGCGAGAACCCCGGGCTGATCCCCACGCCGAAGTACCGCAACGAGGGCTTCGCCTCCTTCCAGCGGTGCAAGGCCACGAAGAAGCCGACCCCCGAGCAGATCGCGCTCGGCGAGTGCGGGTTCCTGGACCGCCCGTGGAGCGTGGGCGACAACGTCAACCTGTCCGTCGGCCAGGGCGACCTGCAGGCCGACCCGTTGCAGATGGCCGTGGCGTACGCCGCCATCGCCAACGGCGGCCGCGTGATCAAGCCGCGGCTGGGCCAGCGGATCGAGGACGCCACCGGCCGCCCCCTGCAGGAGCTGGAGGCGCCGCCGGCGCGCAAGCTGAACATCAAGCCCGAGTTCCGTCAGGCGATCATGGACGGCCTGCGCAGCGCGGCCAGCGAGGAGGGCGGCACGTCGACGCCCGTCTTCAGGGGCTTCAAGGTCCCGATCGCCGGCAAGACCGGCACCGCCGAGAAGGGCGCCGGCCGGCCCGACCAGTCCTGGTACGTGGCGCTGGCGCCGTACCCGGACCCCAAGTACGTGGTGGCCGTGACCTTCGAGCAGGGCGGCTTCGGCGCCGACACTGCCGCCCCCGCCACCCGGAAGATCCTGGGACAGCTGTTCGGGGTCAAGGAGGAAGGCCCGATCGAGGGCGGAGGTGCCCAGGACTGATGGCCCCGGCGACCAATAGGCTGGGCCTCGCATGAGCGCCGCTCCATACGGCACCTCGGTCAAGGGCTTCGGTGACGCCCGTCCAGGCGCGGGCCGGGTTCTGGGCGGGCTGGACCCGGCGCTGCTGCTGGCCACCCTCGGCCTGATCGCGTGCAGCATCTACACGCTGTCCACGGCCACCAAGGCCGACATCCCCGGCGACCCCAACTTCTTCGTGTTCCGCCAGTCGCTGTACGCCGTGGTCGGCATCGTGCTGATGCTGGCCATCTCCCGCTTCGACTACTCGCGCCTGCGGGAGTGGAAGGCGGGGCTCTACGGCGTGATGATCGGGCTGATCGTGGTGGTGTACGTCTTCGGCGGCGTCACCCGCGGCTCCAAGCGCGCCATCCAGCTCCCGTTCTTCGAGATCCAGACCTCCGAGCTGGGCAAGATCCTGCTCATAGTCACGTTGTCGGCCTTCGTGGTCGATCGGATGCGGAGGATGGGCGATCGCGAGACCACCAGCAGGATCATGCTGCTGGCCCTGGTCCCGGCGATGCTCGTCATCGCCCAGCCCGACCTCGGGTCGGGCCTCGTGTACATCAGCATCGTGCTGGCCATCCTGTTCGTGGCCGGCACCAAGTGGACCCATTTCGCCGCACTGGGCACCCTGGCCGCCACCGCCGTCG
>DASQLM010000289.1:0-3556 GCA_035630015.1 Thermoleophilaceae bacterium | reverse complement strand
CGCAACCCGCCGCCGGACAACCTCGGCTCGTCCCCGGCCACCCCGTGAGCGCGTGACCAGCGCCGCCGTGGTGGGGGCCGGGCCCGCCGGGCTGACCGCGCTCGTGGCCCTGAGCCGGGCGGGCCTGGAGGTGACCTGCTTCGAGAAGGGCGACCGCCCCGGCGGGCTGTGGGCCTACGGCGCGCCGCTGTCGGGCGCCTACCGCTCGCTGCACCTGAACACCAGCCGCGCCCGCACCGAGCTGGCCGGCTTCCCCATGCCCGCCGACTGGCCCGACTTTCCCTCGCACGAGTACATCGGCCGCTACTTCGCCGACTACGTCGAACACGCGGGGGTGGGCGACCGCCTCCGCTACGGCGCGGCGGTCACGCGGGCCGAGCGGGCCGAGGGAGGGGGCTGGACCGTGACCGCCGAGGACGGCTTCACGGGCCGGTTCGACCACCTGGTGGTGGCCAGCGGCCACAACTGGGAGCCGCTGTGGCCCGAGCCGCCGTACCCCGGCGAGTTCGCGGGCACCCAGCTGCACGCGCACGACTACCGCGAGCCGGACGTCTTCCAGGGCCGCCGCGTGATGGTCGTGGGCATGGGCAACAGCGCCATGGACATCGCGGTGGAGGCGTCCACGGTGGCCGAGCGGGTGCTGCTGTCCACGCGCTCGGGCACCCGGATCGTGCCCAAGTACGTGTTCGGCAAGCCGGCCGACCAGGCCACCTCGCCGGCCATGGCCCGGCTGCCGTGGCAGCTGCGCCAGCCCCTGACCCACGCGATGCTGCGGGTGGCCGTGGGCCGGCCCGAGAGCTACGGGCTGCCGCCCGCGTCGGGCGGCTTCCTGCGCTCGCACCCCACCATCAGCGACCAGGTGCTCTCGCGGCTCACGCACGGAGAGATCGAGGTGCGCCCGGGCGTGGCCTCGCTGGAGGGGGACGGGGTGGCGTTCATCGACGGCCGCCGCGACGACGCCGACGTGATCGTGTGGTGCACCGGCTACCGGGTCACCGTGCCCTACATCGACGACGACGTGCTGGGCGCCCCGCCGGCCGAGCTGCCGCTGTTCAAGCGCATCTTCCACCCCCGCCACGACGACCTGTTCTTCATCGGGCTGGTGCAGACCACCGGTTCGGCCATCCCGGTGGTCGAGCGCCAGAGCGCGTTGCTGGCCGACCACCTGACCGGGCGCTACCGGCCACCGGCGAAGGCACGGCGGAAGGTGGACGCCGAGCGCAGGCGGCGGTCCGCCGCGCGCCGCTACGGCGAGCACAAGCGCCCGCACCTGCGGGTGGAGTTCGACGGCTTCATGCGCGAGCTGGCCGCCGAGCACAAGCGCGGCCGGCGGCGGGCGGGCCGGCGGTGAGCCGGGTGCTGATCACCGGGGCGGGGGGCGCGTTCGGGCGGGCCGCCACCGCGGCCCTGCGCGAACGCGGCGCGCAGGTGGCCGGGCTCGACCTGCGACCCGATTCGGCGGAGGGGGTGCTGGAGTGCGACATCACCGACCCCGAGGCCGCCGTCCGCGGCGTGGGGGAGGCCGTGGACGCGCTGGGCGGACTCGACGTCGTGGTCAACAACGCGGGCCTCGGCGGCCCCGCCTCGGCCGGCGCGGCGCCCGACGAGCGCGCCCGCCAGATGGTCGAGGTCAACCTCTTCGGCGCCTGGAACGTGACCGCCGCGGCCATCGAGGAGTTGGTCCGCGCGCGCGGGCGCGTGGTGTTCGTGGCCTCGCGGATGTCGTTCCTGGGGCTACCGCTGGCCGCCTCCTACGCGGTGTCCAAGCGCGGGCTGGTGGCCTACGCCGACTGCGTGCGGGCCGAGTACGGCACGCACGTGTCGGTGTCGTGCATCCACCCGGCCATGGTGCGCACTCCCATCCACGACAGCACCGCAGCGGCCGGCCTGAGCCTGGAGGGGGTGTCCAGCGAGGAGCCGCTGGAGGGGGTCGTGGCCCGCATCGTGGCGGCGTCGCTGGACCCGCGCCCGCCGCGGGACGCCGCCGTGACCCGTGCCGGGCGCGTGCAGCTGCTGGTGGCGCGCCACCTGCCGGGGCTGGTGGACCGGGTCGTGGCGCGCCAGGTGGCCAAGCAGGTGCGGTCGGGCGCGTTCGACCAGGCGCCGCTGGCGGACGGCTTGCGCTCCCGCCATGGGCGCTGAGGGCCGGTAGCCTGGGGCGCATGCCTACTTCCGTGGTCACCGGCGGAGCCGGATTCCTGGGCTCGCACCTGTGCGACTACCTGATCGCCCGCGGGCACCGGGTGGTCTGCCTGGACAACCTCGAGACGGGCTCGCTCAAGAACATCTCGCACCTGCGCGACGACGCCACGTTCGCGTTCCGCAACGTGGACATCACCGAGCACTTCGAGGTCGACGAGCCGGTGGACTTCCTGTTCCACATGGCCTCGCCCGCGTCGCCGATCGACTACGCCCGGCTGCCGCTCCACACGCTCAAGGTGGGCGCCTACGGCACGCACAACTCCCTCGGCCTGGCCAAGTTCAAGCGCGCGCGGTTCCTGCTGGCCTCCACGTCCGAGGTCTACGGCGACCCGCTGGTGCACCCCCAGCCCGAGACCTACTGGGGCAACGTGAACCCGATCGGCCCGCGCGGGGTCTACGACGAGGCCAAGCGCTACGCCGAGGCGCTGACCATGGCCTACCTGCGCCAGCAGGGCGTGGACACGGCGATCGTGCGGATCTTCAACACCTACGGCCCGCGCATGCGCGCCAACGACGGCCGGGCCATCCCCGCGTTCATGAGCCAGGCGCTCAGCGAGAAGCCGGTCACCGTCTTCGGCGACGGGTCCCAGACGCGGTCGTTCTGTTACGTCGAGGACCTGATCCGCGGCCTGGTACTGCTGGCCGAGTCCGGCGAGCACGACCCCGTGAACATCGGCAACCCCTACGAGATGACGCTGCTCGAGATGGCCGAGCAGGTGGTCGAGGCCACCGGCTCGCGCTCGGAGATCGTGTTCGAGGCGCTGCCGGTCGACGATCCCAAGGTGCGCCAGCCGGACATCACCCGGGCGCGGGAGCTGCTGGGCTGGGAGCCCGAGGTCGAGCTCCGCGACGGGCTCCCCAAGACCGTCGACTACTTCCGCGAGAACCTGGGCATCAGAACACCGGTATGAGCTCGTCCTCCGAGGCCAAGAACCTCGAGGCCATCGTCAAGGCCATCGAGCAGCACGACAGCAACTGCGAGTACCCGGCCGTCGCCGTGGTCATGAACCCCTACGAGGTCGAGCGGCTGGGGTGGGACACCATCAAGGGCCTGCCCATCCGCACCGACCCCAACCTGGGCACCGGCCGCTTCGACGTGATCTGCGCCGGCGACGAGAACGAGCACTCCGAGGAGCAGGAGGAGGCCGTCGACGCCGTGGCCGGCCGCGAGGCCGCCGAGCCGATGGTCGTTCCCCTGAACAACTGACGCCGGCCGGCGTCAGTCGCGGCGCAGGCGGTCCCGGTTGCTCCGGCCCGTGCCGCCGTAGCCGGCCAGCTCGACCAGGAACGCCAGCGCCACCCACAGCCAGCGCCCCTCGCCCAGCTCCACCCCCGGTACCCACGCGAGCGCGTA
>DASQLM010000288.1:0-3830 GCA_035630015.1 Thermoleophilaceae bacterium | reverse complement strand
GCGCCGCAGCGCGTCGAACGTGGCGTCGTCGTACGAGCCGTAGGGCGGGCGGAAGAGCTGCGGCCGGGGCAGGCCGAACTGCGCGAGCGAGTGCAGCGGGCCGAGCATCTCCTCGTACTGCTCGGCGGGCGACAGCCGCGCCAGCCGGCGGTGGCCCGCGGTGTGGTCGCCGATGACATGCCCGCGGCCGATCGCGGCCATCATCGCGGTGCGAAAGGCGTGCTCCTGATAGCCGACGACGAAGAACGTCGCCTTGACGTGCAGGCGGTTGAGCGCGATCAGCACGCCCGGCGTGTAGGGGCCCGGGCCGTCGTCGAAGGTGAGCGCGATCTCACGCCTGCGCCCGCCGCCGCGGGCGACGAACGGGCTGTGGCGCAGGACGCCGGCGATGGCGCGCTGCGTGGGCGACATGGCGCGCGCCTTCGCGGTGGCCGGGGCGGGCGCCGCACGGATGCTTCCCGCGTCGCCCGCGGACGCGCCTCCCGAGCCGCGGCCACTGACAAGGGTCACCGCCAAAGCCAGCGCCAGGAGCACGAGCCACGGCCGCGCGCGTGGGGCGATGACGCCCGGATCGGTCACGCTCCTACGGTAGAACCGCTTCCGGCCGGCCGCGTGACCTGCAAGCGCTATCGCACCAGGCGCCGTCAGGCCGCGGGGCGGCGACGCCCGCGAAATTCGGTTGACCTGACGATTTGCGGGTGAGAGGGTTTGCGGCACGGGGCCGCGCAGGGCGTTGGGGGAGGAGCAGGGCCGTGAGGAAGACGCTGTGGTTGGGCGCGCTGGCGTCGTGCGCGCTCGCAGGCGCAGTCGTGCCGACGTCGGCGACGGCGGCCACGTTCACGCACTACGGGCCGCCGAACGCGGGCGCGTGGTCGCTGTCCGGGCACTCCGTGTCCGGCGGCGCCGGGACGCTGCCGAACGAGTACCCGAGCCCGCAGCCGTGGAACCAGGCCGCCGGCGACTACTGCACGGCGTACAAGTTCGCTCAGCCGAGCGCGCCGACGACGAGCGCGCCGCTGGCGACCGTGAGCAACGTCAACATCGGAAGCCTCACGGGCTTCGATCCGGGCCTGCCGCGAGAGCCGTACCAACTGCGCCACAACGCCCAGCCGGATTCGTCGGCGTGCCAGGCCAAGGGCCCGATCTGGGGATTCTGGACGAACGCCGCCAGCGCCAACAACTACTGCTCGAGCTGGTGCGGCGTCCGCCACGACTACTCGACGGGCCAGGCCATCGGGACGCGGCCGTGGTCCAACGGCTACGGAGCCGGCGCCAAGCTCGTGATGCGCGCGTACAAGCACGTGCAGACGTACGCCGGGAACGTCGGCTGGCTGTACATGTGCGCGATGCTTCACGACACGGCGACGTCGCAGCGTCTCGAGTACTGCTTCCGGTTGTGGCGCTCGTGGAGCGGCAGCACGTACGACGCGCCGATCGTGTTCTTCGATCCGCACATCGGCGCGGGCGGGGCCGGCTTCGTCGCCGTCGTCAGCGACCTCACCGCGGCGGGCACGCCGTACGCGCAGAACTGGGGCGGTGCCACGACGGTGCTGGGCACCCAGCCCTCCGGCAACACATATGCCGGGGCGGTCACGCGCACCCATCTCGTCAACGCCGTCAACGCCGCGAACACGCAGATCAAGGCGGCGAACCTCGGGACGTGCCTGGGCATCTTCACCCGCGTCCGGTGCTACTCGACCGACCCGAACGCCTACGCCCTCTTCGGCGTGGAGGATGGCCTCGAGTTCCTCGGCAGCGGGACGGCGCACCTCGGCGGCTACTCGAGCGGGTTGGTCGTCTCCACGGACTATTGACCGTTCATCATGCTCCGGCAGCCGGCGCGGAGTCCGCGCCGGCTGTCGTTTGCTTCGCGCAGGGACGTGCGACTATGCTGCGCTCGCTGGGCAGACTCGGCTGCAATCGTCGAGGAGTTCGCATGTCATCGCCTCCGCATCACCCCCGCCTGTCCTCGTTCATGGCCGTCGTGGCGGTCGCCGCGACGTGCCTCGTCCTCAGCCCGCCCGCCATGGCAGGCGATCCGCTGACGAGCATCAAGGTCAACGAGGTCGAGTCCGACGGTCTCGCCGACTTCATCGAGGTGATGAACACGAGCGTGACGGCCACCGACGTGAGCGGACTCGTCCTGAAGGACAACGACGACAGCCGCACCTTGGCCATCCCGGCCGCCACCTCGATCCCGGCGGGCGGGTTCCTGGCCGTGGATACCGACGTCCCCGGTGGGTTCGGCATGGGTTCCAACGACGCGGCTCGCGTCTTCCTGCCGGATGGCCTCACGCTGATCGACGGCTACGCCTGGACCGCGCACGCCGCCACGACCTTCGGGCGCTGCCCCGACGGCACGGGCTCGTTCGTGACCACGGGCGCCGTCACCAAGGGCGCTGCCAACTCCTGTCCGCCTCCGCTCGTCACGGAGCCATGGCCGGGCAGTGCGTCGGTCACCACGGTCGACCAGGCGAACGTGCTCGGCACGGACGTCAGCGGCCTGGAATACGAGGGGTCCGGCTCCGCGAGCCCAGGCGTGCTCTGGGCCGTCGACAACGGCAACAGCCTGCTGCTGCGCCTGGTGTGGGACGGCATCCAGTGGGTGCGTGACACCGCCAACGGCTGGTCTACCGGCAAGACGCTTGCCTACCCCGGTGGCGTCGGCCTGCCCGACTCCGAGGGGGTCACGCTGACCGACGCCGGTGCGGCAGGCGGCGTCTACGTGTCTTCGGAGCGCGACGCCACGAACAGCGCGGTCAGCCGCATGTCGGTGCTGCGCTACGACGTCTCCGGGGCCGGCGCCAGCCTGACTGCCACCCAGGAGTGGAACCTGACGCCGGACCTGCCGGTGGTCGGTGCGAACGCGGGTTCGGAGTCGGTGCAGTGGGTCCCCGACAGCGCCCTGGTCGAGTCCGGCTTCGTCGACGAGGCCACGGATGCTCCATACAACCCGGCGACGTACCCCAACCACGGCACGGGGCTGTTCTTCGTCGGTCTGGAGGCCAACGGGTCCGTCTACGCCTACGCCCTCGACCAGACGTCAGGCAGCTTCACCCGGGTGGCCACGTTCGCCAGCGGCTTCCCAACCTTCGGCGCGTTGCACTGGGAGTCAGCGACGAATCAGCTGTGGGTGGTCTGCGACAACAACTGCGACGGCCGCAGCGCTGTCTTCGAGGTCCAAACGCAAGCGGGCCCGACGCAGGGCAGCTTCGTCCCGGTCACGTACTACGAGCGTCCGACGGGCATGGCGAACCTCAACAACGAGGGCTTCACCATCACACCGGCCAGCGAGTGCGTGGGCGCCAGCAAGCCGGTCTTCTGGGCTGACGACGGCAACACCGGCGGCCATGTGCTGCGAGCCGGCACGATCGCCTGCTCACCCCCGAGCCCGGACGCGGCTTCCGACGGCTCGGTGCCGGGCGATTTCAACGGCGATGGCTTCGGAGATCTGGCGGTCGGCGCGGCCCGTGAGGATGTTGGTGCGGTGGCCGATGCGGGTGTCGTGCATGTGATCTATGGGTCGGCGGCGGGGTTGTCGGCGACCGGGTCGCAGTACTGGAATCAGAACTCGGCGGGAATCGCCGATGCGGTGGAGGCTGGTGACGGGTTCGGGTCGACGTTGACGACCGGTGACTTCAACGGCGATGGTCGTGATGATCTCGCGATCGGGGCGCCGGCCGAGGGCGTCGGTGCGTTCGGCGCTACCGGTGTGGTGCACGTGCTCTACGGATCCGCGGCGGGGTTGACCGCGACCGGGTCGCAGTACTGGAATCAGAACTCGGCGGGGATCGCGGATGCCACCGAAACGGGTGATCGCTTCGGGGGCG
>DASQLM010000287.1:0-7850 GCA_035630015.1 Thermoleophilaceae bacterium | reverse complement strand
CTGCTGGGCCTGGCCAAGCTGCGCAGCCCGTCGGGCAAGCCGTTCTTTCCGACCGACGACTCGGTGCTGGAGCTGGCCGAGCTGCTGGACGACGTGGATGAGCGCCGGCGGCGGCGGGATATCGCCTGGTGAGCCCTTCTGATGTCGTGATTCGTTAGGTCGACGGCAGTTCTCGGGCGTCTGTGCGCGCCTGGCACCCATCGGCTCCTCGCCGTGCCACCGGCACGGCTGCGGTCGCCGCCGTACACCAGTCACACACAGCCATCCCGATAACTGATCGCGAACTTCCGAGTCACGGCGCTAGAGCTCGGCGCCGAACGCGGACCGCGCCACCGAGCGCACGAACTGGGCCAGGGGCTCGCGCAGCTCCGGCAGGCTCTCGGCCTCGCCGAGGGCCACGCGGTTGGTGACCATCGAGCTGACCGCGGCCACGAGGACCTCGCAGGCCATGCGCTGGTCGTCGGTGGTGGCGCCCAGCTGCTCAGCCAGCGCGGCGGCGAACATCTCCTGCGCGGCCACCCGGTGGCGGACGGCGCGCGGGCCCACCGCGTAGACCTCGACCAGGTACACGCGGGCGTAGGCCGGCTCGGAGGCCAGGGTCTCCAGGTATCCGCCCAGGATCCGGTCGACCCCCGCGGCGGCCCCCTGGCCCCCGGCCGACGCGCTGACGCGCTCCAGCAGGATCCGGCTGGCGTGGTCCAGCGTCTCCAGGAAGCACTCCTCCTTGGACGGGAACTGCTGGTAGAAGGTCTCGCGGGACACGCCCGCGCGCGCCAGGACGTCCGCCACCGAGGTGTTCGTGTAGCCCTTCTCGGCCAACGCGTCGGCCATGGCCTGGAGCAGCCGGTGGCGCTGGGACTCCACCACCTGGGCGCGGCTGAGCTTGTGCCGGCCGCGGGGCAGGCGCTCGGCCGCCGCCCGCTCCGCGCTCATGCGCCGCGGGGAAAATCGGGCTGGATGCGCACCGCGGCGATGACCGTCGCCAGCATCTCGTAGTGCCCGGCCAGCATGCACAGCTCGATGGCCTCGCGCTCGTCCACGTGCTCGCGCAGCGTGGCCCAGGTGGCGTCGCCCATGTCGCCGGTGGCGTGCAGCTCGTCGACCGCCGCCAGCAGCGCCGCCTCGCGCGGGGCCCAGCCGGGCGCCTCCGCGCCCACGGTCACACGCTCCACGTCGTCCGCGGTCACGCCCGCGCGACGGCCCAGGCGGACGTGGTGCTGGAACTCGTACTCACAGTCGCGCAGGTGGGCTACCCGCAGGATCACGAGCTCGCTCTCGCGCCGCCGAAGCCGGCCGCCCGGCATCAGCCGGCCCGCGAACACCAGCCAGCTCCACATGAGCGACCGGTGGTGCCCCAGCGTCAGGAACAGGTTCAGCGGGCGCCGCGCGCCCATCGTCTTGCCGGCCACGGCGGCGAAGACCCAGGCGGCAACGCCGATCTGGCTCCGGCGCCCGGGGGCGATGCGGGCGCCGCTCAGCGGTCGGCCCCCGGCTGGCCGGTGGTCAGCGGCGCGTCCTCACGCCGTGCGGCCTCGAGCGCCTTGCGCAGCCCCAGCTGGCCGCCGCGGTCCACCAGCGGCTGGACGGCCATTCGCACCGGCAGCACCGGACCCACCCAGCGCGGGGCGTAGACCCGGCGCGAGCGGCGGGCGATGCCGCGCTCGAGGGCGTCGATGCCCACCTTCAGCGGCGCCACGTGGGTGGCGCCCAGCTTCATCTTCGACGCCGCCTCGGTGCCGAAGCCGCGCTTGGTCATGTCGGTGTCCAGCTCGGCGAAGTACGCCACCCCGACCTTGGCGCCGCTGGAGCGGAGCTCGACCCGGAGGGTGTTGCCCAGCGCCTCGACGGCGGCCTTCGACGCGCTGTAGGCGCCCAGCAGCGGCGCGTGGACCGCGGCGGCCAGCGAGGCCACCGGCAGGGCGTAGCCACCCGGGTGGCTGATGTGCGGACCGGCGGCGCGCAGCGTGTTGTAGACGCCCATCACGTTCACGGACAGCGTCCGCTCCATGATCTCGGGGTTGCCCCCGATCAGCGGCAGCTGCGCGGCCACGCCGGCGTTGGCCACCACAACGTCCAGGCCGCCCAGCTCCTCGACGGCGTACGCCACCGTGGCCTCGACCTGATCGCGGTCGGCCACGTCGCACTCGCGCCACGGCCCTCCGCCGGTCTCGGCGGCCACGGCCTCGAGCAGCTCGGGCTCGAGCCCGGCCACCGCCACCCGGGCGCCGCGCTGGTGCAGCCTCCGGGCCAGTTCGGCTCCGATGCCGCGGGCGGCTCCCGTGATGAGCACCCGGCGGCCGTCCAGTGAGGGGGTCTTGGTGAGGGCCATGCGCGTAGTAAACATGAACAGCACTGTTCGTGAGTCGGTGCGCGTACGATGCCCGCCGTGGCCCTGGAGCGCAGCGTCGAGAAGATGGAGGCCGAGGGCGTGCACGAGGCTGCCATCGCCGCCTTCACCCACGCCTACGAGGCACTGGCCGGGGGCGAGACGGGCATCCTGCCCGAGGCCGACATCGAGCCCGTGAGCGACCTGCCGCGGGCGGACGAGCTGCCCGAGGGCGACCCCGGCGACCTGGCGAAGGCGGTGGTGATCAAGCTCAACGGCGGGCTGGGCACCAGCATGGGCATGACCAAGGCCAAGTCCCTGGTGGAGGTCAAGGACGGGCTGACCTTCCTGGACCTGATCGCCCACCAGGCCACGACGGCCGGGGTGCCGCTGCTGCTGATGAACAGCTTCCGCACCCGCGACGAGTCGCTGGCCGTGCTCGAGCGCTACCCGGACCTGCAGGGCGACCTGCCCCTGGACTTTGTGCAGAACAAGGAGCCCAAGCTGGAAGCGGAGTCGCTGGACCCCGTCGAGTGGGACGCCGACCCGGAGATGGAGTGGTGCCCGCCGGGTCACGGCGACATCTACCCCGCGCTGGTGGCCTCGGGGCTGCTGGAGCAACTGCTGGAACGGGGCTACGAGACGGCGTTCGTCTCCAACGCCGACAACCTGGGCGCGGTCCTGGACCCGCGCATCCTCAGCTGGTTCCGCGCCGAGGAGATCCCGTTCCTGATGGAGGTCTCGCGCCGCGGCGAGAACGACCGCAAGGGCGGGCACGTGGCACGACGCCTGGCCGACGGCCAGCTCGTCCTGCGCGAGTCGGCCCAGACCGCCGACGAGGACGAGGACGCCTTCCAGGACATCAACCGGCACCGGTTCTTCAACACCAACTCGCTGTGGATCGACCTGCGGGCGCTGGCCGCCAAGCTCGACGCCGAGGGCGGGGCGCTGCCGCTGCCGCTGATCGTGAACCGCAAGACGGTGGACCCGGGCGACCCCGGATCGCCGGAGGTGATCCAGCTGGAGACGGCAATGGGCGCGGCCATCGGCGTGTTCGACGGCGCGCAGGCCATCGAGGTCGGCCGCCGCCGGTTCGCCCCGGTCAAGACCACCAACGACCTGCTGGTGCTGCGCTCGGACTGCTACGAGGTCACCGACGACTGGCGCGTGGTGCTGGCCGGCGGCCGTGACGCCCAGCCCGGGGTCGACCTGGACAGCGATCACTACAAGCTCCTGGCCGACTTCGAGGCCCGCTTCCCGGAGGGGCCGCCGTCGCTGGTGGGCGCCGAGCGGCTGGTCGTGCGCGGCGACGTGACGTTCGGCGCCGGGGTCGTGGTGACCGGGGTCGTCGAGGTGGACGGGCCGGCCGAGATCCCTGACGGCGCACGGCTGCCCTGATCCCGCGATGATCCCCCTCGTGCGAAGGGGGCTGATCGCGGTGGCCGTGCTGGCCGGCCTTCTGGTCCTGCCGCCCGCGGCCGGCGCCGCGCTGCGCTTCGAGGATTGCGACCGCGGCGCGTTTCGCTGCGCCCGCGTGACCGTGCCGCTGGACTACTCGGGGGCGGTCAAGGGCAAGGTCGGGCTGCGGGTGCTCCGGGCGCCCGCCACCGGGCGCCGCCGCGGCGTGGTCGTGCTGCTGGCGGGCGGTCCCGGGCAGTCGGCGGTCTCGGCGTACGCGGACAACTCGCTCGGGCCGCTCGGGCCGATCCGGCGGACCCACGACGTGCTGGTGTTCGACCAGCGCGGCAGCGGCGGCTCCGGCCTGCTGCGCTGCCGGCCGCTGGAGCGGGCCAACATCCTGCGCGCCGGGCGCCAGGCGGCGCAGTGCGCGGCCAAGCTGGGACCGCGGCGGGCGTTCTACACCAGCCGCGACACCGCCGACGACATCGAGACCCTGCGCCGCCGGCTGGCGGTGCCCAAGCTCTCGCTCTACGGCGTGTCCTACGGCACGCGCACTGCCACCGCCTACGCGCTGCGCTACCCGGCCCGCGTCCAGCGCCTCGGGCTGGACTCGGTGGTGGCCCCCGACGGCGCCGACGCCCTGGCGGTAGACACCTTCCGGGCCGTGCCGCGGGTGCTGCGCGCGCTGTGCGGCGCGCGGCGCTGCCGGTCGTTCACCCGCGACCCCGTCGCCGACCTGGCCACGCTGGTGCAGCGGATGGCCGCCGGCGGCCCGCTGCGCGGGACGCTCCCCGACGCCCGCGGCCGTCCGCGGCGGGCCGCCCTCAGCCGCTACGACCTGTTCGGCGCGTTCGTCTCGGGCGACTTCGAGGCCGAGATGCGCTCCGGCTACCCGGCGGCGGTCAAGGCCGCCCTGGCCGGCGACCCGGCGCCGCTGCTGCGACTGAAGCGCCGCTCGATCGCCATCGAGAGCGGCGGCTTCGAACCGGAGGAGCTGAGCTCGGCGCTGTACGCCGCCACCACCTGTGAGGAGGCCCGGCTGCCGTGGCCGCGCTCCACCCCGTTCGCGCAGCGCCGGGCCCGCTCGGTCGCCGCCGCGGCGACCCTGGCCCCGACGCTGATCGCGCCGTTCGACGCCGCCACCGTCCTGGGCAGCGACGTGCTGGACCTGTGCTCGCTGTGGCCCCAGTCCGCACGCGACCCCTCGCCGGGACGCGGCCCGCTGCCCGACGTGCCGGCGCTGCTGGTGGAGGGCGCCGACGACGTGCGCACACCGCTCGAGACTGCCCGCACGCTCGCGCAGTCGCTTCCCCGCGCGCGGGTGGTCACCGTGGCCGGCGCCGGCCACTCGCCGGGGTCGGGCCTGAGCCGCTGCGCCACCGGTCTGGCCGCGCGCTTCTTCGCCGGCCGCAGCGTCCCCCGCGCCTGCCGCGACGCGCGCTCGCCGCGGCCCACCAGCCTGCCGCCCCGGTCCCTGAAGGGTGTGAAGCCGCTGGCGGCGGTGAGCCAGACGCTTGAGGACGTGGTGGGCGACGTGGCCTTCGCCGGCGAGGACGGCCGCGGCGTCGGCCTGCGCCGGGGCCGCTACTCGCTGGACGACGACCTGCGCCTGAGCGGGTTCTCCTACGTGCCCGGCCTGCGGCTGACCGGTCTGATCAAGCGGTTCGACAGCGACCGCCGCCGCCGCGGCAGCATCCGGGTCTCCGGGCCGCGCGGTTACCGCGGCGCGCTGCGCTTCAGGGGCCGGCGCGTGTCAGGGCGCCTGGGGGGCCGGCGGGTGACCGCCCGGGTGGTGCTCGCCGCCTCGGTCCCGCGCGCCGGCAGCGCGGCGCGCGCGGAACGCCCGGGCCACGAGTAGGGCGACCACGACGGGGAACGCGGCCAGCGTCCACGCGGGCACTCCCACCCCGGCCTTCGTCAGCAGGCCCAGCCCGGAGCCGATCAGCACGATGGCCAGCACCGTGCGCAGGGTGGCGACCGGGATCCGCACCGACAGGTGGCTGCCCACCCACACGCCCGGTACCGAGCCCAGCAGGATGTTGCCGGCCAGCAGGAAGTCCACGTTGCCGGCCACCAGGTGCGCGATGGCCGCGGCCCACAGCAGGATCGCGGCGTGGAACACGTCGGTGCCCACCACGCGCTGGGGCACCAGCCGGAACAGCAGGATCAGGCCGACTGCGATCAGCGCGCCGCTGCCGGCGGAGGTCACCCCCAGCACGAAGCCCACGATCAGCCCCAGGAACACCGCGCGCACCTTCTCCGTGCGCCCCATCTCCACGCTCTCGCGCTCGCGGCCCACGATCCGCTTCAGGAACAGCGCCCGGGCCAGCGTCATGACGCCGCAGAACAGCAGCGTGATGGCCAGCGCCAGGATCAGGGTGTTGTCGAACGCCGCTCCGTGCGCGCGCTCGATGGCGCCCAGCACGTAGACGCCGCCCACCGCGGCCGGCACCGACCCGACGCCCATCCACAGCGACAGCGGCATGTCCACCGTCTTCTGGCGCAGGTGCTTGATGCCGCCGACGGTCTTGGTCACGGCCCCGTAGGCCAGGTCGGTGCCGATGGCCGTCACCGGCTTGACGCCGAACACCAGGATCAGCAGCGGCGTCATCAGCGATCCGCCGCCGATGCCCGTCATGCCCACCAGCACCCCGACCCCCAGGCCGAAGGCCACGATCGCGGGGTCCACGTCCTAGACGATCATGCCCGCGCCCACGGTGTCGCCGGAGGCCTCATCGATCAGGATGAAGCTGCCGGTGTCGCGGTTGCGGGCGTACGGGTCCACCGTCAGGGGCGCACCCAGGCGCAGGCGCACGCGGCCGATGTCGTTCAGCTCCAGGCTCTCGGCCGGGTCGTCCTCCAGCGTGTGCACGTCCACGCGGGTGTCCACCTCGTCCACGATCGCGCGCACGGTGCGGGTGGTGTGCTTGAGCGCGTAGCGCCCCCGTGGCTCCAGCGGCGCCTCGCTCATCCAGCACACGTCGGCGGTCAGCTCGCGCACCGGCTCGGGCGCGCTGGCCGGGTCGGCGATCAGGTCGCCGCGCGACACGTCCACGTCGTCCTCCAGGCGCACCGTCACCGACATGGGTGGGAACGCCTGCTCCAGCTCGCCGTCGGGCCCGTCGATGGCCGCCACGCGGGTCCGCCGCCCCGAAGGCAGGACCACGACCTCGTCGCCGGGGGTCAGCAGGCCCGAGGCCAGCCGCCCGGCGTAGCCGCGGTAGTCGTGATGGTCGGCCGACTGCGGCCGGATCACCCACTGCACCGGCAGGCGCAGCTCCTCGAGGTTGCGGTCGCTGGCGATCTCCACCGTCTCCAGGTGCTCCAGCAGCGACGGCCCGTCGTACCAGGAGGAACGCTCTGAGCGGTCGACCACGTTGTCCCCGTCCAAGGCGCTCACCGGGATGAACGTGACCTCGGCGAAATCGAGGTCGGTGGCGAACTCGATGAACTCGTCCCGGATGCGGTCGAAGACGGCCTCGTCGAAGTCGACCAGGTCCATCTTGTTCACCGCAACCACCAGGTGGGGGATGCGCAGCATCGAGGCGATGTGCGCGTGGCGCTTGGACTGCTCCACCACGCCGGCGCGGGCGTCCACCAGCACGATCGACAGGTCGGCGGTCGAGGCGCCCGTGACCATGTTGCGCGTGTACTGCACGTGGCCCGGCGTGTCGGCGATGATGAACTTGCGCCGCGCGGTCTGGAAGTAGCGGTAGGCCACGTCGATCGTGATGCCCTGCTCGCGCTCGGCGCGCAGGCCGTCGGTCAGCAGCGCCAGGTTCACGTAGCCGTCGCCGCGCTTCTCGGACACGCGCTCCACGTGCTCGAGCTGGTCGGACAGCACCTGCTTGGAGTCGAACAGCAGCCGTCCGATCAGGGTCGACTTGCCGTCGTCGACGGAGCCGGAGGTGGCCAGCCGCAGCATGGGGGCCTCCGCGATCGCCATGGCTAGAAGTAGCCCTCTTTCTTCCTGTCTTCCATCGCCGCCTCGGTCACGCGGTCGTCGGCGCGGGTCTCGCCGCGCTCGGTCACGCGCGTGGCGGCGATCTCGCCCACCACGTCCTCGAGGGTCGCCGCCGTGGACCGCACCGCGCCGGTCACGGTCAGGTCGCCGACCGTGCGG
>DASQLM010000286.1:0-5023 GCA_035630015.1 Thermoleophilaceae bacterium | reverse complement strand
GGCGATCGGGTTCGGGCTGTGGGCGCACAAGATGACCGACCTGGACTTCAACGCCCAGTGGCACCTGGTGGCGCTGACCGGCATCGGCACCGGCCTGGTCCTGGGCCCGGTGAGCACCGACGCGCTGAACCGGGCCAAGCGCGGCAGCTACGGCGAGGTCACCGGCATCACCCAGACGTTCCGCAACTTCGGCGCCAGCGTCGGCCTGGCCGTGCTGGGCACGATCCTGACCCTGCAGAACAAGGCCAAGGTCGAGGAGACCCTGTCGGCGGCCGGGCTGCCCAAGGCCCGGGCCGACCAGATCGCCGACGCCATCAGCCACGCCGGCGGCGGATCGTCCTCCAGCTTCGGCGGCAAGACGAACCCGGAGGAGCGGCGCCTGTTCGGCCAGGTGCAGACGGACTTCGCCGAGGCCTGCCAGGTGGTCTTCTACGTGATGGCCGGCGTCATGGCCGTGGCGTTCGTGGTCGCGCTGGTCGGCATGGCCGCGGGCAAGGTCGAGGAGACCCCGCCCGAGGCGGCCGAGCCCGCTCCGGCCTGAGGCGCGCTAGGCGGTCGTGGTCTGCGGCGCGGCCAGCGAGGCCAGCGCCGCCATCGAGGGCACGCGCGTGATGCCGGCCGCGCCCTCCCATTCGCCCCAGCCCCGGCCGCCCAGCAACACCGGCGTGCCCGCGGCCGCGACCTGCGCGGCCGCGCTGCGGGCGTCGACCACGCTCCAGGGGCCCGAGCAGGACAGGCACAGCCCGGCCAGGGCCGGCGCCTCGGCCACCAGGTCGGCGGGGTGGAGCCCGTAGGCGGCGCGAACGCGCAGGCCGGCGTCGGCCAGCGTCGCGGTGGCCATGCGCACCCCGATCCGGTGGTCGTCGCCGCGGACGGTGGCCACCAGCCAGAGGGGCGCGTCCGGCGGCGGCGTGCGGGCGGTCAGGCGCTCCAGCAGCGACTCGGCCGCCGCGGTGGCGATGCGCTCCTGGGTATGGCGCACCAGCCCCTCCTGCCAGCGCTCCCCGACCACGCACAGCGCCGGGGCCAGGACGTCGTCCAGCAGGTCGATCAGGCTCAGCCCGTGGTCGAACGCCTCGACGGCGACCCCGTGGGCGCGATCCGAGTTGCCGGCCATCAGGGCGTCCAGCATCTGCCTGCTGTACCGGTCGTGCGCCGAGCTCAGAATCACACGTCCACTATCGGTGAGATCGCCCGATCTCGCCCGCCTATCGCTCGGGCTTGGTGGACCGGCCCAGGCCGTAGGGGACCGTCCACGCGGGGCCGATGCGCGCGTTGGGCAACGGGGTCAGCCTCATCGCCGCGGCCAGCCGCTCGAGCAGCCACAGGTCGTAGAGCCATCCCCCGAACTCGGACCCGCCCGAGGGCCGGGTGGCCACGATGCCGTCCGGCCCGCCCACCACCAGCTGCCGGTCCCAGATGTCCGGGTTGGGCTCCATGCGATCCAGAGCCGTGGTCAGGGTGGTGGGCGCAGGGCCCGCCGGGCGCGGGCGCCCCGAGCGCCCCTCGAGCGTGAATTCGGGGGCATCCACGCGCAGGACCGTGACCGAGCGCAGGTGACGCTCGGAGTACAGCTCGGAGCCGCCCGCGATCTTCTCGTCGGGCCCCAGGCGGACGAACACCTGGCCGGCCGACCGCGGGCCCCAGTAGAGGTGCGGCTCCAGCAGGTCCGTGCTCGAGCTGATCTTCGAGCGCAGGCCCAGCATCGTGCCCGCCGAGCCCTCGTCGTGGGGGTTGCCGTCCCCGTCGGGCCCGTGGTCCTCGGGCTTGACCGAGAGCGCCCGCAGCAGCGCGTCGCCGTTGTACTCGCCGCCGTCGGGGATCGCGGCCGCCGAGCCGCGGTCCAGCGCCTCGCCGCCCCGCCGTGAGCGCGCCGCCCGCCGCTGGCGGCCCTGGCGGGCCCGTCCCTTCAGGGCCCAGCGCAGAACCAGCAGCATGATCACGGCAGGCACCGCGAACGCGACGGCGATCACCCAGCCCGGCACGGCCTGCTCCTGGGCGGCCTGGGCCAGCTCGAACACACGGCGACACTAGGCGTGATCGGGCAGATCCGCTCGGCGCGGGGACACTTACACCGATCGGTGTCGAGGTCGCTATGGTCCCGCCATGGCCGAGAGAGGTGCCCCCCCGAAAGTCCCGCGTGTCCAGCGTCGTGTTCTGCGCTTCATCAGCGCGTTCACGTCGCCGCTGCTGCCGGACGACTACCTGGAGCTGATCAACCCGTTGTGGTCCACGCGGGAGCTGCGCGGCAAGGTGGTGGACGTCAAGGAGGAGACCCCCGACGCGTGCACCGTGGTGATCCAGCCGGGCTACGAGTGGGAGGGCCACGAGCCCGGCCAGTACCTGCGCATCGGGGTGGACCTGAACGGCCGCCGGCACTGGCGCGCCTACTCGCTGACCTCCGATCCCAAGCGCGAGGACGGCTGCATCTCGATCACCGTCAAGAACGTGGACGAGGGCGTGGTGTCGCCCTACTTGGTGCGCAAGGGCCCGCACGGCGCGATCGTCGGCCTCGGCGGGGTGGAGGGCGACTTCCTGCTGCCCGATCCGGTGCCGGAGAAGATTCTGTTCATCAGCGCCGGCAGCGGCATCACGCCGATCATGAGCATGCTGCGCTCGCTGGCCCACGAGGGCGACCTGCCGGACACGATGCATATCCACTCTGCCGGCACGCCCGAGGAGGTCATCTTCGGCGACGAGATGCGCGAGATGGCCGAGAAGCACGACAAGTTCATCCTGCACGAGCAGCACACGGCCACCGACGTCGGGCGGTTCAAGCCGGCGGACCTGGATGAGCTCTGCCCGGACTGGAAGGAGCGCACGGCCTACATCTCCGGACCGCCGGAGCTGCTGGAGGCGCTCGAGGAACACTGGAAGGAACACGGCGATCGCGAGCTGCTGCACATGGAGCGGTTCCAGCCGGTCCTGGGCGGCGAGGACGTCGAGGAGGGCGAGGGCGGCACGATCAAGTTCCTCAAGAGCGACACCGAGGCCAAGAGCGACGGTTCCCAGCCCATCCTCGTGGCCGGCGAGGAGGCCGGCCTCGAGCTGGCGTACGGATGCCGGGAGGGCATCTGCCACACCTGCGTGGGAACTCTGAAGTCGGGTCAGATACGAGACCTGAGAACCGGGAAGGTCTCCGGAACCGACGGCGAGACCATCCGCACCTGCATCAACGCGCCGGAGGGCGCGATCGAGATCGAACTCTGAAAGGGAGGGGACGCATGCCCACCGAGATGGAAAATCCGCTGCACAAGCTGACCGACGAGCAGATCGAGGCGATCGGCAAGGAGTTCGACGACCTGCACGACGAGGTCTTCGACTCGCTCGGCGAGCGCGACGCCGCATACATCCGCGGGATGATCGCGCTGCACCGCCGGCTGGTCCTGATCGCCCGCGTGGAGCTCCTTGCGGCCCGGTACAAGCCGATGTGGGTCCTGGGCACCGCCACGCTGGGCGCGGCCAAGATCCTGGAGAACATGGAGATCGGCCACAACGTGATGCACGGCCAGTGGGACTGGATGAACGATCCGGTCATCAACTCCACGAGCTGGGACTGGGACACCGCCTCGACCAAGGAGGCGTGGAAGCACTCCCACAACTACATCCACCACACGTACACCAACGTGCTCGGGCTGGACAAGGATCTGGGCTACGAGGTCATGCGCATCGATCCCGAACAGAAGTGGCACCCCAGGTACCTGGGACAGCCGATCCTGAACCTGTTCCTCATGGCCTTCTTCGAGTGGGGCGTCGCGGTGCACGACATGGACATCGAGGCCATCCGTGCGGGCGAGAAGAAGTGGGCCGACGTAAAGGATGACCTGAAGGGCATGGCCGGCAAGGCCAAGGCCCAGGTGATCAAGGACTACATCGCCTTCCCGGCGCTCAGCGCCGGTGTGACCACCGCGGCCGAGCTCGGGGTGCGCAAGCTCGTGGAGTCGCGCCGCCCGCGCTCCCAGAAGCTCGCCGACAAGCTGCCGGGCAAGCTGCGGCGCAAGCCGGCGCCAGCGACCCCCGCCGAGATCGCCATCGACACGTTCCGCAAGACGTTCTGGGCGGACTTCACCGCGAACATCATCCGCAACGTGTGGTCCAACGCGATCATCTTCTGCGGGCACTTCCCCGACCAGGCGTATGTGTTCAATAAGGAGGACTACGAGAACGAGAGCCGCGGCGCCCGGTACGTGCGCCAGCTGCTCGGAGCGGTGAACATCGACGGGGGGCCGATGTTCCACGTGGCCTCCGGCAACCTGAGCTACCAGGTCGAGCACCACCTGTACCCCGACATGCCCAGCACGCGGTACGGCGAGATCGCGCCGAAGGTCCGGGAGATCTGCGAGCGCTACGAGCTGCCCTACAACACCGGCCCGTTCCTGCAGCAGTGGGGGATGGTGCAGCGCACCATCCTGCGGCTGGCGTTTCCCGGCGGCAAGCCGCGGCCCAAGCCCGGCCCCTACAAGGGCGAGAAGATCCGCGACGAGGGCGAGCGGCGGGACCGCGTCGCGGCCTGACGGTCAGCCCTCCTGAAGGTTGGCTATCTCGGCTTCGAGCACCTGCGGCTCGCCCGAGAAGCCTCCTTCGGCAGGGGGCCCGCCCAGCAGCACCTCGCTTACGAAGCGGTCGCAATCATCCTTGGAGCTCCAGATCGTGGAGACGAGGTAGCCGCCCTCGGCGGGCCCGGCGGCGTGATGGACCTGCCCTTCCGGGAGCCCGCTGTCGGGATGGACCGCCGCGATGGTCGCGCGGTACTGATCCTCGGTCCCGCCCGGCCACAAATGCACCACCAGATAGCTCATCGCTCCCCCTCGGTTGGATTGGGGCCGAACGTATGCCATCGCACCAGCCCGTGTCGTGAAACGTTTCACGACACGACACGCGGGATTGCGTTACATTCCGCACATAGGCCGACGACGTTGGGGACCGAGCGTCCCCTCCGCCGGCTGGGATTGAGAGGAGAGATGCGATCCCTGGACGCCCCCGCGCACCAGCCTGCGCGGGGGCGCTCTTCTTGCCGGGCAGC
>DASQLM010000285.1:0-7762 GCA_035630015.1 Thermoleophilaceae bacterium | reverse complement strand
GGCACGATGGCGCCGGACCAGGTCATCAGCCTGCTCGAGCTGGGCGGCCCGACGGTGGCCATGGGCGACCACGCCGACCACATCCACGTGGGCTTCCGGCCGCTGTTCGGCGACAACAAGAAGCTCGGCCGCCAGGCCATGGCGGTGCTCAAGCCGGGCCAGTGGTCCGACCTGCTCAAGCAGCTGCGCTCGATCGACAACCCGGTCGTGCCGACCAAGCCATCGAAGTACGCGCTGCCCGCCAAGCGCGCCTCCGACGCCCATCGCGGCGAGTAGCCCAGCGGCTCCCTTCGGCTTCGTTCAGCTGGAGTTCGGCTACCTGCTGGGCCCGCTGGACGGCCGCTACCTGGTCCGGACGGCCGGCTCGGACGAGCTGGAGCACGTGCTGGCCCTGCGCACGCTCGGAGCGCCCCAGCGGCGCCTCCTGAGGGGCCGCCGGGGACAGGAGGTCCAGGAGGCCGCGCCCGAGCCCGTGCCCACCTCCCGCGCCACGGTGATCCGGCCGAAGCCGTTCCGCGACGCGGCCGAGGCCGCCACGTGGCTGGAGGAACTGCGCGGCGACCGCGAGCGGATGGACGCCGAGGTGGCCGGCGCGGTGGCGGTGCTCAACCGCGCCCTGCACGCCCACCGGACCGCCCGCGCGGACGCCGGCGCCCGCGACGTGACCCGCGACTCGGCGCTGGTGGTGCGGGTGGGCAGCGGCTCCGGCGAGCAGGTGGCCGAGGGCCGGTTCGGCCAGGCCCTGGAGCTGCCCCGCCGGGGCGCGAAGGTCAAGCGGTCGATGGAGGCCCCCGACGAGCGCTTCGCGGCGCTGCTGGGCGGGCGCCAGTCCGCGCTGGCGTGCGAGGAGCTGGTGCTCAGGGCACGGGCCGACGTGGACGCCGAGCGGCGCCGCGAAGCGGCGCTGCAGGTCCGGATCGCGCTGGAGAGCCTGCTGAGCGAGGCCGAGCTTCCCGACAGCCGCCGGGCGACGCTGGAGGCGGACCGGGAGCCGGTGGGCCAGGCCGCCAACGCCGCGCTGCGCGGGGCGATCGATCCGGAGGCCGCCACCGCCGTCCAGGACGCGCTGGAGCACATGGAGGCGGCGCTACGGGCCCACCGCCTGCGCGGGCGCTGAGCTCGCGCCGACCCGCACGATCAGGACCAGCCGTCGAGCGGGCCGGGGCGGATTTGGGCCATCGGTCGATAACGAGCGGGACCGGCAACGCCGACGATGAGGGAGTCATGGGCCGCAGGGCCGTCGCCCCCTCTCTCCCCGGGGCGGCGGCCTGGCCTACGACCCGCTCACAGGGCGGCCAGGACGGCGTCGAGCTCCGCGACGACGTCGCCCCCCAGCCGGACGGCAGCGCGGTCGTCGTAGGGCGTCTCGCTCTCGGTGACCACCGCCACCTGTCCGCCGGCGCCCAGCGTCAGCTCGGGCAGCCCGGCCACCGGGTAGACCACCAGCGACGATCCGATGCAGATCATCAGGTCGGCACCCTGGGCCAGGCGCTCGGCGCGGGCCATAGCCTCCATCGGCAGCATCTCGCCGAACAGGACCACGCCCGGCTTGAGCGGCGTCACGCACGAGGTGCACTCGGGAGCGCCCTGGCCCGCCTCCAGCAGGTCCACCACCTGCTCCAGGCCCACGCGCCCGCCGCAGACCGGGCAGTGGCTCCACTCGATCGAGCCGTGCACCTCCACCACGTCGCTGCTGCCGGCCGCGCGGTGCAGGCGGTCGATGTTCTGGGTGATCACGCCGTCGATCAGGCCACGGCGCTCAAGCTCGGCCACCGCCTCGTGGGCCGCGTTGGGCCGGACCTCGCGCAGGGAGGCGAAGCGGGCGCCGTAGAAGTGCCAGAAGCGGTCGGGGTCGCGCCGCCACACGTCGATGTGGGCGACCTCCATCGGGTCCACGTTGGCCCAGATGCCCGTGCCGGGCGTGCGGAAGTCCGGGATGCCCGAAGGCACCGAGATGCCGGCGCCGGTCAGGACCACCGCGGACCGGGCCGCCTGCAGCAGCTCGGCCAGCCGGGCGGGCCCTACCTGCCCTTGAAGCTCGCCTGGCGCTTCCCCAGGAATGCCGCGATCCCCTCCTTCGCGTCCTCGGAGCCGAACACCGCGCCGAAGGCCTGCTTCTCGTCCTCGATGCCCTGGTCCAGGTCGCCGGCGGCGGAAACGTGCTTGATCTGCTCGACGGCCAGTGGCGCCTTGCCGGCCAGGTCACGCGCCCACGTCAGGGCGGTGTCCAGCAACTCGTGATCGGGCACAACGCGGTTGGCCAGGCCCAGGCGGTGGGCCTCCCAGGCGTCGATCGGAGCGCCGGTCAGGTTCATCTCCAGCGCCGCGGCCTCCCCCACCAGCCGCGGCAGGCGCTGGGTGCCGCCGAAGCCCGGGATGATGCCCAGGTCGATCTCGGGCTGGCCGAAGCTTGCCGATTCGGCCGCCAGCCGGACGTCGCAGGCCATGGCCAGCTCGCAGCCGCCCCCGAACGCCAGCGAGTTCACGGCGGCGATGGTGGCGGTGGACGAGCGCTCGAAGGACCGGAACAGGCCGTGCGCCGCGTCGATGAGCTCCTTGCCCTGGGCCGGGTCCATCCTGGTGAACGCCTTGATGTCGGCGCCGGCGCAGAACGTGAAGATGTTCGAGGAGGCGAACACGACCGCCCGCAGGCGCCCGTCCACCGACCCCCACAGCTCCCCCAGCTCGCCGATCAGCTCCGGCGAGAGCGCGTTGGCCGGCGGCCGGTCCAGCCACAGGATGCCCACGTCGCCGCGGGTCTCCAGCGAAACGGTCTCGCGCTCCTCGTCGGGCTGCGGGTAGGCGAAGAACCCCTGGCCGCTCTTCCTGCCCAGGCGTCCCTGGGCCACCAGGCGGCGCAGCACGACCGGCGGCGCGAAGGCCTCGCCCCACTCGGAGCGGGCACGCTCCAGCGACTCCAGCAGCGTGTCCAGGCCCTGCTCGTCGGCGCGGGCGAAGGGGCCGGGCAGGATGCCGGCGCCCATCATCATGCCCACCTCGATGTCCTTGGCCGAGGCCTCGCCCTCCTCCAGGACCAGGCAGGCCTCCACCAGCGTCTTCAGCGCCACCCGCTCCGGCAGCTGATCAATGCTCATAGAAGCCCTTGCCGGTCTTCACGCCCAGATGCCCGTCGCGCACCCGTTCGCGCATGGCCTCCGACACGTAGAAGCGCTCACCGCCGTAGCTGGCGTGCAGGTGCTCGGCCACGTGCAGGACCGTGTCCAGGCCCAGCAGGTCGACCAGGTGGAACGGGCCGACGGGGCCACCGGAGTCCTTGATCGCCGCGTCCACCTCCTCGGTGGAGACACCCTCCTCGTCCACCATCCGCCAAGCCTCGGAGCTCGCGGCCGTCAGGATCCGGTTCACCACGAAGCCGGGGGCCTCGCCGCAGCGGATCGGCGTCTTGCGCAGCTGCTGGGCGAACCCGGTGGCCGCGGCGACGGTCTCCTCGGCGGTGTCGGCGCCCTCGACCACCTCGATCAGCCGGGCCATCGTGGCCGGGTAGAAGAAGTGGAAGCCCACCACGCGGTCGGGCCTGACGGTGGCCTCGCTGATCTCGGTGATCGACAGGCACGAGGTGTTGGAGGCCAGGATCGCCTGTCCCGGGGTGCAGGAGTCCAGCTCGGCGAACACGGCCTGCTTGAGCTCCACGACCTCCGGCACCGCCTCGATCACGAACTCCACGTCGCCGAAGCCCTCGTAGGACGTGGTGCCCGTAACGCCGGGCTCGTCGATCTCGACCAGCGCAGCGTCCACGTCCTTGAGCAGGACCTCGACGCCGGCGCCCGCCAGGACCTTGGCGATGTCCCGGCCCATGGTCCCTGCGCCGACGACGGCGGCCTTCGCGACGGTCACTTCGTGAGCTGCTTCTGGTCCTCGCCCGCGTTCAGGCTCGGCTCCGAGCGGCTGGCGCGCAGCTCGTACGCCTCGCGAGCCTTGTCGTCCACCTGGGCCAGGACCTTGTCGGCCTTCAGGGCGCGGCCGACCGCCTCGCGGCCGCCGCGGGGAAGCACCGCCATGGCGCGGGTGATGTGTCCCACCGAGCGCGGCACGTACACGTCGAAGCGCGGCTGCTCCAGCGCCGAGACGATCTCGTTGGCCACGTCCTCGGGGGTCACGTGCTTGACGCCGCGCGTCTCCTGCAGGCCGGCGGCCAGCTCGGTCTTGACCACCACGGGCATCACGCACGAGACCTCGATGCCCAGGTCGCGCACCTCGGCCAGGATGCCCTCGGAGGCGCCGACCACGAAGTGCTTGGTCCCGCAGTAGGTCACGCCGCCCGGGAAGCCGCCCTTGCCGGCGGACGAGGCGATGTTCACCAGATGGCCGGTGCCGCGCGCCTGGAAACGGGGCAGGACCAGGCGCATGCCGTTCAGGACGCCGTGGATGTTGATGTCCACCTGGCGGTGCGCGGTGGCCTCGGTCTCGGACAGGAACGGGCCCAGCTGCATGATCCCGGCGTTGTTGATCAGCACGTCGACGGCGCCCAGCCGCTCCTCGGCGCCGTCCAGGAAGCGCTCGTAGGACTCGCTGTCGGTCACGTCCAGGGCGAAGCCCTCGGCGCCGTTCACGGAGGCGGCGGCCTTCTGGGACTCGCCGAGGTCCAGGTCGCCGATGGCCACCTTCATTCCCTTGGCGGCACAGGCGCGGGCCGTGGCCAGGCCGATGCCGCGTGCCGCGCCGGTGATGGCGACGACCTTTCCTTGCAGCTGACGGGGCTCCTTCTTGGCCAAAGCTCTCTCCTGGGCTCGTGGAAAACTGGCTGGTCGGCCAGGACGCTACCGGAGTGCGGCTTCTTCCTCCGCCTCGACGATGAACCGGCGCAGCGTGCGCCCCAGCGCGTCGCGCAGCGCGCGGCGGATGAACAGCAGGTCGGTGACCGGGTTGAGCGGGTTGTCGCCGCTCAGCTCGTATTCCAGGCTCAGCACCACGGAGGCACCGCCCTCGGTGTCGGGCGCGAACGTGGCGGACTGGGTGCCGTACAGGCGGTCCTCGTAGACCTTGGTGGCGAACCGGGTCGGGGCGTTCTCGGCCACCTTCTCGGTCACCCGGCCGCGGCCGCCCGGGCCGGAGTCCCAGACCACCCGGGAACCCGGCTCCGGCCACCCGGGGGCCAGCTCCTCGATGCGCTGGAAGCCCTCCACGAACGCCGACCAGCGGCGCGGGTCGCGCCACAGCGCGGCGGCCTCGTCCGGCTGGAGGGCCACGTGGCCCGCTGCCTCCACCGTCCGGCTCACGTGTCGTAGACCTCGTCGAGGATGCCGTCGACCGAGTGCTTGACGCTCTCCAGCAGGGGGCGCACGTCCTCCAGCAGCCGCTTGTACTCGGCGCGGCCCTTGCGGGTCAGCGAGTAGAACCGGCGGGAGCGCCGCTCGGGGTGCTCCCACTGGCCCTCGATCAGGCCGTCCTCCTCGAGCTTGCGCAGCAGCGGGTACATCGTGTTGGGGTTCACCGACAGCACGCCCTCGGTCAGCGAGCCGATGCGCTCCATCAGCTGGTTGCCGTAGGAGGGGCCCTGCGCGATCAGGTGGAAGACCAGCAGCGGCACCACCTGGCGCCGGCGCATCTCGCCGCTGAACGGATCCTGGCCCTGGCGTGGCTGGCGCGGAGCCCGGGTCCGCTGCCCCGCCTGGGCAACCGCCTCGCGCGCGGCCTCCCGGCTGCGCTCGCGCTTGGATCGCTCGGCCATGCCGGGCAATGGTGACGCATGCGCCCGCTACGAGGGCCGCGGGAACTGGGTGCCCACGAACCGGTCCCACATCCGGTCGCTGAGCAGCTTGCGCTGGCCCATGATGATCCGCGCCGAGGGCGTGACCGTGTACCGGGGCCTGGGCCGGCGGGTGGTCAGCGCCTTGTCGATCACCTTCGCCACCGCCTCCGGCGGCCCGCCCAGCTTGGCCGTCGGGCCCTCGTAGGCATCGGCGGTGGCCTTGCCGACGGCGCGGTTGAAGTCGGCGTAGGGCCCGTCTCCCGCCGTGCCGGCATCGATCGACGCGGTGGCCGCGCTGGCGAAGTCCGAGACGATCAGGCCCGGCTCGATCAGCACCACGTCCACGCCGAAGCCCTTGACCTCGAACCGCAGCGCGTCGCTCAGGGCCTCGACCGAGTACTTCGTGGCGTGGTAGATCCCGCCGCCGGGGAAGGTCAGCTTGCCGCCCATCGAGCCCACGTTCACGATCCGCCCGCGGCCGGCCTGGCGCATGCCGGGCAGCACCAGCTGGCACATGCGGATCAGGCCGAAGACGTTGGTCTCGAACTGGGCCCGGATGTCGTCGATGTTCACCGACTCCACGGCGCCCGACTGGCTGTAGCCCGCGTTGTTGACCAGTGCCCCGACGGGGCCGTCGGCCTCCTCGACGGCGGTCACAGCGGCCCGCATCGACTCCTCGTCGTCCACGTCCAGTGCCAGCGTCCGGCACCCCTTGGCCTCCAGATCCGCCACCGCCTCGGGCCTGCGCGCGGTGGCGTACACGGTGTGGCCGGCGCCTGCCAGGCGCTCGGCCGTGGCCCGGCCGATGCCGGTCGAGCAGCCGGTGATCAGGACGGGTCCCTTCACGGGGTCAGCACCACCTTTCCGACGTTGCGCCGTTCGCCGATATAGCGGTGTGCCTCGGCGGCGCGGTCGAACGGGAACGACGCGGCCACCACGGGCTGCAGCACCCCTTCGTCCAGCAGGCCCTCGATGGCCGCCATGAACGGCTCCAGTGAGCCCAGCTCGTCCCAGATGGTCAGCATGTTCAGCCCGATCACGGACTTCGACGCCGACATCTGCTTGATCAGGTTGAAGCGCGGCATGGTCAGCGCGGTCTTGCCGGCGGCGACCAGGTTGCGCTTGTCGCCGTCCACGACACCTGCCGCGCCGAAGGCGATCAGCCGCCCGCCGGCGCGGAGCATGTCGTAGCTGCGGCGGAAGCTCTTGCCGCCCAGGGCGTCCATGACCACGTCCATGGGAGGCAGCCCCTTCTCCCAGCCGCTCTGCGTGTAGTCCACGGCGTGGTCCACGCCGAAGCCGCGGATGGCGTCGTGCTTGCCTGGCGAGGCGCTGCCCCAGACCTCGGCGCCGTGGTGCTTGGCGATCTGGGTGGCCGCGATGCCCACCCCGCCCGCCGCGGCGTGCAGGAACACGTGCTCGCCGGGCTCCAGCGCGCCGAACCGGCGCAGGCCCAGATAGGCGGTCAGGTAGTTCACGGGCACGGCCGCGCCCTGCTCGAAGGACAGGGCGTCGGGCAGCGGCGCGGTGTCGGAGACGTTCGCCACGACCTGCTCGGAGTAGCCGCCGAAGCGCGTGCCGGCCATCACCCGGTCGCCGACGGCGAAGCGGTCGACGCCCTCGCCAAGCTCGGCAACGGTGCCGGCCACCTCGTAGCCCACGACAGCGGGCAGGTCCGGGGCGTCGGGGTACAGGCCCAGGCGGGCCATCAGGTCGGCGAAGTTGATGCCCGCGGCGCCGACCTCGACGCGCACCTGGCCCGGCCCTGGCCGGGGATCGGGGCGCTCCTGCACCTGGAGCACCTCGGGTGGCCCGGCCTTCGTGATCACGACCGCCCTCATGGAGGGAACCTACACCGCCCCCGGCGACGCCGGGGGCGGCTCACGGCTATGCGGCGGCGGGCGTCTCCGCGCGGCGCGGCATCAGCGTCTCGCGGGCGATGACCAGGCGCTGGATCTGGCTGGTGCCCTCGTAGAGCTGCATGATCTTGGCGTCACGCATCAGCTTCTCGACCGGGTACTCCTTGATGAAGCCGTACCCGCCGTAGACCTG
>DASQLM010000284.1:0-2545 GCA_035630015.1 Thermoleophilaceae bacterium | reverse complement strand
CATCTCGCGCACGCTCGGGCCGGTCGAGGTGGAGGGCACGGGCCGCACCACCAGCACGCCCGACGGGGTGACCACGCGCAGGCCGCGCGTCAGGTCGGCGATGTCGCCGTAGCGGTCGGACTGCATGCCCGACGAGCGCGTCGCGATCCAGCCGCCTAGCGTGGAGTGGGTGAACGAGTCGGGGAAGTGGCCGATGGTCCAGCCGCGCTCGCCCAGCTGGCGCTCGAGCTCGGGTCCGAACACCCCGGCCTGGATCCGCGCCAGCCGCGAGGTGGGGTCCACGTCCAGCACGCGGTCCAGGCGGCCCATGTCCACGGACAGCACCGGCCGCTTCTCGCCCGGCTCGGCCTCCACGCTGCCCGAGATGCTGGAGCCGCCGCCGAAGGGGATGACCACCGCGTCGGCCTCCAGCGCGGCGGCCAGCAGCGCCTCGGCCGCCGCCTCGTCGCCGGGCCGCAGGACGGCGTCGGGCACCCGCGGCATGTCGCCGCGGCGCTGGCGCACCAGGTCGCGCAGGCTCTTGCCGCGCGTGTGCACCACGCGGTCCAGCTGGTCGGTGGACACGTACTCGGCCCCGACCGCCTTCTCCAGCGCGCCGCGCAGCGCGTCGGGCAACACCGGGTCGGGCACGTCGAGCTCGTCGAGCTCCTTGGGCCGCTCGGTGCCCGGCTTGGTCACGTCCAGCTGCAGCGCCTTCTGGATGAACGGGGCCAGCTCGGGCTTGTCCTCGTGGGTGAAGGACACGTCCTCGTGTCCCCAGCCCCACCATTTCATCGCGGCCATGGCGCCACACTATCTGCGTGGAAGCGCGACGCACCGGCCTCGACTGGACGCTCCCGCCCGAGCGGGCGGCGCTGCTCGTGCGCGGCGACGAGCGGCCCTTCGCGCTCACCGGAGCCTGGGCGGGTGGCGGCGCCCTGGTGGGGTCGGACCCGGTGCGGCTGGCCGGGCCCGGCGAGGACCCGTTCGCCCTGCTCGAACTCGACGCCGTCCAGGGCCCGGGCGTGCACGGCGGCTGGGTGGGGTGGCTGGGATACCGCCTCGGAGGGCGGGTGGAGCGGCTGGACCCCTCGCCCCCGCGGCCCCACCCCCTGCCGGACTTCCAGCTGGCCTTCTACGACCACCTGCTGCGGCTGGATGCCGACGGCCGGTGGTGGTTCGAGTGCCTGTGGACGCCCGAGCGGGCCGACGCGCTGGCCGCGCGCGAGGCCGAGCTGCGCGAGCGGGCGGCCGAGCCCCGGCCGTTCACCACCGGGCCCTGGTCCTCGGTGCCCGGCACCGGCGGGCACGAGCTGGCGGTGGCCGCGGCGCGCGAGCGCATCCACGCGGGCGACCTGTTCCAGGCCAACGTGTGCCTGCGACTGGAGTCGGCGCTGGAGGGCGACCCGCTGGACCTGTTCGCCGCCGGCGTGGCCGCGCTGGCGCCCGACCGGGCGGCCTTCGTGGGCGGCCCGGACGGCACGGCGGTGGCCAGCCTGTCGCCCGAGCTGTTCCTGGAGCGCCGCGGCCGGCGGGTGCGCACGGCGCCGATCAAAGGCACCCGGCCGCGCTCGGTCGACCCGGCGGAGCTGGAGACGTCGGCCAAGGACCGGGCCGAGAACACCATGATCGTGGACCTGATGCGCAACGACCTCGGGCGCGTGTGCCAGCCCGGCTCGGTGACAGTGGACGCGTTGGCGCAGGCACGCCCGCACGCGGGCGTCTGGCACCTGGTGTCCGAGGTCTCCGGCGAGCTGCGCGCCGGTGCGGCCGACGCCGACCTCGTGCGCGCCTGCTTCCCGCCGGGCTCGGTGACCGGGGCGCCGAAGATCGCGGCCCAGAACGTGATCGCCGAGGTGGAGAGCACCGGCCGCGAGGTCTACACCGGCGCGCTCGGCTTCGCATCGCCGGCCGCCGGGCTGGAGCTCAGCGTGGCCATCAGGACGTTCGAGTTCGCCGCCGACCGGGCCTGGCTCGGCGTGGGCGGCGGCGTGGTGGCGGATTCCGACCCGGCCGCCGAGGCACGCGAGTGCGCGGTCAAGGCCGCGCCGCTGCTGGAGGCCATCGGCGCGCGGGGTCGATTCGCCTCGGATGGCCGGCACGATCGACCCCGGATGGTGCGGCGGGGGCCCGAGCCCACGCCGCGGCCCGACCCCGAGATCGGTGTGTTCACCACGCTGATGGTGCGTGACGGCCTGGCGCTGGCCGCCCCCGCGAACCTGGCGCGCCTGGGCGACAGCGTGACCGAGCTCTACGGCGCGTCGCTACCCGGCGACCTGGCCGACCGGATCGAGCAGGCCGCCGCGGCCCACCCCGGCCCCGGCCGCATGCGCGTGACCTACGTGCCCGGCAGCGCCGAGCCGGCGGCGATCGTCGTGAAGACGTTCGAACCGCGCCGCGGGCCGGCGACGCTGGTGCCGGTCATGGTGCCCGGCGGCATCGGCGCGCACAAGTGGGCCGACCGCCGCCTGCTCGACGCGCTCAGGGACGACGTGGCCCCCGCGCTGCCGCTGCTGGTGGACCTGGACGGCCTGGTCCTGGAGAGCTGGGGCGCCAACGTGTTCGC
>DASQLM010000283.1:0-4448 GCA_035630015.1 Thermoleophilaceae bacterium | reverse complement strand
CTGTCCTCGGTCGACTTCCTGTCCGAGGTCCTGCCGCTGATCCGCCACGAGCACGAGCGCTGGGACGGCGGCGGCTACCCCGACGGCCTGGCCGGCGAGTCGATCCCGCTGGGCTCGCGGATCGTGCTGGCCTGCGACGCCTACGACGCCATGACCTCGGACCGCCCCTACCGGGCCGCCATGTCCGACGCCCAGGCGCGGGCCGAGCTGCTGGCCGGCGCCGGCAGCCAGTTCGACGAACGCGTGGTTGCGGCCCTGCTTCAGGTGCTGGACGAGGGCTCGCCTCAGCCGGCAGCGAAGCCCGCCAGGTAGTCCTCCCAGCGGCGGCCCGTGGCCGAGCCAAGGGCCTTCATCGCGGCCTCCGGGGTCCGGGCCAGCGCGAGCGCGTCGGCGGCGTCCGGGCCCGCCTCGCGGGCGAGGAAGTCGAACACCGTGCCGCCCAGGACCAGCGCGTCGCGGGCGGGCGGCGGAAACGACGGCCTGCCGCCTTCGCGCATCCGGCGCGCCACGGCGGCGCGCATGTGTGGCACCTGCCCGGCCAGGTAGCTGGCCGCTCCCTCGCCGACCCAGGCCATGCGCAGGTACCGCCGGAACGTGCCCGGCGTGAACGGGGGCGGCAGCGACGGGTTGTTGGCTCCCACCACGAGGTGCCCGTACTCGCGCCTGGGCGAGAGGAGCATGGCCTCACGCGACCCGGCCACCTCGGACGCGCGCGCCTCCAGCGCCGCCGGAGCCAGCACGTGGATCTCACGGCGGGTGTGGAAGCCGGCGAAGTAGCGCCGGCCCGCGGGCGCCGAGACCATCCGCATCGCAGGCAGCCAGGGGTGCGCCAGGGAGAGCATGAGCGACCGCGGATGCACGACCACCGTGACCTCGCCGGGCACCTGCTCGAAGCGCGTCTCCAGGGCGGCGCGGAACCGCTCGAGGTCGTCCAGCAGGCGCTCGACCGACCCGGTCTGGCCCGACTCGTGGCGGGCTACGAAGGAGAGGGACTCGGTCTCGACCCAGGGCACGGGCCGGGATGGTGTCAGGGACCGAGGCCCACCGACTGCTGCCACGTGCCGCGGTCGAAGAACGGCAGCTCGGGCGTGTCGGCGGCGCCTTGGGCGGTGACCTCGTACATGCGGCGGGGCTCGCGCCAGGCCGAGGGCGAGGAGCTCTTGAAGCGCTTGGTCAGCTCAGCCGCCGTGCGGCTCGCGGCCAGGCGCAGGGCGGAGGGGGACAGGGTGCGCAGCGCGTACGCCTCGCCGTTGGAGATGTCGAACTCGTGCGAGGTGCCCGGCTTGCCGGCCAGCGAGATGGTGCCCTGCCCGGGGCGGCGCCGGTTCAGCGCGAACAGGCCGATCGCCTCGGCGCGGTCCTTGAACTCCTCCCAGGTGGCCACCCCGGCCGGCACGGTGCCGCGACCGTTCGTGCGGGTGTAGTTGCCGTCCCAGCGCAGGAGCGTGTCCAGCACCGCGGCGGCGCCGCCGCCGGCGCCCCTGCGGGCGAGCCGCAGCCGCTTGCCGAACAGCGGGCGCTGCTGGGCGGTGCTGCCGCTGGTGCGGTCGATGGCGCGGGAGGCGGCGTACGACGGCCGGCGCGCCGCCCGGCTGACAAGCAGCTTGAGCAGGCGCGCCCGGTGGTAGGGGCCGGCCAGCCGCTCGGTGGCCTCGGAGTCGCCGGCGGTCCAGCCCGCGGAGGGGATGTTGTTCCAGTTGAACAGGTAGCCCTGGCGGGGGTTGATCACGTACGGCGTCTTCCGGCGGTCCAGCAGGCCGCGCCACTCCGCCTCGCCGGTGCCCGGGTAGGGCAGCCGCTCGTCGTAGCCCCTGGGGCGCAGCGGGTGCAGTCCCGGATGCCAGAAGCCGATGTCGCCGCGCTCGTCGGCGGCCATCACGTTCTCGTTCCAGGTCACGCCCTGCAGCGCCCCGTCGGCCTGGCGCACGGTGCGCGCGTCGTTGAGCTTGCTCAGGCCCACGATCGTCTCCAGCTCGCGGCCCCAGATGGCGTACCGGCGCGCGTAGGCGGTGCCGCCGGCGCGCTCCTGGACGGGACCGTGCAGCGTGCGGCAGATGCGCTCGGTACGCGTGCCCGACAGGCGCCCGGGCGACCCGATCAGATCGGGCAGGTCGGTGACCGGGGCCTTGAAGTCGAACCGCTCGGTGCGGCAGTCCATCGGCCGGGTGGCGCCCTTGTGGCGGTAGGACTCGCGGCCGGCCAGCGTCTCGGCGTACAGGTCGTCCTCATCGGAGAGGCCGGAGGTGAAGCCCCAGGCCAGGTGGCCGTTGTGGCCGATGCCCAGCACCGGGATCCCGGCCGCGGTGACCCCGCGCATGTTCTGGGTGGGGGAGTGCAGCTCGAGCTCCACGAACAGCTCGGGCACGGAGTAGCCCAGCTGCGGGCCGTTGAACAGGTACGCGTTGCCGGGCCGCTTCGGGCGCCTGTAGGCGGTCCGGCAGCGGCGCCTGGCCTTGCGGCCCCTGCGCTTGACCGTGCGGCATTTCCGAGCCTTGCGCGCGGGGCGGCCGATGGCCCACATGTAGGACCCGCCGCGCGGGATCACGGCGGCGCGGGGCGTAGACGATGCTGACGCCGAAGCTTCCGCCTTGGGCGCCGGCAGGGGCACCCCGCGCAGCCACCGCTGCGAGCGCCCGAGCGCCGAGCGCTCCTGACGGAGGGTGCGGCCGGGCTGTGAGGCGAAATAGCCGCTGGAGGGCGGCACCGTGGGCACGGCGCGGTTGGTGCGCAGCGGCAGCAGCTTGGCGAAGGCGGTGGGGCCGAGTTCGCGCAGGGCCCGCGCGTTCTCGATCTCGCGGCCGTCGCTGGAGGGCACGGTGCGGGCCAGGAACACGCCAACGCGGGCGGTGTCGCGCAGCGTCCAGGTGGGCGGGGTCGCGCCCAGGGCGGCGAACTCACCCGGCAGCAGCGAGGGGTCCGAGCGCACCTTGGCCGACCAGGCGTTGACCCCGTCGCGGTAGGCCTCCGCGCGCCGGCGCAGCTGGACGGGGATGCGAGCAAGCATCGCGTCCAGCTCGGGGTCGGTGTAGTAGTCGCGCCGGGCGATCAGGTCGTCGTCCAGGTAGGTGTCGCCCAGGATCTCGGCCAGCCGGCCGCTGGTGGCGCGCCGGAACAGCTCCAGCTGGAACAGCCGGTCCTGGGCCACCGCGTAGCCGGCGCCCCACCAGGCATCGGTGTCCGAGCTGCCGGTGATGGCGGGCACGCCGTAGCGGTCGCGCACGATCCTGACGCCCGCCTTGGGCACCTCGGCCCGGCCGGGCTGGTTGAACAGGGCGCTCTTGAACCCGAACGACGTGAACAGCGAGGTCTGGTCGTTCAGGTGGGGCGAGCCGGTGCCCGCCACCACACCCGGTACCGACACGTAGCCGCTCTGGCCGGGCGGCAGCACCGACTCGGCCTGCAGAATCTTGGCCTGCGCGGGCGCGACGGCGAACGCCGCCAGCGCACACGCCAAGACCAGATGTCGTTTTCGGGCCCCCGCCACGCGGGGACCAACCTACACCGGCTAGGCCATCGCGGGGACCGCGTCCGAGGCGATGGCCTCGATCTCCGCGGCGGCGCGCTCGAACTCGTCGTCGCTGAGCACCGGCGTGCCCTCGAAGGGCAGGTCGCGGTGCAGCTCGATCCACGAGCGGCAGCCCTGGTACTCGGGCCGGACCTTGATGGTCACCGGGCGCGGGATGCGGTACGTGCGCAGCAGGATCACGTGCATCGGGTGGCGCCGCTTCCACTGCAGGCGCTTCTCCGCGTAGTCGGTGGTCCAGATGTAGTACGGCGACAGGGCATCGACGGCGCGCGGGTCCGTGATCAGGTAGCTGGCGGCCACCTCGGCCCAGGCGCGGATGCGAACGCGGTCGGGCTGGGGGATGCCACCGTCCTGGAGCAGCGCCCTGGCGGGCGGCTCCGTGTCCGGCCACACGCCCTCCTCGAGGGCACGGCCGAGCTCCGGAAGATGTGAGTCGCGCACCAGGTCGTTCTGCTGGTGGTCGAACGTCGGATACAGGAAAAAGCGGTCGTGCTCGATCTCGAAGTGCTTGTTGTCCTCGCGGATCCCGCCCTTGCGCAGCGTGAGCAGTTGCTCACCCTCCGCGAGGGCGCGCACGGTCACAGCCCATTCCTTGAAAGCGTCTGGCATAGAAAGAAAAACCTCCACCCGCGCCCAGGAGAAATTGGCTCAGTGCTGGGGCGGCACGGGGCCGTTCACTATGCATGACTGCAAGGTCTATTTCAACCCGGATTTCGTGACAATCGCCTCGATCACGGCCGCGAAATCGCTCGCTCCGTAGCCCTCCGACTCGGCCTCCTCGTACAGGCCGGAGGCGGTCTCCGCGACGCCCGTCGGGACACCCATTTCCCTGCTCTCGGCCAAGAAGTAGCGCACGTCCTTGAGCATGTGCTCGAGCTTGAACAGGGGGTCGTAATCGCCCTCGATCATGGGCCCGGACTTG
>DASQLM010000282.1:0-4095 GCA_035630015.1 Thermoleophilaceae bacterium | reverse complement strand
GGTCACCAGCTCGCGGATGCGGGTGGACGAGACGGGCTGGCCGTCGTGCTCGATCAGCGGCACCACGCGGGTCTCGAACTCGTCCCGGGAGCGCAGGAAGTCCGGGCTGCCCTTGGCCTTGTTGCCGAAGTGGAAGTTCTCACCGACCGACACGCTGGTGGCGCCCAGCTGGCCCACCAGCACGTGCTCCACGAAGTCCTCGGCGCTGAGCAGCGAGAAGTCACGGTCGAACGGGATCACCACCAGCTCCTCCACGCCCAGGCCGCCGATCACGTCGCGCTGGATCGAGTGCGGCATGACCAGCGGCGGGGCCTTCTCCGGGGCCAGCACGGACAGCGGGTGCGGATCGAAGGTGAGCACCGTGTCGTTGCCGTCGATGACCTCGCGGTGGCCCATGTGCACGCCGTCGAACGTGCCGATGGCGACCTTGCGCGGCGGCGCCTCGCCCGGGGGCAGCTCGGGAACGTCGCGGAGGCTGGTGACCTTCACGGGCCGAACACTACGACGGGGGCCAGGCGCCGGTCCCGCGGCTCGGCCACCGCCACCAGCTCGCCCCCGTGCATCAGCCGCAGCGGCGAGGGCGGTGAGTCGCCGTCCTCCAGCCGGAGCTTGACCCCGTGTGAGACCAGCCGCGCCTGCTCGGGGTCCAGCTCCCGGGCGGGCATGAACTCCAGCGCCCGCGCCGGGGACAGCATCGTGGCGGGGTCGGCGTCCTCCACCGAGAACGGCCCGATGGCGGTGCGGCGCAGCTCGACGCAGTAGGCGTCGCCCAGGTTGGCCACCAGCTGGCGGACGTAGGTGCCCGACGAGCACTCGATCTCGAAGGTGGCCAGCTCGCCTTCGTGGCCCACGAGCTCGGCTCGGTGCACGGTGACCGGGCGGGGCTCGCCCTCCACCGCCTCCCCCCTGCGTGCCTTCGCGTACAGCCGCTCTCCGCCCACCTTCACCGCGGAGTAGGCGGGCGGACGCTGCAGCTGCTCGCCCTCGGGGATGCGCGGGTCCGCGGGCACGCGGCCGGTGTGCTCCTGCGCCCCCTCGGGGTCACCGGTGTCGGAGGTCCACCCCAGGCGCGCGACCGCCCGGTAGCCCTTGGGCAGCCCCATCAGGTAGCGCTGCAGGCGCGCGCACCGCCCCACCAGCACCAGGAGCAACCCGGTGGCAAACGGGTCGAGCGTGCCGGCGTGGCCGACCTTGGTCTTGCGGGGCAGGTCGCGGCGCACCGCGGCAACGATGTCGTGCGAGGTCTTGCCGGCCGGCTTGTCGACCAGGATCACCCCGCCTGTGCCCTGATGACTCAAGTCATCCCGGGTATCGCCCCGGGCCCGGCATCAGCGTTCGAGCTGGTCGTGGACCAGGCGGCGGATCTCGGCCACCAGCTCGTCCGGGCCCAGCGCCGTGGAGGCGCCGGCCGCCTGGCGGTGGCCGCCGCCACCCAGGGCGCGGGCGATCACGGACACGTCCACGCTGCCGTCGGTGGCGCGCAGGCTGACCTTGCGCTGCCCGCGGCGGTCCTCGGCCAGCAGATCGCGGGCCAGCACCGCCACCTTGGTGTCCTCGACCGAGCGCATGTGGTCCACGATGCCCTCGGAGTCGGTCTCCAGCGCGCCCGTCTCCTCGAAGTCGGCGCGGCTCAGCGAGCCCATGGTGATGGCGCCGTCGTCGTAGCGCTCGGCGCTGGCCAGCGCGCGCTGGAGCAGCTGCAGGCGGCGGAAGGGAAGGTCCTCGTACAGGCGCCGGTAGACGTCGTGGGTGTCCACCCCGGCCTCGATCAGGTCCGCGGCCATCCGGTGGGCGGCCGGAGTGGTGTTCTCGTACATGAAACGGCCGGTGTCGGTGACCAGCCCGACGTACAGCGCGTCGGCGATCGGCGACGTGATGCGCGCACCCAGCTCGCGGGCCAGGTCGTACACGATCTCGGCGGTGCAGGAGGCGTGGGCCACGACCAGGTTGGTGGTGCCGAAGCGGGTGTTGTCGTGGTGGTGGTCGATGTTGAGGATGTGCGAGCCCTCGTACTTGAGGAAGTCGACCGGCATCCGGTCGATGTTGCCGCAGTCGAGGAAGACCACCACGCGCTCGGCGATGTCGTCCGGCGGCGCGCCGAGGAGCCCCTCGAACTTCATGTCGCGGTACTCGATCGGCAGCGGGAACTCGTCGGGCGACATGTACATCAGCGCGTCCTTGCCCAGCTGGGTCAGCACGCCGTGCATGGCCACCAGCGATCCGAGCGCGTCCCCGTCCGGGTTCTCGTGCGTGGTCAGCAGCAGCTTCTGGGCCGTGCGCAGCTCCTCGAGGAGCTGATCGAGCTCGGTTCCAACGCTCACTGGTCGTGTTCCTCGATGATCTCCCCGATGCGGAACCCCTGGTCCACGGAGTGGTCGTGCACGAACTCCAGCGTGGGCGTCCGCTTCATGCGCAGCTCGCTGCCGAGCGCGGCCTGAAGGAACCCGCTCGAGGACTGCAGTCCCTCGAGGGTCTCCTGGCGTTCTTCCTCGGAGCCCAGCACGCTCACGTAGACGCGTGCGTGGCGGAGGTCGGGGGCGGTCTCCACGGACGTCACGGTCACGAATCCTATGCGCGGGTCCTTGAGACCGGCCGTCAGCCTGGACGACAGCACCTCACGCACCGCCTCGTTGACCCTCCGCATGCGCTCGCCGGCCATGTTCAGCGCCCGATCAGCTCGTCGGCGGAGGACAGGGCGCGGGTGACCGCGTACCCCTCGGGGAAGCGACCGGACAGCCACCGCTCGAGCGCGTCCGCCCGGGACTGGGCGCCGGATGCGTCGCGCGCCACGAGCGCGCAGGACAGCGTCGCCCGTTGCCACAGGTCGTGGTGGTCGGTCTCGGCCACGGAGGCGCCGAAGCGCCGGCTCAGATGTGCCTTCACGGACTGCACCTCCTTGCGCTTTCCCTTGAGGTCCGATCCCTCGGGGAAGAAGAGCCCAAGCTCCAGGTAGATCAGAAAGGCGATCGCTACGCGAGCGTCTGCTCGACCTGCTGGGTCTCGTAGACCTCGAGGACGTCGCCTTCCTTCACGTCACCGAAGTTCTCGAGCACGATTCCGCACTCCATCCCCTGGGTTACCTCGCGGACGTCGTCCTTGAACCTGCGAAGGGAGCCGATCCGCCCGTCGTAGACGATCGTGCCGTCGCGCACCAGGCGCACCTTGGCGCCGCGGGTGACGGTGCCCTCGGTGACCATCGAGCCGGCGATGGTGCCGATCCTGGAGGCCTTGAACGTCTCGCGGACCTCGACGATGGCCAGCGTGGACTCGACCTCCTCGGGAGCCAGCAGACCCTCCATGGCCTGGCGCAGCTCCTCGATCACCCGGTAGATGACGGAGTAGGTGCGGATCTCGACGCCCTCGCGCTGGGCGACGGCGCCGGCCTCGCCCACGGGGCGGACGTTGAAGCCGATGACGATGGCCTCGGAGGCCGACGCCAGCATGACGTCGGACTCGTTGATGCCGCCGACGGCGTCGCGGATCAGGTTCACCGTGACCTGCTCCTGCGGAAGCTTGGCGATCTCGTCGGCCAGGGCCTCCAGCGAACCGGCCACATCGGCCTTGACGATCAGGTTCAGCTCGGCCAGCTCGCCACCGCGGGCGCGGGCCATGACGTCCTCGAGCGAAACGCGCACGCCGGCGCGGCGCGCGATGGCCTCGGTCTTCAGGCGGTTGGCGCGCTCACCGGCCACCCGGCGGGCCTCGCGCTCGTTGGACACCACCCGGAAGTGCTCACCGGCCTCGGGAACGCCGTCGAAGCCCAGGATTTCCGCCGGCATGCCGGGGGTGGCCTCCTTGAGCTTGTCGCCGCGGAAGTCGTGCATCGCGCGGGCGCGGCCGGCGTGGGCACCGGCGACGACGGCGTCGCCCACCTTGAGGGTTCCGCGCTGCACCAGCAGGCTGACCACGGCGCCGCGGCCGGGATCCAGGCGCGACTCGATCACGGTGCCGGACGCCTCGGCGTCCGGGTTGGCCTTGAGCTCCTCGATGTCGGCCAGCGTGATCAGCGTGTCCAGCAGCTCGTCCAGGTTCTGGTGGGTCTTGGCGGACACGTCGGCGAACTCGGTGTCGCCACCCCAGTCGGCGGGGTTCAGG
>DASQLM010000281.1:0-8165 GCA_035630015.1 Thermoleophilaceae bacterium | reverse complement strand
CGCGGGATCGGCTTCGTCTTCCAGCACTACGCCGCGTTCAAGCACATGACGGTGCGCGACAACGTGGGCTTCGGGCTGAAGATCCGCAAGCGGCCCAAGCAGGAGATCGCGGCACGGGTGGACGAGCTGCTGGGCGTGGTGGGCCTGGCCGGCTACCACGAGCGCTACCCCAACCAGCTCTCGGGCGGCCAGCGCCAGCGCATGGCTCTGGCGCGCGCGCTGGCGGTCGAGCCCAAGGTGCTGCTGCTGGACGAGCCGTTCGGCGCGCTGGACGCCACGGTCCGCAAGGAGCTGCGCGTGTGGCTGCGCCGGCTGCACGACGAGGTCGACGTGACCACCCTGTTCGTGACCCACGACCAGGAGGAGGCCATGGACGTGGCGGACCAGATCGTGGTCATGAACGAGGGCAGGATCGAGCAGGTGGGCAGCCCCCGCGACCTGTACGAGCAGCCGGCCAATGAGTTCGTCATGAAGTTCGTCGGCGAGGTCAACCGGGTCGGCAACGAGCTGATCCGCCCGCACGACCTCGAGATCCTGACCGTGCCCGACGGGACGGCGCAGGAGGGGCAGATCGACCGCGTGGTCTACCTGGGCTTCGAGGTCCGCGTGGAGCTGACGCTGGAGGACGAGAGCAAGGTGTGGGTCCAGACCACCCGCACGCGCGCGGAGGAGCTCGAGCTGGCCGAGGGTCAGATCGTGCACGTGCGCACCGATGCGGCGCGCGAGTTCGCCCCCGCGGCGTAGGCTCCACCACATGAGGCGGGCGCGGGCCGTCGGAGTGTTGGTGCTGTCGGCAGCACTGCTGGCCCCTGCGGCGGCGTCCGCCGCCCCGATCCCCGAGCGCACCTCGCTGACGGGCAACCGCCAGCAGGTCGGCGGCCCCGCCACGGCCAACCCGCTCTCGCTGGCCGAGGCCCCGCGGCCGCCGCGGCACCCGTTCATGGCGCCGAACGACCGCAGCAACATCCACGACGACGCCTACCAGTCCGACAGCGCGGACCTGCCCGGGCCGCTGGGCCGGACGATGGCCCGCACCTCCACGTTCTTCCTGGCCGAGTGCGCGTCGGTCACGTTCGACTCGCGCGGGCGGATCGTGACCATCTGCGTGGGGCTGGACCGGCCGAAGCTGAAGGTGCTGGACCCGGACACGCTGGCCGAGCTGGCGTCCATGGACCTGCCTCCGCGCCAGAGCGGGGCCGCCGGGGCGTTCAACGACTTCAGCGGCGGCGGCTACTTCTACCTCGACAACCGCGACCGCGTCGTGGTGCCCACGAGCACGCGTCACCTGCTGGTGGTGGGCCAGGGCCCGGGCGGGTTCCGGGTGGAGCGCGACTACGACCTCTCGCCCCTGCTCACACAGGGCGACAAGCTGATCGCGGTCATGCCCGACTGGTCGGGGCGGATCTGGGTGGTGTCCACGCGCGGTGTGGTCGTCACCGTCGACCCGGTGAGCGGGCGCATGCGCAGCACGAACCTGGGCTCGCCGATCAGCAACTCGTTCGCGGTCGACGAGACCGGCGGCGTGTACATCGCCGCCGACGACGCGCTGCACCGCCTGGACGCCGCGGCCGACGGCACGCCGCGCCGGACCTGGCGCCAGCCCTACCGCAACTCGGGCATCAGGAAGCCCGGCCAGACCCAGACGGGGTCGGGCACCACACCCACCGTGATGGGCCGCCACCACGTGGCCATCACCGACAACGCCGACCCCATGAACGTGGTCATCGTCAAGCGCGCCAAGCGCGTGCGCGGCCCGCGCACGGTCTGCACCCAGCCGGTGTTCCAGGCCGGGGCCAGCGCCACCGACAACTCGCTGATCGGCACCGCGCGCTCGGTGGTGGTCGAGAACAACTTCGGCTACGGCGGCGTGGGGGCCACCAGCGGCGGCTCCACCACGCCGGGGCTGGCCCGGGTTGACCTTGCGCCGGGCGGCAAGGGGTGCCGCGTGGCCTGGGTCAGCCGCGAGCGCGCGCCCTCGGTGGTGCCAAAGCTGTCGCTGCAGAACGGGCTGGTCTACACGTACACCAAGGAGCCGGACAGGCGCACGCCGCCCGACGACCCGTGGTACCTGACGGCATTGGACTTCCGGACCGGGCGCACGGTGTTCAAGCGGCTGGCCGGCGTGGGGCTGGGGTTCAACAACAACTACGCGCCGGTCACGATCGGCCCCGACGGCACGGCCTACGTGGGCGTGCTGGGCGGCCTGGTGGCGCTGCGCGACCGGCCGGCTCCGCCGCGGGTGGCGCGCCCGGCGGGCCCGCGTCCGAAGCTGCGGCTGGCCCGGCGCTGCTCGCGCGGGGCGCTCAAGGTGCGCGTTCGCGGCAGCGAGGCCGACCTGGTCGTGCGGGCACGGTTCTGGGCGCGCGGTCGGAGCAGGGGTAGGGCGCGGACCAGGCGCGACGGCGCCGAGCCGTTCACCTTCACCGTGCCGCGCAAGGCACAACGGCCCGGGCGGCGCTACCGGGTCAAGGCCAGCGCGCGCCTGTACGACGGGCGGCTGGGGCGGCTGTCCCTGCGCGTCCGCGGCTGCCGGCGTTAGCCGTCAGCGGCGTTTCCAGGCCTCGGGATCCTCGGAGCGCTTGGTCACGGCGGCGGGCAGCTTCCCTGCGGCCAGGTCGGCCAGCGTGACCTGCTCCAGCACCTCGCGCAGGCTCGATCGCAGCGCCACCCACACGGTGGCCAGCGGCTGCGCGACGCCCTCGTAGCGCAGGTCCTCGGGCTTCTCGCCGCGCACGCTGGCCAGCGGCCCGTCGGAGGCGCGGATCACGTCGGCCACGGTGATCTCCTCCGGAGGCCGCGACAGCCAGTAGCCGCCCTCGGGCCCGCGCCGGCTGTTCACCAGCCCGGCCTGCCGCAGGTCCAGCAGGATGTTCTCCAGGAACTTGATCGGGATGCCCTGGGCGCGCGCCACGAAGTCGCCCTTCACCGGGGTCGGGGGGTCGCCCTCCCGCGCGGCCGCCAGCTCGACGGCGGCGCGCACGGCGTAATCCGCCTTGGCCGAGACCTTCACGCGGCCATTCTCCACGATCTAGACTCGGGCAATGCGCAGAGGCCTTCTCGCACTGGTGCTCGCGGCCTCGTTCCTGCCCGCCGTCCCGGCTCAGGCGGCCACCACGAACGTGACCATCGGAGAGTTCTTCTTCCGCGCCAAGAGCGTGCGCGTAGAGCCGGGGGACACGGTCACGTGGGCCAACCGGGGTGAGGTGCTGCACAACGTGACCAGCCGGAGGGGCGCGCCCCAGAGCTTCCGCTCGGGCGACCTGGATGTGGGCCAGACCTTCAGCCGGCTGTTCGCCAAGGCGGGCACCTACGACTACCTCTGCTCGATCCACCCCGACCAGATGCGCGCCACCGTGCAGGTCGGGCCCGACCGCACCAGGCCGAAGGTCACGCGGGCTGTCGTCAGCTCGTCCAAGCGGCTCCGCGTGCGCGTTGGCCTGTCCGAGCGGGCCACGGTCAAGGTGGTCATCACCCGGCGCGGCAAGGTCGTGCGCACCCTGCGGGGACGGCGGCTGGCCGCCGGCTCCAGGCAGCTGTCCGGGAAGGCCGTCCCGAAGGGCGTCTACCGCATCAGGGTCGAGGCCACCGACCTCGCGGGCAACCGCTCCAAGCCCCTGCGGGGCAGATTCCAGGTCGACTAGATCTCGTCAAGGTGGCGCACGTTGGCGGCGTCGCCGTCGTCGGCGCTGGGCCGGCCCGCGAACCAGGCCTCCAGGATCTCCTCCAGCAGCGCCTGGCTGGTGGTGCGCAGCGACAGCGCGAGCACGTTGGCGTCGTTCCACCTGCGCGCGCCGCCGGCGGTCTCGGCGTCGGCGCACAGCGCGGCGCGCACGCCGTCGACCTTGTTGGCGGCGATCGACGCCCCGGTGCCGGTCCAGCAGCACACGATGCCCTGGTCGGCGCGCCCCTCGGCAACGTCGCGGGCCGCCGCCTCGCTGGCCCACGCCCAGTCGTCGCGTTCGCCATCGGCCAGCGCACCGTGCACCAGCGGCTCGTGCCCGAGCGCGCGCAGCCGCTCCACCACGGCGTCCGCCACGCCGGTCCGCTCGTCTGACGACACGCTCACCCTCACGGACGCCGAGGGTAGCCTCGTAGTCCATGCCGGAGCTGCCAGAGGTCGAGATCGCCGCCCGCCGGCTTGACGCCGCGGTCGCCGGCGCGCGCGTGGAGTCCGCGCTGGCGCCGGGCATGGTCACCATGAAGACGTTCGACCCGCCGCTGGACGCCCTGGCGGGGCGCGAGATCGGCGCGGTGCGCCGCCGGGGGAAGATGTTCGTGGTCGAGCTCGGCGACCTGGCGCTGCTGATCCACCTGATGTCCGCCGGCCGTCTCCAGGTCTGGGACAAGCGGGCGTCGTTGCGGGACCGGGCGTCGCGGCTGCTGCTGCGGCTCGGCGACGGCCGCGAGCTGCGCCTGCGCGAGTTCGGCACCCAGCAGCGGGCGTGGGCCAAGCTGCTGCCCGCCGACGCGGTCGAGGCCGACGAGGCGGTGGCCAAGCTCGGCCCCGACGCCTGGCCCGAGCTCTCGGCCGAGGTGTTCGCCGGCCTCATGGACCAGAGCCACCACCTGCACCCGCTGCTGCGCGACCAGCGCACGATCGCCGGCATCGGCCGCTCGTGGGTGGACGAGATCCTGTGGACGGCCCGCCTGTCGCCGTTCAAGAAGGCGGCCGACCTGGCGGAAGACGAGCGCGAGCGCCTGCGCGTGGCGTGCGCCGAGCGCCTGGGCGCGGCTCTGGACCACTACGAGGAGGTCATCGGCCCCACGGTGCCCGACAAGCTGCCGATGCCGCTGCAGGTGCACCGTCGCGCCGGCGAGGACTGCCCGCGCTGTGGCACCCGCATCGAGGCGATCCACTTCAAGGACTACGTGATGTGTTACTGCCCGGAGGAGCAGACGGGGGGCAAGGTGCTGAAGGACCGGCGGCTTTCGAAGCTGCTCAAGTAGGTTGCCTGCATCGTTAGGCGCTGACTCAGTTGTAGGGCGAGTTGTATCTGTAGCAGGAGGAGAAGGGCCCGTATGGGCCCCGGCCATAGTGGTCGTAGTAGTTGAAGGAATTGTTCCGGTGCCAACGCCACCCGACCCTACGAGTCGAGTTCCACCACTCCACGAGGATGTCGGCACCGTAGGAGCCGCGCCAGTCCATCTGTTGGAAGGTCAAGCCCGACCAGGTGCGCGACCTATTCTGGCGGACCCGGATCCGCGAACTCCAGCCCGAACTCGTGAGGGTCGCATGGTCGCGGAAGGCGTCGGTGACCTCCACCCTAAAACGCACGGAGGTGATCTCCCGGCGAGTCCCCCGCTTGGTATTGGCTCCGCTGACCGTGGGGGACTCAACGCCGACCGTCAAGACCCCGCGTGGGCCGAACACCCCGTACTTGCAGGAGCCTCGGTAGTCGGTGCTCCCGCCGGTCTTGCCCCCGGAGCTCAACCGATATGCCGACGCTTGGGGTGCGGCGAGCGCAAACAGCACCGCCATCACCGCCCACAGCAATACCATTCGTCCCCTGACCCGCAACCGCTGCTTCCTCCCTTGAGGTCAGCCCAGCCTATACCCGCACCGCTGCCGCCCGCCACCGAGGAATCGCACTCGTCATCATCTTCTTCATGCTTGCCGTAGGTGATCCCGCGCCCGACTTCACGCTCCCGGACCAGGACGGGGAACCGGTGACGCTCTCCGAAGTTTCAGAGCCGGTCGTCCTGTACTTCTACCCCAAGGCCGATACGCCGGGGTGTACCACGCAGGCCTGCGGTATCCGTGACCGCAGCAATGAGTACGAGGCAGCCGGCGCGACGGTGATCGGCGTCAGCGCCGACGAGCCGAAGAAGCTACGCAAGTTCGCCGACAAGTACGACCTCGACTTCACCCTGGTCGGCGACCCCGGGCACGACGTGCTCGAGGCCTACGGCGTGTGGACGGAGAAGAAGAACTACGGCAAGACGTACATGGGCATCCAGCGAGCCACGTTCATCATCGACGGCGACGGCAAGGTCGCCCACGTGATCCCGAAGGCCTCGCCCAAGACCCACGACGACGTCGTGCTGGCCGCACTCGGTAGCTGAACCAGCGCCGTACCCTTGGCCTCGTGCCGCCCGTGGCCACACTCGGCGAGTCGTTCCGGTCGTTCTTCGACGCGGTCGACAGCTTCTTCGCGAACCTGGCCGACGTGCACTTCGGCGCGCTGCTGCTGGCGCTGGTGCTTTTCGGCGTCTACCTGACGTTCCGGGCCCGCGCGTCGTTCAACATCCTGCGGGCGGCCTACCCCACCGAGACGTTCCGCTTCCTGCACATCTGGGGCGCCTACTTCGCGGGCTACGGCTTCAACGCGGTGGTGCCGGCGCGGGGCGGCGACGTGGTGCGCCTGTTCCTGACCAAGACGTCGGTGCCACGCTCCTCCTACCCGGCGGTGGCGGCCAGCTTCGCCGTCGAGGCGGGCTTCGACCTGGCCATGGGCGTGTTGATCCTGGGCTTCGCGTTCACCCAGGGGGTGTTCCCGAAGCCGCCGGACTTCGCCGACCTGAACGCGTTCGACCTGTCCTACCTGGCCTCCCACCCGCGCTTCACGTTGTTCCTGCTGACCGCGATCGGCGTGGGCTCGCTGGTGGCGTTCGCGACGCTGTCGCTGCGGGTGAAGGCGTTCTGGGCGCGGGTGCGCCAGGGCCTGACCATCCTGTACGACCGCGACCGCTACCTGCGTGAGGTGTTCGCCGTCCAGTTCGCGGGCTGGCTGTTCCGCTTCGCCGCGTTCTGGTTCCTGCTGGAGGCCTTCAACATCGGCGGCTCGGTGAAGAACGTGCTGCTGGTGCTGGGCGTCAACGCCGTCGGCGCGGCCGTGCCGTTCACGCCCCAGGGCGCCGGGGTCACCCAGGCGCTGCTGGTCAAGGTCTTCGCGGGGACCGCGGCGGGCGCCACCGTGGCCGCCTATTCCGTGGGACAGCAGATCGCGATCGGTGGTTTCGCCTTCGCGGTGGGCTTCGCCGCGCTGTTCTTCATCTTCCGCGTGCGCAGCTTCAAGGAGATCATCGCCCGCGGCAAGGAGGACAGGGCGGCCGAGAAGGTCTCGCGAGAGGCGCCCGGGACGGCCTAGGCGCCCGCGCCGGCGGGCACCGGTACCTCGCCGCCCACCAGGTTGCGCACCAGGAAGTCGGTCTGATCGGCGACCGTGGTCTCGAACTGCGGGTCCACGTAGATCTCGAAGTGGCCGATGGGGTAGCGCACCAACTCGGCATTGGGCGACTTCTCGGCGGCCTTGACGGCCGGGCCGGACGGGGTGGTGGCGTCCTGCTCGCACACGGCGACGAACACGGGCTGGCGCAGCTTGCCGAACTTCGCGTAGGGCCGGTAGCCGCCCACCATCAGCGCCACCCGGCCGGCCACCCGGTTCTGCCACGTGCTGCCGGGCGGGTCCATGGCCTCGAAGCCCGGCTGGGCCTCGGGGGCGGTCATCACGGCCAGCGTCCCGGGCGGGCCGACCGCCGGCAGGTAGGAAGGCTCGCGGCGCAGCAGCATGGCCACGGCGTCCCGCATCCCGGCGCCGGTCAGCTTCAGGGCCTGTTTCGCGCCGCCGACGGCGATGGCGGACAGGCCGTCGGTGAACGGCGCCTGCGAGACCACGGCGGCGATGGCCGGGTCCTTGGCGGCCACGGCGATCACGTGACCGCCGCTGAACGACGAGCCCCAGACGGCCACGCGGCGGGCGTCCACGCCGGGCAGGTTGCGCGCGTGTGCCACCGCCGCGTGCCAGTCGGCCAGCTGGCGCGCGATGCTCAGTAGCTGGCGCGGCTCACCCTGGCTGGCGCCGAAGTGGCGGTAGTCGAACACCAGCACGGCCATGCCGGCCGCGGCGAAGCGCTCGGCGTAGGCGTCCAGTCGCTGCTCGCGCACCGCGCTGAAGCCGTGGGCCATGACCACGCACGGGTGCGGGCCGTCGCCTTCGGGCTCGTACAGCCAGGCGGCGCACTCGGACCCGCCCGAGCTGAAATGCGAGTCCGCTCGCGCTCCCCCGGCGGGCAAGTGGCCCTACGCGCCGAAGCCCTCGCGCGCCTCGCGCACCAGGGCCACCGCCTCGGGAAAGAGGTTGGACATCGCGGTGCGCAGCTCCTGCGTCTGCTGCTCGGCGTTGCCCTGGAGGTTCAGGCGGGACATCCCGGCCACGGTCATGTCC
>DASQLM010000280.1:0-4307 GCA_035630015.1 Thermoleophilaceae bacterium | reverse complement strand
ACCAGGGCGACGAAGAACAGCGGCCCCACCACCACCGAGACCTTCCACCCGTTGTCGGCCTGGACGGCGAACGCGACGGCGTTGTTGAAGGCGTGCATCCCGATCGGCGCCAGCAGCGTGCCGGTGCGCTCGTACACCAGGCAGAACAGCACGCCCAGGACGGCCAGCGGTGGCAGGATCAGCAGTCCGTCGGTCCCGCTGCCGCTGAAGTGGATGATCCCGAACACGCCCCCGTCGATGAGCGCGGCGACGGCGATCGACATGCGGTTGCGCAGCGCGCGGTAGAAGAAGCCGCGGAAGAAGAACTCCTCCACCACCGGCGCCACGGCGATGACCATGGTCCCGGCCACGATCAGGCCGATCGTGCCCTGGTCACCGCCCAGCGCCTCGACCGTCTCCTGCTTGGCGTCGGGCTGCACGATCGCGCCGTAGACCAGCGTGATCACGTAGAAGCTCAGGAGCCCCAGCGCCGCCCAGCCCACGGTGGGCCAGAAGCGGACGCCCTGCAGACCGAAGTGCCACAGCCGCGGCTTAGCCACGCGGCTGGCGAAGAACCAGGCGGTGCCGGCGAAGCAGACGCCCTGGACGAGCGTGCCGACCACGGTGACCAGCGGCCCGTCGGTCTCGCCGCCGAGGGCGACCACGATCGCGGCCAGCGAGCCGGCGCCCACCAGGGTGGTGCCGATGCCCACCAGGAAGCCCCAGAGCGCGAACATCGCGGGCCAGGGCGGCCGCCGCTCCGCCCCCTCGGGCAGCTCCGGCGGGTCGGGGGGCGCGACGGTGGGGACCGGGGTCGCCATGGCGGCTCAGAATAGGGAGGGCAGGAGTTCCAGCGACGCGATGGCCTCGACCCCGGCAGGCGCCGGCCCCTCGCGGGCCACCAGCACCGCCCGGATGCCCGCGGCCTCGGCGCCCTCCACGTCGGTGTCGGCGGAGTCGCCGACGAACAGTGCCTCCGCCGCCGGCACCCCCGCGAGCTCGAGGCCCGCGCGGAACGGCTCGGGCGCCGGCTTGGCGCGGCCCACCTCGGCCGAGGACACCACGCCGTCGACCAGGTCGCCGAGCCCGGCCCGGTCCAGGGCGCCGGCCAGCGACCGGTCCCAGTTGCTGACCACCACGGCGCCCAGCCCGGCGGCGCGGACGGCGCGCAGCGCGGGCACGGCGTCCGGGAACGCGGTGAACGTCAGCGCCGCGAGCATGCCGGCGCGCACCGCGCGCCGGTCCAGCCCCTCGACCCCCAGCGCCTCGTGCAGCACCGCGGCACAGTCGTCGCGCAGCGCCTCGAGCCCGGCCTCGTCGCCGCCGCGCATGTGGTTCTCCAGGTAGAAGCCGATCTCCGCGGCGAACCCGCGCTCGGCGGCCTCGTCGCCGACATCCACGCCGGTGGCCCGCCGGAGCTCGGCGCGCAGCCGTGGCGCCGGCGGCTCCAGCCGCACCAGCGTGCCCAGCGCGTCGAACAGGACGGCCCTGATCTCAGGCAATGAAGTACCAGGAGGCGTACTGGGCGGTGAAGAGGCCGAGCCCCAACGCCGAGGCCGCCGCGACCCGCGCGGTGTTGCCGCGCTCGGCGCACACCACACCCATCCACATGAACACCGGGAACAGCACGACCAGGAAGCGCGGCAGGCTCATCAGCGGCTGCGGCTCGACCGGGTAGCTCAGCGGCAGGGCCAGCGCGGCGACCACGTAGGCCCCGTAGGCGAACGGCAGCCGGCGCAGCACGCCCAGCGACGCCACGGCGGCGAACACCACCGCGCCGAACAGCATCAGGTTCACCGCGGCCACCCGGAACGGATCGCCGCCCGCCTGCTCGAAGTAGATGGTGTCGCGCGAGCCCGAGCCCAGCTGGCGCACACCGTCGAACGCGGCCACGAGCCCGTCCCACACGCCCACGAACGGCCCGGCGAAGTGGCGCGACCACAGCTCCTGCGCCGACAGGAAGGCAAGCGGGTCGCCGTGGGCCGCCGCCAGGAAGAGGGCGTACGCCACCAGTCCGGCGGGGGCCAGCGCCAGCCATGCGGCGTCGGGACGCCAGCGCCGGCCGGGCTCGGTGCTCTGCCAGTACAGGATCGCCAGCGGCAGCAGGAGCAGGACGCCCGCGCTGCGGGTGGCGCTCGCGGCCGCCGCCGCCGCTCCGGCCGCCGCCCAGTGGCCGGTCCGGGCGGCGTAGAACGCGCCGATCGACGCGGCCAGGAACAGGCTCTCGGAGTAGGGGGCGCCCAGGAACACCGACGCCGGGAACACGCACAGCAGCAGCACCGCCGGCCCGGCGGCGGCCCGGCCCAGCTCCAGCTCGGTCAGGCGGTGGAGCAGGTACAGCGCCACCCCGAGCGCGGACAGGGCCACCAGGTAGGAAGCGATCAGCACCGCCCCCTCCGAGCCGCCCCCCAGCTGCCCGAGCCCGCGCGTGAGCAGCGGGTAGAGCGGGAAGAACGCGGTCCGAGGCGAGTCCACGTCGCCGTAGCCCAGGTTGGCGATCGCCAGGTACCAGACCGAGTCCCAGCGGGCCAGCGGCGAGAACAGCAGGTCCCCTGCGCCGCCGAACGGATGGGTCAGCGCGGGTGTGTCGAACTTGGCGGCGTTGCCGGACGAGAGCCCGCCGGCCAGCGTGGCGTACAGCGCCACCACGAAGATGCCAAGGCGGCTCCACACCAGCGCCCGCCAGGAGTCCGCGAAGGCGGCCGAGGAGCGGATCCGTTCCCACGCCGTTGCAGGGACGGCCCGGGGCCGGCGGGAAGTAGCCTGCGACGCCATGAGGGCCCCCGATCTTGTCATCGCCGCGTCGTTCGTGGCTGAGCATCGCGAGACGATCACGGCCATCGCGACCGTGGTGGTGGCGATCGTGATCGCCAAGCTGGTGGACCGCGCCCTGTCGCACGGCGGCGACGAGCTCCGCCAGGGCGTCGGCGGCCGGTCGATCTCAGCGGTGGCCGACACCCGCCTGCGGCTGGTGCGGCGCCTGATCTTCTTCCTGATCATCGTGATCGGCATCGCGCTGGCGCTGGCGCAGTTCCCCGCGGTCAAGCGGGTGGCCACCGGGCTGCTGGCCTCAACGGCGCTGCTGGGCCTGGTGGTGGGCTTCGCGGCGCGACAGACGCTGGCCAACGTGATCGCGGGCATCGTGATCGCCATCACCCAGCCGATCCGCGTCGGCGATCTGGTGACCTTCGAGGAGGAGACCGGCGAGGTCGAGGACATCCGCCTGGCCTACACGTACATCCACCTGGACAACGGGCAGCGCCTGATCGTCCCTAACGAGGCCCTGGCCCAGAGCTCGGTGCACAACCACACTGTCGTGGACCCGCGGGTGAAAGTGGAGGTGGAGGTCTGGTTGCCCCCCGGCGGGGACGCCACCCGGGCACTGGAGCTGCTGGCCGCGGACGAGGACGTGGACGCGCGCGTCAGCAACGTCGACCACGAGGGCATCACGCTGGTGGTGGGCAGCTGGGCGGAAACCGCCCGCGAACGGGGAGGAGTGGCGGCGCGCCTGCGTAAAGAAAGCCTGCAGCGCCTGCGCGACGCTGGGCTATCCTCCGTTCCGACCGGTTAGGGCCCTAAGCGCGCCCGGGCGCGCGTGGAACTGACGTGTGATCCACCTCGGGGCCTCGCAGCGCAGACCGGATCGGGAACCCATGACCTACCGGCAGAGAAAGCAGCGACGACGCCAGCGCCGCGGAGGGGCAGGCCAGCGCCTGCTGATCCTGTTTGGCATCGTCGGCGCGATCATCGCCATCGCCGGCCTGTCCGTGACCGGCTACGTGCTGGCCATCGCCGCGACCGCGCCCGACCTGTCCGAGCTCAAGCCCGCGGACAAGGGCTCGAACTCCGAGATCCTCGCCGTCGACGGCACCCGCCTGGGCTACGTGCAGTCGGACGAGATCCGGACGCCGCTGCCGTGGGCCGACATGACCGACGAAATGCGCCAGGCCGTGGTGGCCATCGAGGACGAGCGGTTCTACAGCCACGAGGGCGTGGACTACGGCGGCATCGTCCGCGCGGGCGTCAAGAACCTGGAGTCCGGCAAGACCACCCAGGGCGGCTCGACCATCACCCAGCAGCTGGTGCGCGCGCTGTACATCAAGGACCCCGAGCGCAACGTGCAGCGCAAGATCCGCGAGGCGAAGCTGGCCTCCGAGCTGGAGAAGAAGCACTCCAAGACCTGGATCCTCAAGAACTACCTCAACGACGTGCCGTTCGGCACCGTCGAGGGCCGGACGGCCATCGGCATCGAGGCCGCCGCGGAGACCTTCTTCGACAAGCACGCCAAGGAGCTGACGCTGCCCGAGGCCGCGCTGCTGGCCGGACTG
>DASQLM010000279.1:0-5708 GCA_035630015.1 Thermoleophilaceae bacterium | reverse complement strand
GGAGTCGGTGATCGAGGCGTCGCTCTGGTCGACGGTCTCACCACATTCGGGACATACGCGGGTGGCCATTGGGCGAGTGTAGGCGGGTGGGCCTAGTTCAGCGACGGGTCGGCCGGCATCGTGGCCAGCAGCGCGTACTCGCCACCCTTGCGCCGCAGCGCGTCGCCCCAGAGGTCTTCCTCGCTGAAGGCGTCGTCGGGGTCGGCCGGGACCACGATCCAGGCCTCCTGTTCCAGCTCGAGGTCCAGCTGCCCCGGCGCCCAGCCGGCGTAGCCGGCGAACACGCGCACGCGGTTCAGCTCGGCCTCGGGCCGCTCGGGGTCCAGCAGCCCCAGCGTGCCCACCACCTGGGTGCCGGCGTCCTCGGGCTCCTCGAAGTCGCCGAGCACCAGCACCGAGTCGGGCTGCACCGGGCCGCCGGCGTGCACCAGGTCGGAGCTGTCCACCAGGTCCGACAGCGACGGCACCGCCTCGATCACCTCCGACTCGGTCGGCCGGTTCAGCACCAGCCCCATCGCGCCCTCGTCGGTGTGCTCGAGCACGAGCACGACCGTGCGGTGGAAGTAGTCCTCGAGTTGTGGGGCGGCCACCAGGAGCTTGCCGCGCAGTGAGTCGATCGGAGCCACGCGGCAAAGCCTAGAACGAACGCGGGAGTAGCTCCGTGGGATCGGGGTAATCGCGCCCCGGAGAGAGCACGGCATGTGGACAGGCGACGACACCCTGCTGGTCACCTACGCGCTGATCGCCATCTTCACGGTGGTGGGGCTGGTGGTGGTGCTCAAGCTCCACCCGTTCCTGGCGCTGGTGATCGGCGCGCTGACCATGGGCGTGCTGGCGGGCCTGGCGCCCGACAAGCTGATCGAGTCCTTCACGGCCGGCGCCGGCGACACGCTGGGCACCGTCGGCATCATCCTGGCGCTGGGCACGATGCTGGGCAAGCTGCTGGCCGAGTCCGGCGGGGCCGAGCGGATAGCCACCACGATCCTGGATCGCAGCGGCGACGACCGCGTGCCGTGGGCGATGGCGGTCGTGGCCATGATCGTCGGCATCCCGCTGTTCTTCGAGATCGGCGTGGTGCTGCTGATCCCGATCATCTTCACCATGGCCGCGCGCGTGCACGCGCGGGCGCCGGAGGGCACCGACCGCGGGCAGACCTACCTGCTGGTGGGCATCCCGGCGCTGGCGGGCCTGTCGGTGCTGCACGGGCTGGTGCCGCCGCACCCCGGCCCGCTGATCGCCATCGACGCGCTGAAGGCCGACATCGGCACGACGATCCTCTACGGGTTCGTGATCGCCGTGCCCACGGTGGCCATCGCCGGCCCGGTGTTCGGCAAGTACGCCTCGCGCTGGGCCACGTCGAACCCGCCGCAGGAGCTGCTCGACCAGGTGGCCAAGGACACCACGCACGACAACCCGCCAGGCTTCGGCGTGACCATCTTCACGGTCCTGCTGCCGGTGTTCATCATGCTGGCCCGCACGGTGGCCGACGTGTCGTTCGACGAGGACGACAAGGTGCGCCAGTGGGCCGACTTCATCGGCGACCCGATCATGGCGCTGCTGATCGGCGTGCTCGTGGCGCTGTACACCTTCGGCTTCGCCCGCGGCTTCGACCGCGACAACATCTCGGGGTTCCTGGGGGCCAGCCTGCCGCCCACCGCGGCCATCCTGCTGATCATCGGCGCCGGCGGCGGCTTCAAGGGCGTGCTGGTGGACAGCGGCATCGGCGACGCCATCGCCAAGGGCGTGGAGAGCGCCGACATCTCGGCCCTGATCCTGGGCTGGCTGGTTGCCGTGCTGATCCGCCTGGCCACCGGCTCGGCCACCGTGGCCACGGTCACGGCCGCGGGCATCATGGCGCCGATCGTGGCCGGCGGCGTGGCCGTGGACCGGCCGCTGCTTGCGCTGGCCATCGGCGCCGGCTCCCTGTTCTTCTCCCACGTCAACGACGCGGGCTTCTGGCTCATCAACCAGTACTTCGGCATGAGCGTGCCGGACACCATCAAGACCTGGTCGGTCATGGAGACGATCATCTCGGTGGTGGGCCTGATCGGGGTGCTCCTGCTCAGCCTCGTGGTCTGACGGCGCGATGGACGTCGTCGTCGGCCTGGACATCGGCACCACCAGCGCGAAGGCGGTGGCCTTCGACGCCGAGGGAGCCGAGCGCGGCAGCGCCGACGTGCCCTACGAGCTGTCCGAGCCCGAGCCGGGGTTCGCCGTGCAGGACCCGGGCGAGGTGGCCGACGGCGCCCTGCGCGCGGCGCGTGAGGCCATGGCGGCCGCGCGGGACGGCGGCGCCCGCGTCGCGGCGCTGTCGTGCTCGTCGGCCATGCACTCGCTGATCGGCCTGGACGGCGACGGCCGGCCGCTGACGCCGGTGATCACGTGGGCGGACATCCGCGCGTCGGACCAGGCCGAGCGGCTGAAGGCCGGGCACCCTGACCTGCACGGGCGCACCGGCACCCCGCTGCATCCCATGTCGCCGCTGTGCAAGCTGGTCTGGCTGCGCGAGAACGACCCGCACACGTTCGCCGCCGCGCGGCGGTGGGTGGGCATCAAGGAGCTGGTGGTGCACCGGCTGACCGGCGAGTGGCTGCTGGACCACTCGTGCGCCTCGGGCACCGGGCTGTTCGACATCCGCGAGCGCCGCTACGACCCGGAGGCGCTGGAGCTGGCCGGCGTCCAGGAGTCGCAGCTGCCGGAGCTGGTCCCTACGACCCACACCATCGAGACCGAGGACGGCACGCCGCTGGTGGTGGGGGCGGGCGACGGCCCGCTGGCCAACCTGGGCGTCGGTGCGGTCAGGCCGGGCGTGGCCGCCGTGTCCATCGGCACCAGCGGCGCCCTGCGGGTGGTCGTGGAGCGGCCGGTCACCGACCCGCAGGGCCGGGTGTTCTGCTACGAGCTCAGCGACGAGCGCCGGGTGGTGGGCGGGGCGATCAACAACGGTGGCGTGGTGCTGGGGTGGGCCGGCGACGCGCTGGCCCCGGACCTGGGCGACCATCCCGAGGCCGCGCTGCTGGAGCTGGCCGGGCAGGTGCCGGCGGGCAGCGAGGGCCTGGTGATGTTGCCCTACCTTTTGTCCGAGCGCGCGCCGCACTGGAGCGCGGTGCCGCGGGGCGCCTACGTGGGGCTGATGCGCCACCACGGGCGCGGCCACCTGGTGCGCGCGGCGCTGGAGGGGGTGTGCCAGCAGCTGGCCGTGGTGCTGGCCTCGGTGCGCGACGCGGGCAACGAGATCCGCGAGGTGCGCGCCACGGGCGGGTTCGCCCGCAGCGAGCTGTGGCGCCAGATGCTGACCGACGCGCTGGGCACCGACGTCGGCTTCCCCCAGAGCCGCGAGGGATCGGCGTTCGGTGCCGCGCTGCTGGGCATGCAGGCGCTGGGCCTGGTCGGGTCGATCGAGGTGGCGGCGGACCTGGTGCAGATCGACGAGGTCTGCCGGCCGGGGCCGGACGCCGAGGTCTACGAGGGCCAGCGGCCGGTGTTCTCGGCGCTATACGACGCGCTCGAGCCGGCGTTCAGGGCGCTGGGGGAGACGGGGTAGGGCTCAACGCCCCTGCCACCGCGGGTCGCGCTTCTCGGCGAAGGCCTTCGAGCCCTCCTGGGCGTCCTCCGAGGCCAGGATCGGCTCCGAGATCTCGCCCTGGCGCTCCCACATCTCGTCCTGCGGCCAGTCCCGCGACTCCTGGATGATCCGCTTGGACCCGGCCAGGGCCAGCGGCCCGTTGACGGCGACCTCGGCCGCCAGCGTCAGCGCCTCGGTGACCGCGTGGTCGGGCTCGGCTATGCGGTTGACCAGCCCCAGCTCGTAGCCGCGCTCGGCGGTGATCGGGTCGCCGGTCAGGGCCAGCTCCATGGCCACGTGGTAGGGGATCCGGCCCGGCAGGTGCAGCAGCGCGCCGCCCGCGGCCACCAGCCCGCGCTTGGCCTCGGGGATGCCCAGCTTGGCCCCGGATGCCGCCACCACCAGGTCGCACGCCAGCGCGACCTCGAGGCCGCCCGCCACCGCGAAGCCCTCGATGGCCGCGATCAGCGGCTTGCGCGAGCCGCGCTGGGTGATGCCGGCGAAGCCACGGTCGCCCACCCACGGGCGCTCGCCGGCCACGAACGCCTTCAGGTCCATGCCCGCGCAGAAGCCCCGGCCGGCGCCCGTCAGCACGCCCACCGAGAGCGCGTCGTCCTCGTCCAGCCGGTCCAGCGCCGCGGCCACGCCCTCGGCGATCGCGGCGTTGACCGCGTTCCGGGCGTCAGGGCGGTTCAGCGTGATCAGCAGCGCGCCGTCGCGCGCCTCGGTCAGGACCGCGGCGTCGGACATCACTTCACGGTGATCTTCTGCGACATGCCCTCGTGCAGCGTGCAGTACAGGGAGTAGGTGCCCTTCTTCTTCAGCTTCTTCTTGTAGCTGTAGTCGGTGGCCGCGATCTCGGAGGTGAACTTCTTCACGCCCTTGGGGCCCTTCTTCAGCTTCACGTCGTGCGAGTCGGCGTTGTCGGACAGCCACTTCCAGGTGACGGTGGTGCCGGCCTTCACGGACGTCTTCTTCGGCGAGAAGTAGTTGTCGCCGATCTTGACGGTCTTCTTCGGTGCCTTGGCGGCCTCGGCGGCGGGGCCGAGTGCCAGCAGGCTCGCGCCGAGCGTCAGCGCGGTGAATGTCTTGGCCTTGTTCTTGATGGTCGAACCTCCGTGGGTACGTGCAGGGTACGGACGGAAACCCCCGTCCGGCGCGGTCGATGCGCCGGACGGGGGAGAAACCGTGCCTACTTGGCCAGCCGCACCAGCGGCGTGCGGCCCTTCTGGGCCGCGTGCGGGTGCCGGACCCAGAACGCCTCGAACGTCTCGGGCTTCTTGGAGTCCACACCGGCGATCCAGCCGATGGCCGTGTCCTGTGCGGCCTGGTTCTTCGTGTTGGCCGCCGGTGCGGGGCACGGTGCGAACGTGCTGTTGTTCACCGGCAGGTTGGGGCTGAGCAGCGTGTTGCCCGAGAAGCAGTTCTGCGTCCCGGTGCCGTCGTAGAACATGTCGCGGCCGTTCAGGTCGCGGCCGCCCAGACCGAAGGCGTTGTTACGCACCACGTTCTTGCGCAGCACGGCCGCCTCACGCAGCGCCGGGCTCTTCTCGCCCAACAGCGTCAGCTGCTCGATGGCTCCGTAGCCGACCAGCCAGTTGCCGTAGATCTTGTTCTTCTCGACCGTGTGGCCCTGGCCGCCGAACAGCAGGATGCCCACACCCAGCGGGTAGCCGGCCAGCCCGGCCGGGCCCGTCTTGGGGATCCGGAAGTTCGCACCGGCGTAGTAGTTGTAGTTGTTCCAGAAGACCTCGTTGTTCGAGATCACGTTGTTCGCCGGCGGCGGGAACTTCTCCGACTTCAGCGAGCTCGGCACGATGCCGCTGCCGTTGTTGAACCACTTGCCCTTCGTGATCGTCACGTAGCGCATGTTGGTGCCCGAGAAGCCGAGCACGTTGCGGTATGCCTGGACGTTCGTGACCAGCGAGCGCTTGGGCTTGGCCTGCTTCGGCGTCTGGCCGATGTAGAAGCCGGCGTCGTTGTTGTCGTAGGCGACCGAGTCCTTCATCGTGCCGCCCTTGGAGTTGAACGCGTAGATGCCGTACACGCCCGGGCCGGCCGCGATCAGGTTGCTGGCGGTGTAGCCGGTGACGTTCAGGAAGAAGACGCCGTTGCCCTTGTAGTTGATGGTCTTGAGGCCGCT
>DASQLM010000278.1:0-3381 GCA_035630015.1 Thermoleophilaceae bacterium | reverse complement strand
CGTGGGCGAGGACGTGGAGAACATCCTGCTCAAGCTGATCCAGGCCGCCGACTTCGACGTCAAGAAGGCCGAGACCGGGATCATCTACATCGACGAGGTCGACAAGATCGCCCGCAAGGCGGACAACCCGTCGATCACCCGCGACGTGTCGGGCGAGGGCGTCCAACAGGCGCTGCTGAAGATCCTGGAGGGCACGGTGGCCTCGGTGCCGCCGCAGGGCGGGCGCAAGCACCCGCACCAGGAGTTCCTGACCATCGACACCACCAACATCCTGTTCATCTGCGGCGGCGCGTTCGCCGGGCTGGACAAGGTGATCGAGCGCCGCACCGGCCACAAGGGCGTGGGCTTTGGTGCCGAAGTGGCCACCCGTGCCGAGAAGGACCCGGGGCAGCTGTTCGAGGACGTGTTGCCCGAGGACCTCGTGGAATACGGCCTGATCCCCGAGTTCATCGGCCGCCTGCCGGTGCTCAGCGTGATCCACAAGCTGGCCCAGGACGACCTGATCACCATCCTCACCGAGCCGCGCAACGCGCTGGTGAAGCAGTTCCAGCGCTTCTTCCAGTTCGACGGCATCGAGCTGGTGTTCGCCGAGGAGTCCCTGGCCGCCATCGCCGACAAGGCGATCGAGCGCGAGACCGGCGCGCGCGGCCTGCGCTCGATCCTGGAGGAGACCCTGCTGGAGGTGCAGTTCGAGCTGCCCTCGCGGCGTGACGTGAAGAAGTGCGTGGTCACCAAGGAGACGATCACCAAGGGCCTCAAGCCCACACTGGTGACCGAGGCGGCCGACGACGAGGAGTCGTCGGACGCCGCCGCTTCGGCGTAGTCTCGCGCCATGAACGCCTTCCGCGCCGCCGTCGAGAACCGCGACGTGGACGCCATGCGCGCCGCGCTGCACCCCGACGTGGTCTTCCGCTCGCCCGCCGTGTTCACCCCCTACGAGGGCGTGGACGACGTGATGGGGCTGCTGGGCCACGTCATCGAGGTGTTCGAGGACTTCGAGTACACCGACGAGCTGGAGGGCCGGTCCACCCACGCGCTGGTCTTCGCCGCGCGGGTCGGCGACAAGCGGGTCGAGGGGCTGGACCACCTGACGCTGGACCCCGACGGGCTGGTCACCGAGCTGGTGGTCATGGTGCGACCGCTGTCGGGACTGATCGCACTGGCCCAGGCCATGGGGGCGCGGCTGGAGTCCTCGGCGTGAAGCAGGTGGCCGAGGATGTCTCGCTGCTGAAGGGCCGGATCCCGATCCCGTACGCCATCAACACGTACCTGGTCGGCGACGTGCTGGTGGACGCCGGCGGCCGCATCGACGCTGCGGTGATCCTCAAGGAGCTGCGCGGGCGCCCGCTGTCGGCGCACGCGATCACGCACGCCCACCCCGACCACCAGGGCGCCAGCCACAAGGTGTGCCAGGAGTTCGACGTCCCGTTCTGGGTGCCCGAGCTGGACATCCCGCCCGCGGAGAACCCCGACCTGATCGCCGAGCGCCAGCCCGACCACCCGATCGCCCAGCTGATGCACAAGATGTTCACCGGGCCCGGCCACAAGGTCGACCGCGCGCTGAAGGAGGGCGACGAGGTGGCCGGCTTCCTGGTGCTGGACACCCCCGGCCACTCCGCCGGTCACATGTCGCTGTGGCGCGAGTCCGACCGCACGCTGATCCTCGGCGACGTGCTGAACAGCCAGGACCCGCTGCTGGGCATTCCCGGCCTGCGCCTGCCCAAGGACTTCTTCACGCCCGACCCGGAGCGCAACCGCCGGTCGGCCAAGCGGCTGGGCGAGCTGGAGCCGCTGCTGGTGCTGTTCGGGCACGGCCCGCCCGTGCGCGACACGCGCAAGTTCGTGGACTTCTGCGCGAAGCTCTAGGGCGGCCTCCGGCGCCTAGACTCCCCCGCCGTGCCGGACGACCGCCTCAAGGACCTCCAGGAGCGCACCCGCTACCAGCCGGACGAGGTGGAGTCGCGCGTGTTCGAGCGCTGGGAGCAGGCCGGGGTGCTCAGCCCCGAGCCCGAGGGCACGGCCGAGGAGAACTTCTCGATCGCGGTGCCGCCGCCCAACGTCACCGGCGCGCTGCACATGGGCCACGCGCTCAACGGCACCTACCAGGACCTGTTCATCCGCCGGGCGCGCATGCAGGGGCGCCGGGCCAAGTGGATCTTCGGCACCGACCACGCCGGCATCGCCACGCAGGTCAAGGTCGAGCAGGCGCTGGAGGAGGAGGGCACCAGCAAGGAGGAGCTGGGCCGCGAGGGCTTCATCGAGCGGGTGTGGAAGTGGCGCGACGAGTACGGCGGCCAGATCAACCAGCAGTTCCGCAGGCTGGGCGCGTCGCTGGACTACGCCGACGAGCGCTTCACCATGGACGAGGCCTACGCGCGGGCCGTGCTCGAGGTGTTCGCCCGGCTCTACGAGAAGGGCCTGATCTACCGCGACAACTACATGGTCAACTGGGACCCGGGCACGCGCTCGGCCATCTCCGACCTCGAGGTCGAGCAGCGCAGCGTCGACGACACCCTCTACGAGATCGACTACCCGCTGGAGTCAGGCTCGGGCTCGGTGACCGTTGCGACGGTGCGACCGGAGACGATGCTGGCCGACACCGCCATCGCCGTGAACCCGCACGACGAGCGCTACACCCGGCTGATCGGCGAGCGGGCCACGCTGCCGCTGGTGGGCCGCTCGCTGCCCATCATCGCCGACGAGTACGTGAAGACCGACTTCGGCACCGGCTGCCTGAAGATCACGCCCGGCCACGACCCCAACGACTTCGAGATCGGCCGCCGCCACGGGCTGGAGGAGATCTCGGTGATCGGCGAGGACGGGCTCATGACCGAGGCCGCCGGCGAGCGGTTCGCCGGGCTGACACCCGAGAATGCGCGCCGCGCGGTCGTCGAGGCCCTGCGCAACGAGGGCTCGCTGGCCGGGTCCGAGCCCTACACCCACGACGTGCCGTTCTCGCACCGCTCGGGCCGGCGGATCGAGCCGCTGATCTCGCTGCAGTGGTTCTGCGACATGGAGCAGCTGGCCGGCCCGGCCATCGAGTGCGTGCGCGACGGCCGTGTGCGCTTCCACCCCGAGCGCCCGCACACCCAGGTCTACCTGGACTGGCTCGAGAACATCCGCCCCTGGTGCGTGTCGCGCCAGCTCTGGTGGGGCCACCGGATCCCCGCCTGGTACCGGGGCGAGGAGGTGCACGTGGGCACCGAGGCACCGGAGGGCGAGGGCTGGGAGCGCGACCCAGACGTGCTGGACACCTGGTTCTCCTCCGGGCTGTGGCCGTTCGCCACGCTGGGCTGGCCCGAGCAGACCGACCAGCTCCGGGCCTTCTACCCGACCGACGTGCTGACCACGGGCCGGGACATCATCTTCCTGTGGGTGGCC
>DASQLM010000277.1:0-10153 GCA_035630015.1 Thermoleophilaceae bacterium | reverse complement strand
GGTCTCCGAGGGCGACGAGGTCGAAGAGGGCCAGCTGCTGTGCATCATCGAGGCGATGAAGATGGAGAACGAGATCAACGCCCACAAGGCGGGCACGATCGCCGAGCTGCCCATCACCGAGGGCGAGCCGATCAAGACCGGGGACCCGATCGCCACCATCACCTCACCGCCCGCCGAGGGCTGACCCCGGCGGGCAGGAGGCGCTCCCGCTCTAGCGGTGGGCGTTGGCCAACCGCGAGGCGCTGAGGCCCGTGGCGTGGTCGCCGTGCCGGGCGATGGCGGCGCGGTAGCGGCCGTCGGTGTACACACGGGACGCGCGGCTGTACCTGGAGCACTTGGAGCCGGCGATGTCGCGCAGCGACGTCTTGCGCACGGTCCGGTACCCGGTGTTGGTGCGCCGCTGGATCAGCAGCGTCCTGCCGTCGTGCTGCGGGCACACGCGCCCGCTGAAGCGCACGACCTGGCCTCGCTTCGGCGTGGAGTCGCTCAGCCTGAGGCTGACCCGGGGACGGACCTGGACGTCGGCCACGCCGGACAGCTCGGCGGCCCAGATGGACCGGTAGCGGGTGTTCACGAGCGGCCTCTGCGTCAGCGAGTAGTCGCCCGCGGCCGTGGTCGTTGCCGTGGCGATCGTCTTGAACGCGGCGAACGGGTAGGGGTCGGACTGCACCGAAACAGCCTGGCCTCCGTTGGCCCGTCCATTGAGCTTGCCCGACAGCGTCACGGCGCCGCCGTAGGTGATCGGGTTGGGCGTCGCGGCCAGCGTCAGCTTGCCGCCCTTCGGGGTCTTGGGCGGCTTCTGGGCGCCGGCGGCCGCCGGCGTGAGGGCTAGGGCGGCCGCGCCCAGCGCCAGCGAAAGTCTCATGGGGTTCATCGGTTCTCCTCGCGTGATGGTCGTCACGTGGTGCAACGCGGCCCGGGAGCGAAGGTTCGCGAGTGACGGCGGTCAGGGCCGCCGCGCCCGCGGGCGACGACGAGTAGTCAGCGCCGAAGCCGGAACCGCTTCGAGGCGCGCCCGACCTCGTACCCGGGCCCGCTGGCGCGCAGCTTGATCCGGACCCGGATGCCGCGGCGCGGGCCCCGGGCCAGCAGCCGCCGGCCGCGGCGGCCGAGCTTCAGCCGGGCCACCCTGCTGGTGCCCCGCACGGTCACGCGCGTATAGGCGATCGTGCGCAGCCGCCTCCCCTGGCGCGTGAGCACGCGGATGCGGCAGCCGCGCGGGCCGCGGCCGCTGACGCGGCAGCGCAGCCGGAAGCGGGCGCGGCGCACCCGCGTCGGGCCGTGTCGGCTGAACCGCACCCTCAGCCGGCCGCGGCCGGCCGCCGGGCACGCACCCGCGCTCGGTGGCGGGCCGGCGCGCCTCGTCACCCAGATCGGGCTGGACACGGCGCTCACGTACTGGCCCTCGTCGACCTGCAGGCGGTAGTAGCCGGGGCCGGTCGACGCGAAGTCCACCCTGGCCGCGGACCCCGTCAGCGGCACCGCCCGGACGACGCCGCCGTCCTTGACCACCTTCAGTACGGAGAGCGGCCCGGCGCCGCGCACGGTGGCCCGGAAGTCGACCGGCCCGGTGGAGTGGATCGTGTCGCCGATGATCGCCGCCGGCCCCCGGGACCCGTGCGCGCGGCCGACCAGGTCCAGGTCGGGCCCGCCCGGGCCCCCGGTCTTGACATAGGTGCGGCCGGCCTCGACGGCCTGGCGCACGCTGCGCTCGGACAGGCCGCAGGCCCGGACCATCGTCGTCGGCTGGCCGATGGGCGCGTCGGTGGGACCGGTGCCTCCGGACGCGCGATGGTCGTCGCTGCCGCCCACCGCGGCTATGTGGTGCCCGCGGCGCAGCTTGTCGTCCCAGAACCCGATCGCGGTCGCCACGAACGGGTTCGGCGCGGCCCCGACCTTCTGCGGGCCGGTGGCCACCTCGATCGAGTCGACCTTGGAGTAGTCCGTCGCGCGGTCCGGGTGCGTCCACTGGCAGCCGCGGCATAGGTTGGACGGGAACGGCGGGGAGGGGAACAGGGTCGGGTGGTTGATCTGGGTGATCCCGCCCGCCCGGTTCACGGTGTCGAACACGCCGGAGACCGGTTGGGCGCCGCGCACCAGGCGGAGCGCGCCGTCGCCCAGGCGCTCGTAGAGGGGGCCGGTGCGGTAGTCCGGCTCGACCCCGCTGGCGATGTTGTTGGTGTGGCCGTTGTAGGTGGTGACCTCCTCGCCGCGCAGGACCAGCCGGCCCGGATAGTCCCCGCGCAGGCGGTCCTCCTCGGGCCAGCCGGTGCCCGTGTTGTGGTCGGTCACCGCCACGAAGTCCAGCCCCGGACCACCGGCGGCCCGGGGCCTGAAGGCATACCCGAGCGTCTTGGCGAAGCCGGCCCGGGCGTCGCCCGAGTGCTCGGCGTGCACGTGGAAGTCGCCCGCATACCAACCCGTGCCGTCGCGCACCGGGGCCGGGTTGTGGCGCGGCCGGCGGTAGGGGGTCGCCGCGAACGCGCGGTCGCGGAAGTGCTTGACCTCGACGCGGTAGGCCACGCCGTCCAGGTCGGTGGGGTCGATGTTCGCCAGGCCCAGCTCGGCGGCCCAGCGCCCGGCCGGGATCGGGCCGGGCACGAACGAGCGCGTGGTGCGCCCGGGCGTGTAGGCCTTGGGGTCGGCCTCGTACTGCGCGGCGCTCGAGAACCCCTGCGGGGTGATCGTGACGTCGCGGTAGCCCGATCCGCCCCAGCCACGGAAGTCGTCCCTGCCCCATGGCCTGCCGGCCTGGCCGCGCGTCTGGTAGACGCCGAGGTCCAGCGTGTGGTCGCTGGTGCCCTGCGAACGGTCCCAGCAGTAGGCCACCCGCACCTGCGTCGTGCCGGCGGGCACGTCGAAGGGCACGAACACGAAGCTGCCCTGGCGGGCGGCCTCGAAGGTGCCCGCGGCCGCCTGGTCGGGGCCGGGCAGTCCGCAGCTCGGCGGCGGCGCTGCGCTCGCGGGCGCGGGCACGACGAAGCCGACTACCGCGATCGTGACCGCCGCTAGCGCCCGCCTTGCCACCGCCGCCAGTCTACGGCGGCGGACCGCTCTACTTGACGGTGACCTTCCCGGCCATGGTCGGGTGGTAGACGCAGAAGTAGTCGAACGTGCCGGCCTTCTCGAAGGTCACCGGCTTGGTCTGGCCCTTGCTGATGTCGCCGGAGTCGAAGGCGCCCTGGGGCTTGGAGGTGGCGGTGTGCTTGGCGGTGTCCTCGTTGGTGAAGGAGACCTTGGTGCCCTTGGCCACCTCGATCGACTCCGGGCCGTACTCGAAGTCCTTGATGTCGACCTTGTCCGCTGACGCGGCCTTGGGTGCGCCGCCCGACGAGGAGCCGCCGGACGGCTTGTCCTCCGAGCCGCAGCCCGCGGTCGCCAGCAGGGCCATGACCGCGAGTGTCGCCGGAGTGCGCATGCCTCCTGTGCGCCCGCCGGCGGGGCTTCGGATCAGTCCACGGCGATCGGGCGTACCGGCACCGGTGCGGACTGCGCGATCGAGGTGGTCGTGACCCCGTACGGGTTGAACCGGTCGATCAGCTCCTCCATGTGCAGCACGTCGCGCACGTGCGCCTTCATGAAGAAGCAGTCCTCGCCCGTGATGCGCTGGCACTCCACGACCTCGGGCGTGGCGCGCGCCAGGTCGGCCACCTTGGCCAGCTCCCGCGGCGCCGGGCGGATGCGGATGATCACGGTCAGGGAGTAGCCGAGCGCGCGCGGGTCGACCTCGGCGTGGTAGCCGCGGATGGCACCCTCGGACTCCAGCCGCTGCAGGCGCTCCGCCACCGCGGGCGACGAGAGGCCGACGCGCCGGCCCAGCTCGGCCAGCGTCAGGCGGGCGTCGTCTTGGAGCTCCTCCAGCAATCGACGGTCGATCTCGTCCAGCTGTCGCTGTTCCGTAGGCATTACGTCCTCGATCCCGTCGAATTACCCTGTGACGAAGGGCTTTTGCCGTCGAGGCTACAGGGGTGCGCAAGCCCCCTCCCCACCTCTACTTCGTGGTCAGCGCGGTGTTCCACTACCTGGGGCCGTCGTTCGCCGTGCTGCTGTTCGCCCGGATCCAGGTACTGGGGGTGGCGTGGATCCGGATCGCCTCGGCCGCGGTGATCCTGTGGCTGTGGCGGCGGCCACGGGCGAAGCTGACCCCCACGCTCATGGCCTGGGGCGCCGTCCTGGCTGGCATGAACGCTGTGTTCTACCTGGCCATCGACCGGCTGCCGCTGGGCACAGTGGCGGCCATCGAGTTCCTGCCGGTGATCGCGCTGGCCGCGCTCGGCGCCCGGACCCCCCGGAACGTGGCCGCGCTGGCGCTCGCGGTGGCCGGCGTCTACCTGCTCACCGACGTGCGACTGGCGGGCGAGGCCCTGGGCTTCCTGTTCGCGTTCGCCAACGCGGTCCTGTTCGCGCTCTACATCGTGCTCGGGCACCGCGTGTCCCGGACCGAGGGACTGGACGGCATCGACGGGCTGGCGCTGTCGATGATCGTCGCGCTGGTGGTGTCCACGCCGATCGGGGGCTGGCAGGCGGTGCCCGCCTTCACCGACCCGGTCGCGCTGGCCGCCGGCATCGGCGTGGGCATCTGCTCGTCGGTGATCCCCTACGTCTCCGACCAACTGGCCATGGCCCGGCTCCCGCGCGCCACCTACTCGCTGATGGTGGCGCTGCTGCCCGCGGTGGCCACGGTGGTCGGCGTGGTCGTGCTGGCCCAGGTGCCCACGGCACCGGAGGTGGCCGGGGTGGCGCTGGTGGTGGCCGCCGTGGCGGTGCACCAGGAGCGCGCTACGGACGAATCCCCCGTCCCTTCGGTCCCTGACCCAGCTCCTGGCTGACCAGCTCGTGGGCGCGCTCCGCCCAGTCGCACAGGAGCCGGCGGGTGTCGCGCGGGTCGATGATCTCCTCGATGCCGAACTTCTCGGCGGTGCGGAAGGGAGAGCGGACCGCGTTCAGGCGCTCCTCGATCTCCGCCCGCAGCGCCACCGGGTCCTCGGCCGCCTCGAGGTCGCGGCGGTAGGCGGCCTCGATGCCGCCCTCGATGGGCAGCGAGCCCCAGTCGCCGGAGGGCCAGGCGTAGCGCAGGTTCAGCGCTGAGTGGTTGCCGTGCGCCGCGCCGGCGACGCCGAACACCTTGCGCAGGATCACGGCCGCGGTGGGCACCGTGGCCTGGTAGACCGCCACCATCGCGCGGGTGCCGTGGCGGATGGTGCCGCGGCGCTCGGACTCGGTGCCGATCACGAAGCCGGGCTGGTCGACCATGTTCACCAGCGGCAGCCGGAACTGGTCGCACAGGTCCACGAACCGGGTGGCCTTCTCGGACGCGTCGGCGGTCAGGCCGCCGCCGTAGTGCTTGGGATCGGAGGCCATCACCCCCACCGGCCGGCCGTCCAGGCGGGCCAGGCCCACGATCAGCGAGCGGCCGTAGAAGCGGGCCATCTCGAAGACGCTGCCGGCGTCGAACACCAGCTCCAGGATCCGCCGCGTGTCGTAGGGCTTGCGCCGCTCGCGCGGCACGATCGACAGCAGCTCGTCGTCGCGCCGGTCGACGGGATCGGTCGCCGCCGTCACCGGCGCCGGCTCCCAGACGCTGGTGGGCAGGTAGGACAGGAAGCGCCTGATCTGGTCCAGTGCGTCGTCCTCGTCGGAGGCGATGTTGTCCACCGCGCCGGCCTTGGCCTGCGCACGGGCGCCGCCGAGCGTCTCCTTGTCGGGCGTCTCGCCCATCGCGGCCGCCACCACCGGCGGTCCGGCCACGAACAGCTGGGCGCTGCCCTTGACGATGACCGAGAAGTGCGAGGCCACCACGCGCGCCGCCCCAAGCCCGGCCACCGGGCCCAGCGCCGCGGCCGCCACGGGCACCCGCGACAGGTTGGCCGCGGTCAGTTCGAACCCCGGCACGAACGGCACGTACGTGAAGCCCATGTCCTCCAGGCTCTTGACGCTGCCGCCTCCGCCGGTGCCGTCCACGAGGCGCACCAACGGCACGCGCAGGTCGTGCGCCATTCGCTCGGCGTAAACCATCTTCTGCCAGATGGCCGCGTCGGCCGCGCCGCCGCGGACGGTGAAGTCGTCGCCCTGGAGCACCGCCCGGCGGCCGTCGATTCGGCCCTGGCCCACCACCATGTTGGCGGGCAGGAAGTCGGTCAGCTCGCCCTCGGGGTCGTAGGTGCCCTTGCCCGCCAGGCCGCCGGTCTCGTGGAAGCTGCCGTCGTCGAACAGCCGGGCCAGCCGCTGGCGCACGTCCAGCCGCCCGCTCGCGTGCTGGCGCTCCACCCGCTCGGTCCCTCCCATCCGCGCGGCCAGCTCGGTGCGGCGGCGCAGCTCGTCGAGCTCGGGCTCCCAGGTCATGAGGCGCGCACGCTAGTAGCTTCCCCGCCGTGAGCGCCGACGCACGCACCGCCCGCGCCTGGCGCGCCGGCCCCGACGAGGCCGAAGCGGTGGCCCGGCTGGTCGTCGGCTTCCGTGACCACATGGGCAAGGGCTGGCCGTCGGAGAACGCGATGCTGGCCGGCGTCGAGCGGCTGATGGAGGACCCAGCGACCGTCTACCTGCTGGCCGCCCCCGACGACGACTCGCCGCCCGCGGGCTACGCCCAGCTGCGCTTCCGCCACTCGCTGTGGACGGCCGCGCCCGACTGCTGGATCGAGGATGTGTTCGTCGAGGAGAGCGCGCGCCGCAGGGGTGTGGCCGACGCGCTGGTGGCGATGGCGCTGGACGCGGCCCGGGCGCGCGGCGCCCGCCGTGCCGAGCTGGACACCTCCGAGGCCAACGAGGCGGCTCGCGCGCTGTACGCCCGCCACGGCTTCAGCGAGTCGTCGAAGGGCGAGAGCAGCCGCGACCTGTTCCTGGGCGTGAAGCTGCCCGACTAGGCGGCTATTCGACCCAGCGCTTGAAGAGCAGCACGTGGCCGTCCTTCTCGCGGTGCAGGTTCGAGTCCAGGAAGGCCGTGGCCAGCTCCCAGCCCTGGCCGCCGAGCTCGTTCAGCGAGTTCTCGAGCTCCTTGCGGTTGAGCTCCTCGGCCTGGCGGCCCATGAAGCCGTGCGTGATCACGCTGGTGGTGTATTCCCACTGACCCATCGGGTGGAGACTATTCCAGCCGGCGCACCCACTCGGCGAAGAAGGGCTCGGCGATCCAGGAGTCGCCGCCGCTGCGGGCCACCAGCTCCTGCTTCTCCAGCGTCTCCAGCGCCCGCTGGACGCTCGATGCGCCGGGCAGGCCGTGGAAGCGGCGGTAGTGGTTGGTCAGCGGCCGGCCGGTCTCGGCGGCCAGCGCCTGGAGCAGCTGGCGCTGGGCGCCCGCCGCCCGCTCCCAGATCAGGCCGAAGTGGGAGTTCTCGGAGGCCAGCACGCGTCCCAGGGCGATGTCCAGCCGGGCCTGGTCGGCCTCCTCGCCCTCCGGGGTCTCCTGCCACAGGAAGTAGGCCAGCTCCTGGGTGGCGTACGGGTGGCCGCCGGTGACCTCGAGCAGCCCGTCGAGCGTGGCCGGGTCGATGCTGCGCCCGGTGGAGCGGAAGCCCTTGCGCAGGAAGGGCCGGAACGCCGCCGGCTCGATCACCCCCAGCTCGATCCGCTTGGCGCTGCGCCAGAACGGCTCCTGCTCGTCGGAGAAGATCTTCTCCATCATGTGGCGCTTGCTGCCCAGGTAGACGTGCGCGACCTCCGGCTGGGCCTGGAACACCGAGCGCATCAGCTTGGGCAGGTCGCGGTCGATGTCCACGATCTCCTGGAACTCGTCCAGTACCAGCGCCACCTTGCGGCCGCGCTCGGCGGCCAGCCGGCCGGGCAGCTCGAACAGGCGCTCCAGCGTGGCGTCCATGTCCTCGGGCGCGCGTGCGGCGGTGAAGGTGAAGGTCATGGTGCCGTCGTCGGGGTCCACGGTGATCGAGGGCCGCACCCGCAGGCCCTGGAAGATCCGCATCCGCTCCTTGGCCTTGAACAGCGGTGTGGCCAGCTGCTCGTAGATCGCCTGCGCCAGCTTCTCGGCCAGCTTCTCGCGGGTGGGCGTGGTCATCAGGTCCACCTGCGCCACCAGCACGTCGTGCCCGCGGACCAGCTCCTGCGAGGCCCGCCACACCAGCGACGACTTTCCGTAGCGGCGGGGGGCGAAGATGACCACGTCCTGGCCGTTGGTCACGTCCGCGGTCAGCTCCGACAGCTCGTTCTCGCGGTTGGTGAACGAGTCGTCCAGCGCAAGGGCGCCGTACCGGAAGGGGTTGGCCTTCGCCACGCGGCGCATCATAGCAGCGTTACGCAATAGTGCGTAACGCAATAGTGCGTTACGCGGAGTCGCGCTCCAGGTTCCCGGCGTGGATGCGCCGCTGCTCGCCGCTGTCGCGCCCGTCGGGCAGCCGCGGGCGCTCCTCCCCGCGCTCCAGCGCGTCCAGGTACTCGCCGTCCTCCTCGATCAGCCGCAGCGCCGTGTCGCGGTCCAGGGTGGCGCCGTGGCCGGGCACCACGGACCGGGCGCGGCGCACCACCGGCTCCAGCGCCGCCAGCGTGCCGCGGTACTCGGCCGGCGAGCCGCCCGGCGAGATCATCGGGATCTCGACCGGGGACAGGTAGTCGCCGGCCACCAGCACTCCCATCCAAGGAGCGAACACCGCCATGCCGTCGGCGGTGTGCCCGCCGGTGTGGTGCAGCTCGAGCTCGTGCTCGCCGAGCCCCAGGGCGCCCGGGACCGGCAGCGACTGCGTCTGCCCCAGCGACAGCGGCCGCGGGCGGACGACGTAGAAGCGGTCGTCGTGGTCACGCAGGTCCCGCTGGGCCTCCCCCGGGAAGGCGCGGATGCGCAGCATGGTCGACTCGGCCACGCCCAGCGACAGGTCCGGGAACGCCATCCGCCCCAGCACGTGGTCGAAGTCGCCGTGGGTGGCCAGCAGCGCCACCGGCTCGAAGCCCGACTGGGCCAGCACCGCGGGCAGCAGCTCCAGCTCCTCCGGGAAGTAGGGCGAGTCGACCAGCATCGCCTCGTCGCCGGCGCGCAGCGCGACGGCGTTGAGCTGCCAGAACAGGCTGGTCACGACGATCGCGTCCTCGTGTACCGAGACCGCCCTCATCGGTCGGCGCTCAGGCGGCGTTGAGCAGCTTGCCCGCGTCGCGGAAGCTCTTGACCTCCGCGGTGGGCTTCTTCTGGCCCGACTCCAGCGCGTACCCGTGGCGGTTGACCCAGATCACGGGGATCTTCTGCTTGAGGCACTCGACGACGTCCGTGGGGTAGCCGGAGGCGATGTGCACCCAGTTCTTCTTGCGCTTCTCGATCCGGCGCGCGCACTCCTTGAAGTGGGCCGGATCGGGCTTGTAGCTGCGCACCTGCTGGGCGGTGACCACCAGGTCGAAGTCGGCCCGGAAGTGGCGCCGGGTGGCGCCCAGGAGCTTGTCGTCGATGTTGGACAGCACACCGATCTCGAAGTTCTTGCCGAACCGCTCCAGCTGGGCATTGGTCTCGCGGAAGGGCATCCACCTGGGCACGCTGTCGGGCAGGAACTGCGCGCGCGAGGACTCCAGCTCCCAGTCCAGCTCACCGGCCAGCTTCACGGCCGTCCGGCGCAGCACCTCGGCGTACAGCTCGTAGCTGCCGCTCTGGATCTCGCGCTGGATCTCGATGAAGCGCGGGATCAGCGTGTCGCGGTCGAGGGTCAGCCCGTCGCGGTCGGCCTGCTTCTGGAAGGCCTCGAAAACTCCCGTCTCCCAGTCGATCAGGGTGCCGTAGCAGTCGAACGTGACGAACTGGATGTCTTTAGGGAGTGGCATGCGGCGCAAGAGGTTACATCGGCGGCCGTCCCGGCCGCCTTCTGATGGCGCAGCTCGCCTTCCAGGCTCACATCCGGCGGACGCCCCTTCCTATAGCCTCCCGCGCCGCATGGACCTCCTCGAATACCAGGGCAAGCAGCTGTTCGGGCGCCACGGACTCGCGGTCTCCGACGGCAAGGCCGTGAAGACCGTCGAGGACGCCGTGGCCGCCGCCAACGAGATCGGGTACCCGGTCGTGGTCAAGGCCCAGGTGCTGATCGGCGGCCGTGGCAAGGCCGGCGGCGTGAAGCTGGCCGACAACGAGGAGCAGGCCCGCGAGCACGCGGGCAGCATCCTCGGCCTGGACATCAAGGGCCACATCGTCCGCACGATCTGGATCGAGCACGCGTCGGACATCGCCACCGAGTAC
>DASQLM010000276.1:0-4640 GCA_035630015.1 Thermoleophilaceae bacterium | reverse complement strand
CTCCAAGCTGACCGGCACGGGCCCGCGCGGGCGCGTGACCAAGGCCGACGTGGAGAACGCCGCGGCCGGCGGTGGCAACGGCGCCTCCGCCAAGCCGGCCACGCCGCCCGCCCCCGTGCCCGAGGGCGCCGAGACCACCGTGATCCGCGGCCCCGCCGCCACCCTGGCCCGGTTCATGGACATGAGCCGGTCGATCCCGACCGCCACCAGCTTCCGCACGCTCTCGGTCGGCGAGCTGGCCGACCGCCGCGCCCAGCTCAAGGGCGCCGGCAAGAAGCTCTCGTTCACGCACCTGATCGCCTGGGCGATCGTGCGCGCCGCCGGCGACGACATGCCGGTCATGGCCAACTCGTTCACCGAGGTGGACGGCAAGCCCCACCGCGTCACGCCCGCGGCCGTGAGCCTGGGCCTGGCCGTGGACGCCGAGCGCAAGGACGGCACCCGCACGCTGATCGTGCCGGTGATCAAGAACGCCTCGACCCTGACCTTCGACCAGTTCGTGGCCGCCTACGACGGGGCGGTCTTCGGCGCCCGCGACAACAAGCTCGGCCCCGACGCCTACACCGGCGCCAACATCACGCTCACCAACCCCGGCGGCATCGGCACCATCGCCTCGGTGCCGCGGCTGATGCCGGGGCAGGGCACCATCGTGGCCACCGGCTCGATCGCCTTCCCGCCTGGGATGGGCACGGTCGACCCGGAAAAGCTCGCCGACCTGGGCGTGCAGAAGGTCATGACCATGACCTCGACCTACGACCACCGCGTGATCCAGGGCGCCGAGTCGGGCGCCTTCCTCAAACGCGTGGACGAGCTGCTGTCCGGCAAGGACGGCTTCTACGACGACGTGTTCGCCGCGCTGGGCGTGGACGGCGAGCGGGTCGAGGGCTCCGCCGACGGCGCGGGCGCGGTGACGTCCGCCGATCCGGTCCCCGCCGCCGGGGCGCCGGCCGCCGGCGGCACGGTGGACGAGGCGCTGCTGCAGGCCGTGCAGGCCGCCACCTCCGTGGTCAAGGCCCACCGCATGCAGGGCCACCTGGCCGCGCGCCTGGACCCCCTGGGCTCGGTGCCCCGCGGCGATCCCGCGCTGCTGCCCGAGTCGGTGGACCTCACGCCGGAGCTGATGGAGCGCATCCCCGCGTCGGTGCTGCGGATGGCCGTGGCGGGGAAGACCTTCGCCGACGCCCTGCCCAACCTGACCGAGACCTACTGCGGCACCATCGCCTACGAGATCGAGCACATCGCCGGCCCCAACCGGCGCGTGTGGCTGCGCAAGGCGATCGAGTCGGGCGAGTTCCGCGGGGAGCTGGAGGCCGAGGAGCGCAAGCGGCTGCTGCGCCGCCTGTCCGAGGTCGAGGCACTGGAGAAGTACCTGCACAAGGCCTTCCTGGGCAAGAAGCAGTTCTCGATCGAGGGCCTGGACGCCCTGGTGCCGATGCTGGACGAGGCCATCGAGCTGACCAGCCAGAGCGGCGCCCGCGAGGTCATCCTGGGTATGGCCCACCGTGGCCGCCTGAACGTGCTGGCGCACACGGTCGGCCGCCCCTACGAGTCGATCCTGGTGGAGTTCGAGGGCGAGCAGACGCTGTCGGCCGACACGGCCGCGCCCGAGGGCGGCACCGGCGACGTGAAGTACCACTACGGCGCCAAGGGCACCTACCGGACGCAGGAGAGCAAGGACGTGACCGTCACGCTGGCGCCCAACCCCAGCCACCTGGAGTACGTGAACCCGGTGATCGAGGGCAGCGCCCGCGCCGACCAGACCTCGCGCAAGGGCCGCGAGCTGTCGCACGATCCCAGCGTGGTGGTGCCGGTGCTGATCCACGGCGACGCCTCGTTCCCCGGCCAGGGCATCGTGGCCGAGACGCTGAACCTGCAGGCGCTGGCCGGCTACAGCACCGGCGGCACGATCCACATCATCGCCAACAACCAGCTGGGGTTCACTACCGACCCCAACGACTCGCGCTCCACGCGCTACGCGTCGGACCTGGCCAAGGGCTTCGACCTGCCGATCATCCACGTGAACGCCGACGACGTGGAGGCCTGCGTCGCCGCCGTGCGGCTGGCGGTCGCCTTCCGCAACGAGTTCGGCCGCGACGTGCTGATCGACCTGGTCGGCTACCGCCGCTTCGGTCACAACGAGACCGACGAGCCGGCGTACACCCAGCCGCAGATGTACGAGGCCATCAAGGCCCATCCCCCGGTGCGCGAGGTCTACGCCAAGCAGCTCGAGGAACAGGGCGTGGTCAGCGCCGCTGACGCCGAGAGCCTGGCCGCCGAGTGCTACGAGAAGGTGGCCGCCGCGCACACCGGGCTCAAGGAGACGATGGCCGGCCCGCCCGACACGGGTCGCCACGAGCTGGACACCACGATGAGCCGGGAGCCCAAGACCACGCTCCCGGAGGACACCCTGCGCTCGCTGAACGAGCAGCTGCTGCGGGTGCCCGACGGCTTCAACGTGCACCGCAAGCTCAAGCCGTTCCTGGAGCGCCGCCGCAACGCCGCCGGCGAGGACGGACGCGTGGACTGGGCCCACGCCGAGTCGCTGGCGTTCGCCTCGCTCCTGGCCCTGGGCGTCCCGGTGCGCCTGACCGGCCAGGACACCGAGCGCGGCACGTTCAGCCAGCGCCACCTGGTCTTCCACGACTCCGAGAACGGGGACCGCTACACGCCGCTGCAGAACATCAGCAGCGCGGTCGCGCCGTTCGAGCTGCACAACAGCCCGCTGTCCGAGCAGGCCTGCGTGGGCTTCGAATACGGCTACTCGGCCACCGACCCCGAGTCGCTGGTGCTCTGGGAGGCGCAGTTCGGCGACTTCGTGAACTCCGCCCAGGTGATCCTGGACCAGTTCCTGGTCTCCGGCCTGGCCAAGTGGGGCGCCACCACGCGCCTGACGCTGCTGTTGCCGCACGGCTACGAGGGCTCGGGCCCCGAGCACTCCTCGGGCCGGGTCGAGCGCTTCCTCCAAGCCTGCGCCGAGGGCAACATGCGGGTGGCCAACACCACCACGCCAGCCCAGTACTTCCACCTGCTCCGGCGCCAGGCGCTGGTGTCCAAGCCGCGGCCGCTCGTCCTGATGACGCCCAAGAGCCTGCTTCGCCTGCCCGCCGCCACGTCCTCGCTCGAGGACCTGTACGACGGCGGCTTCCAGCGCGTGCTGGACGACCCGGCGGCGCCCGAGGACCGCTCCAAGATCACCAAGCTGGTGCTGTGCTCGGGCAAGGTCTACTACGACATCGCCGCCAACGAGGACCGCGACAAGCAGGACCACATCGCTGTGGCCCGGGTCGAGATGCTCTACCCGTTCCCCGAGAACGATCTGCGCGAGCTCATGGAGAGCTACCCCAACCTCGAGCGCGTGGTGTGGGTGCAGGAGGAGCCGCGCAACATGGGCCCGCGCGCCTACATGCGCCGGCGCATGGCCGCGATCCTGCCCGAGCACCTGCACTACTTCTACGTGGGCCGCCAGCTGCGGGCCGCGCAGAGCGAGGGCTACACCGCCGCTCACCGCAAGGAGCAGGCGCGGATCGTGCGGGTGGCGCTGGATCTCGAGGACGACGTGCTCGAGCGCGACGCCTCGGCCGAGCGCCCGCGCCTCTAGCCCGCCTCGATCACCTCGACCACCTGCTCGGCCCGGCCCTGGCCGATCAGGTCCAGCGGCGTGCGCCACCCGGCCTCCGGGATCGACGTGCGCAGCCAGGGGGCGATGTGCTCGCGCTCGATCAGGTACTCGAGCCGCTCGGCGATGGCCACCAGCTCGCCGATCCGCGCGGTCCAGTCCAGCGCCTGCGCCGGCTCCGACGGCGGCCAGCCGCGGGCCTGGTCGGCCGATCCCGCCGCCCGGGAGAGGTCGACGTCACCGAGGCCCAGCGTGCGTAGGTAGGTGACCTCGCGTCCCAGGGACATCCACCCATTGTGACCTTCTGGCTAGAACTTCTTCGGGTGCCGCGCCACGAACTCCGACGAGCGGCGCAGCGTCTTGCTCCAGCGCGGGCCGGTGCTGGGCCCGGGGGCGCCCCGGTCGCGCATCGAGGTGTCGAAGCGCAGGCCCGCCACCACCACGTACGCGTGGCCGCCATGGGCGTAGACCGTGATCCACTTGCCGGTGCCGCGACGACCCCAGCGCATCAGGCCGCCGGAAGCCATCGGGGTACGCAGGAAGCGGCCACCGCGCAGGGCGTGGCTGACCGCGCCGCTGCAGTCGTACCCCGCGGCCAGGCGCGTGGTGAACGCGCCGTGCCCCCCGCCCCAGCGGTAGGGCTTGCGCACGATCTGGTTGGCGGCCCGGATGACGCGCTTGACGCGCTTCGGTGCGCCGGCCGGGGCCAGGACGCGCCCGCTCTTGAGCAGCTTCGCCTTCTTCGGCGGCGGCGGGGGCGGCACGAACTGCGCGCCGCCGGTGGGGGCAGCGGAGGCAGAGGCCGTGGCCCAGAGGGCCATGACCAGGAAGGCGGCGAGGGCGCACGCCGGCAGCTGTCGGTGTAGACGTTGGGTCATCTCTTTCGTCCGCCTGCGGGGTTAGCTGTCGGGCTCGCGCTGAAAGAGCTTGCGCGCCGGGAACGATTTCCCGATTTGCCCCGGGGACTGATTGGGTCCCCCGCTCCGCGTGGATACGCGGATTCGGCGTTGTTGGGGGCCTAGAA
>DASQLM010000275.1:0-3485 GCA_035630015.1 Thermoleophilaceae bacterium | reverse complement strand
ACTGGGTGCGGGTGGAGGCGTCGTTCGCCGCCGACGAGCTGGAGTTCGAGCTGAAGGTGCCGGGCGACGGCGGCGAGGCCGAGGTGTTCTTCAGCGACCTGACCCACGAGTACGTGACCATCAACGCCGACTACACGACCTGAGGTCCATGAGAGACGTCGAGACACTCCTCGAGGCGCTGCCCTACATCCGGGACTTCCATGGGCGCACGGTGGTGATCAAGTACGGCGGCGCCGCCATGACCGACCCGGCGCTGCGCGAGGAGTTCGCGCGCGACGTGGTGCTGCTCAAGTACGTGGGGCTGAACCCGATCGTGGTGCACGGCGGCGGCCCCGCCATCACCGGCTACATGCAGCGCCTGGGCATGGAGGTCGAGTTCGTGGACGGCCTGCGCGTGTCCGACGCGGCCACCGTGGAGGTGGCCAAGATGGTGCTCGTCGGCAAGCAGAACAAGGACATCGTGCTGCTGCTGGGCCGCCACGGGCAGCCCGCGGTGGGCCTGTGCGGCGACGACGGGATGCTGTTCCAGGTGCGCAAGCAGGTCCGGGCCGACAAGCGCGACATCGGCTTCGTCGGCGAGATCGAGCGCGTGAACGTCGGCGTGCTCAACCACATCGCCGAGGACTACATCCCGGTGATCGCCTCGGTCGGCGCCGACGCCGAAGGCCAGTCCTACAACGTGAACGCCGATGCCGCCGCCGCCGCCGTGGCGTCGGCGCTGGGGGCCACCAAGTGCATCTTCCTGACCGACGTGGTCGGGTGGCTGTCGGACCCCGACGACCCCGAGTCACGCATCTCCACGGGCACCGCCGACGAGGTGGAGACGGCGCTGGCCGGCGTCCAGGGCGGCATGCGCCCCAAGCTCGAGGCCTGTGTCCAGGCGCTGCGCGGGGGCGTGCAGAACGCGTACATCATCGACGGCCGGCGCCCACACGCCCTGCTGCTGGAGCTGTTCACCGACGAGGGCATCGGCACCAAGCTGTGGCCCTGACCGCCCTCCAAGAGCTGGAGGCGCGCGCGGTCGTCGGCACCTACGCGCGCAACCCGGTCGAGTTCGTCCGCGGCCAGGGCACCGTCCTGTGGGACGACCAGGGCAACGAGTACCTGGACTTCCTTGCCGGGATCTCGGTGGTGCAGGTCGGCCACTGCCACCCGGCGCTCGTGCAAGCGGTCAGCGAGCAGGCGGGGCGCCTGATGCACGTGGGCAACCTGTTCTACACCGAGCCGTCGATGCGGCTGGCCGGGCGGCTGTCGGACCTGGCCCTGGGCGGCAAGGCGTTCTTCTGCAACTCGGGCACCGAGGCCATCGAGTGCGCCATCAAGCTGGCCCGCCGCCATCGCCCGCAGGGCGAGTTCGTGGTCATGGAGCGCGGCTTCCACGGGCGCACGATGGGCGCGCTGTCGGCCACTCCGCAGGAGGCCAAGCAGGCCCCGTTCGCGCCGCTGGTGCCGGGCTTCCGCGTAGTGGCCCACGACGACGCCGCTGGGCTGGAGGCGGCCGTGGACGAGAACACCGCGGCGGTGCTGCTGGAGCCCGTCCAGGGCGAAGGGGGCATCCACCCGCTGGCCGACGCCACGCTGGCGGCCGCGCGCGCGGCCTGCGACGAGCACGGCGCGATGCTGATCTTCGACGAGATCCAGTGCGGCATGGGCCGGACCGGCGACTGGTGGGGCTGGCAGCGCTCCGGCATACGTCCAGACGCCATGACCGTGGCCAAGGGCCTGGGCGGCGGGCTGCCGATCGGCGCCTGCCTGACCTCCCCGCAGTACGCCGACGTGCTCCAGCCCGGCGACCACGGCTCCACGTTCGCCGGTGGCCCCGTGATCGCGGCCGGCGCCAACGCGGTGCTGGACGTGGTCGGCGAGGAGGGCTTCCTGGCCTCCGTGGCCGCAAAGGGCGAGCGGCTGTCGACCGGGCTGGGCGGCCTGGGCCTGGACGTGCGCGGCCGCGGGCTGATGCTGGCGTTCGCCAGCGAGGACGCGCCCGCCCTGGCGCGCCGGCTGCTGACCGAGCAGCGGCTGGTGGTCAACGCCACCGGCCCCGACACGATCCGCCTGCTGCCGCCGCTGACCGTGTCCGAGCACGAGGTCGACGACGCGGTGGCCCGGATCGGCGCGGCGCTCTAGACGACGTTCCTGGTCGCGCGCACCAGCAGGGCGACCGAGCCCACCACGGCCGGCAGCAGGCCGAGCAGGAAGCCCAGCGCGTAGTCGGTGCTCTCGTGGTCCAGCAGCTCGTTCGTGAGGTCCCAGCTCACGCTCAGGGCCATCATGAAGCCGCCCAGCCCGACCGCCACCCACCACCCGCGCGCAGGCACGTCCGCCACGCGCGCGGCGCGGGCCGAGATCACGATCAGCGCGATGAACGCCAGAAGCACGATGCCGTCGTTGACCAGCAGCACCGCCAGGCTGTCGCGGCCCTCGTGGTCCTGCGTCTGCGAACCCGCGGCCAGGCCCGCGGCGACCAGCACCCAGGCGCCCGCCAGCGCGAGTCCGTGGTGCCGAGCCCCCGCGCCCATTGCCGCGAGTCTTTCAGACCGGACGCCGTTCTCCGGCTGGTAGCTTCCGCCGCCGATGGCCGACGACCGCGACAACCAGAAGCTGGGCAGCTACGAGGCCGCCCCCGGCGACGTCGGCCGGGTGCTGCTCCTCTACTCGGGCGGCCTGGACACCAGCGTCATGCTCAAGTGGATCCAGGACCACTACGGCGCCGAGGTGGTGGCGCTGACCGTGAACCTGGGACAGCCCGGCGAGGACTTCGAGGTGGTCAAGGGCAAGGCGCTGAAGCTGGGAGCGCTGTCCTGCGAGGTGGTGGACGCCCGCGAGGAGTTCGCCGAGCACTACGTGCTGCCCGCGATCAAGGCCAACGCCCGCTACGGCGGGGGATACCCGCTGTTCACCGCGCTCGGGCGGCCGCTGATCGCCAAGATCGCCGTGGACAAGGCGCGCGAGCACGGCTGCGACGCGGTGGCCCACGGCTGCACCGGCAAGGGCAACGACCAGGTGCGCATCGACGGCACCGTGTTGACCCTGGCGCCCGAGATGAAGATCGTGGCCCCGGTCCGCAACTGGGCCATGGGCCGCGAGGAGGAGATCGCCTACGCGCGCGAGCACGGGATCCCGGTCAAGGGCGGCACCGAGGCGCCGCCGTACTCCATCGACGACAACATCTGGGGCCGCTCCTCCGAGGGCGGCCCGATCGAGGACCTGTCCGAGCCGCCCCGGGACGACGTGTTCGAGCTGGTGGCGGACGCCCGCGACGCGCCCGACGAGGCGCAGGACCTGGTGATCGGCTTCCAGGAGGGGCGCCCGGTGGCCCTGGACGGCGAGGACCTGGACCTGGTGGAGCTGATCGACCGCGTCGCCGCCGCGGGGCGCATCCACGGCGTGGGCATCCTGGACCACATCGAGGACCGGATCGTCGGCCTGAAGGTGCGCGACCTGTACGAGGTGCCGGCCGCGGAGATCCTGCTGACCGCGCACGC
>DASQLM010000274.1:0-3809 GCA_035630015.1 Thermoleophilaceae bacterium | reverse complement strand
CGCGTGAAGGCGATCCGGCCGTCGCTGCCCCAGGCGGGCTCGGCACCGCCGGCGAACGTCAGGCGGCGGGTCACGCGCGTGTCGATGTTGCGGATGTAGATGTCGCGGCGGCCGTCGGTGCCCACCCCCTGGAACGCAAGCTGGGTGGCGGTGGGGTCGAACGCGGGCCGCGCCAGCCCGATCAGGCCCGGGCCGCCGAAGCCCTCGCGGTCGCTGCCGTCGGCGTCCATGATCCGGATCTCGCCCGCCCGGTCGAACGCGATCCGCTGCCCGTCGCCGGACCAGCTGGCGTTGGCGGGGCACGGCGCCGTGGCGCCCTCCCGGCAGGTAGGGCCGACCAGCGTCTGCAGCGTGCCGTCCGGGTTCGCGGTCGCCAGCCCGTACGGCTCGGTCGAGCCCACGTCGCCCTGCATGAAGGCTAGCTTGCCCGGCGCGCCGCCGAACGAGGCCTGGGCCGGAGCGGCCGCGATCAGGGTCAGGGCCACGGCGAGGATGGGGAAGCGCATGCGCATGCCCTTTCAACCGGTGGGGCGTGCCCGAGTTGCGGCCGGAGCGGCCTAGCCGACCGCCCCCGGGGCTACGTTGCCGGGGTGCTGCGCCTGGCCAAGCGCGAACCCTCGGCCCTTCTGCTGGTGGCCCAGCTGCTGGGCGTCCTGGTCTACCCGTTCATGGAGGGCAGCGTGGGCCGCTCGCTGTTCAGCGTGTTCGGCGTGGCGGTGCTGGGCCTGGTGCTGCTGGCGGTGCGCGGCTCGCCGGCGTGGACGGGCTTCGGCCTGGTGCTGGCCGTCCCGGCCACATTGCTGCTGCTGGTGCAGGCGGTCACCGGTGACGACGCGCTGCTGCCCTGGTCGTCGGCCTTCGAGGCGGTGCTCTACTTCTACGCCGCCGGGGCGCTGATCGCGTACATGCTCGAGGACCACGTGATCACCCGCGACGAGATGTACGCCGTGGGGGCCACGTTCACGCTGGTGGCCTGGGGCTTCGCCTATGCGTACACCGTCTGCCAGGCGATCGAGCCCGGCAGCTTCACCGCGGCGATCGATCCGACGGGCGACCGTAGCTGGATGGAGCTCCTGTTCCTGAGCTTCACCACGCTGACCAGCACCGGCCTGAGCGACGTGGTGCCGGTCAAGCCGTTCGCCCGGTCGCTGTCGATGATCGAGCAGCTGGCCGGCCTGGCCTATGTGGCCATGGTGGTCTCGCGCCTGGTGGCGCTGACCGTGCTGCACCCGCGCGGCAACGACTAGCGCCCGAGGCGCACGCGGTCCCACAGGCCGGTCACGGCGTCGCCGGTGCGCTCGCCCGCGTCGCGGAAGGCCACGCCGAGCGGGCGGGTCAGCCGGCCGGTGTCCGCGCCGGTCACGCGGACGACGGCCACGGCCGCGGCCAGCGCGGCCGCGGCAAGCAGCAGCGGCAGCAGCCAGCCCGGCACGTCCTGGCCGGGCTCGGAGGTCACCGCCGGCGTGGCGATGTCGGCCAGGCGCACGCGCGTGCCCACGACGGGGGTGGGCGGGGCCTTGAGCTCGGCCTTCGGCGCGCCCTCGCCGCCGGCGCCTCCACCACCACCGCCGCTGCCGCCGACCGATCCCGGGCCCGGGACCACCTCGCCCTGGCGCGTCTCGGTGCCGCCGGGCGCGGAGCCGCCGCAGCCCTGGCGGCCCTGGTTGAGCTGGTCGGCCAGGCCGGGGGCGTACTGCTCGACGTCGGGGGGCAGGTTGCCCAGCCCCTGCTTGAGCTGCCCGTCGCTGTACTTGCACGGGTCGATCGTGCCGTTGCGGCGGTAGTCGTCGATCGGGCCCTGGGCCGCGGCGCCGGCCGCGGGGCCCAGGACGGCGGCCGCCACGAGCAGGCTGGTCAGCGTGCGCCTCACGCGGGGGAGGGTATCGTCAGAATGCCCCGCGATGGCCGCCACGACCACACGCCGGCCGGCGCCGGCCACCCGTCGCTGGCCGGGCTGGATGCGCTCCTACCGGGACGACGGTGGCTCGCCCTCCGCCGCGCTGCTTGGCGTGGCATTGGCCATCGCCGTGATCTACGCCGCGTTCGCCAACGGCTCGATCGGCATTCCCGAGGAAAGCCGGCTGCAGGTGGCCGTGGCGCTGCTGTCCCTGGCCACCCTGGCCGGCCTGTTGTACGGGTCGGGGCTGCGCGTGAACGCCTCCCCCGCCGCCGGCTGGGGCGTGCTGGCGCTGGTGGGCTTCGCGGGCTGGGCCGCCCTGTCCATCACCTGGTCGGTGGCTCCCGACGAGAGCTGGCTGGAGGCCAACCGGGCGCTGGCCTACGCGCTGGTGGCCGGGCTGGGCGTCGTCCTGGGCTCCAGCCTCCCGCGCGCCGCCGAGCGGGTGGGGCTGGCCGTGCTTGCCATCGCCACGCTGATCGCGGCCTACGCGCTGGGGGGCAAGCTGTTCCCGTGGCTGGAGATCCCGGGCGTGATCGACCTGAACCACACCGACCGTTTCTCGCGCCTGAGGGCGCCACTGGACTACTGGAACGCGCTCGGGCTGGTCTGCGTGGTGGCGGTGCCGCTGGCCATGCGCGCGGTCACCGAGCTGCGCTACCGCGCCCTCGCGCGCATGGGCGCGGCCATGGCCCTGGTGGTGCTGCTGACCACGCTGGCGCTGACCTACTCGCGCGGCGGCCTGCTGGTGCTGGTGGCGGCGGTGGCGCTGGTCATCGGCCTGGGACCCGAGCGCCTGCGGCTGGGCGCGGCGCTGGCGGCCGGGATCGCCGGGTCGGTGCCGCCCGTGCTGACGGTGTTCCTCAGCGACGACCTGACCACCGACGGCCTGAGCGTCTCGGCCCGCACGGGAGACGGCCTGATCCTCACGCTGACCCTGGCGCTGGGCCTGGGCCTGGCCGCGCTGATCGCGCGCGGCATCGTGGCCGCCGGGGAGGAGCTGCGGCTGTCGCCGGCGGGTGCGCGCCGGGCCCGGCGAGGGGCGCTGGCGGCTGTCGGCGTGGCGCTGGTCGTGGTGCTGGGCGCGCTGGCCGTGTCCGACCGCGGCGTCGGCGGCACGATCTCGCACCAGGCCGACGAGTTCACCAAGCCCAAGCTCGACCGCCAGAACGACCCCGCGCGCGTGCTGCGCACCAACTCCGGCAACCGCTGGGTGTGGTGGGAGGAGGCCATGCGCGGGTTCGCGGACCGCCCGGTCACCGGCTTCGGCGCCGGCTCGTTCCCCATCACCCACCGCCGCTACCGGGAGAACACGATCGAGGTGCTGCAGCCCCACAGCGTGCCGCTGGAGTTCCTGACCGAGACCGGGCTGGTGGGCGCGCTGCTGGCGCTGGGCGGCCTGGGGCTGCTGGGCCTGGCGGCGCTGCGCGGCGTGCGGGCGCGCGCCCCCGGGCCGGAGAAGGCGTTCGCGTGCGCGCTGCTGGCCGGCGTGTTCGCCTGGTCGCTGCACATCTGGGTGGACTGGGACTGGGAGATACCCGGGGTGACGCTGGGGGTGCTGATCGCGCTCGGCGTGCTGGCTGCGGCGCCGCCCACCGGCGGGCCGCCGGCGATGGTGCGCGAGCGGCGCGAGCGCGGCCCGGCGCTGGCTCTCGGCGCCGCCGCGTTGTTCGCGGTGGCCGCCTCGGCCGCGCTCCCGGCCGTGTCGCAGAGCCTGACCAGCGCGGCGCTCAGCGACGCCGCCCGCAACACCGCGGCCGACCTCGCGTCAGGCGAGCGCAAGGCGGCGCTGGCCAAGCGCCTGAACCCGCTGTCGGCCGAGCCCCTGTTCGTGCAGGCGTCGATCGCCGAGCGCGGCAACCAGCCGCGCAAGGCCGCGCGCCTGTTCGTGGACGCGGTCGACCTGCAGCCC
>DASQLM010000273.1:0-2273 GCA_035630015.1 Thermoleophilaceae bacterium | reverse complement strand
CGCACGGCGGTGTGGCGCTCGTCGTCGTCGCCGTCGTCCAGCGCGCCGCCGGGGAAGACCCACGCGCCGCCCATGAAGCGCTGCTCGGGATTGCGCTGCACCAGCAGCACCTCGGGCCCGCCGGCGGCGTCACGAAGCAGGATCAGCGACGAGGCGACGCGCGCCTGGGTGACCTCTCCCTCGTTCCATTCCTCGCCCGGCCCGGGCCGCTCGGCGGACACGCGCCGAGCCTACTCGACTAGATTCCGGCGCCGTGAACGCCACCGACACCGCCGCGCAGTGGATCTGCGTGTCCTGCGGCTTCATCTACGACCCAGCCGAGGGCGACCCCGACGGCGGGATCCCCGCCGGGACACCGTTCGAGCAGATCCCCGACGACTGGTTCTGCCCGGTCTGCGGGGCGCGCAAGAAGGACTTCGAGCTCTACGAGGACTGACTGAGCGCGGCGGCCAGTGCCTCCGCGAGTTCATCCACCACGCCCAGATGCTCGGGCTTGAGCAGGCAGCAACGCAGCGCCGTGCCCTGGTCGGTCCGGAGCGTGGCCACGTGCCATCCGTCGGCGGCCAGTGAGTGGAAGGCGCGCTCGGCGTCCGCGCCCGGTGCGCGCACGCACACGATGTCCAGCTCGGGCGGTGCCAGCAGCTCGACGCGCTCGTCCGCGTCCAGCCGGTCGGCCAGCGCCAGCGCCGCGGCGCGACAGTCGCCCAGGCCGGCCCCCAGCCCCTCCCGGGTCAGGGGCAGCGCGCGCAGGGTGGCCCACAGCGCGGCGGCGGACGCGCCGGCGCGCGAGCACTCCAGGCTGATCTCGCCCAGGTGGAGGTCGGGCGAGGTGAAGTAGGTGTAGGGCGAGTCGTGCGCGTACAGGCGGCCGACGTCGGGGTCGGCGAACAGCACGCAGCCGCAGCCGTAGGGCTGGAGCCCGTGCTTGTGCGGATCGATCACCACCGAGTCGGCTCGGGCGATGGCCGCGAACGGGCCCTCGGCCACGCCGGGGTGGCCGCCGTCGGCCAGCAGGCTGAAGAAGCCGCCGTAGGCGGTGTCCACGTGCAGCCGCGCGCCGTGGTCGGCGCACAGGCCGGCGATGGCGCCGGCGTCGTCCAGCGCGCCTATCGACGTGGAGCCCACCGTGGCCACCACGGTTCCCACGCCACCGCGGGCCAGGCGATCGGCCAGCGCGTCCAGGTCCATCCGCCCGCGCGCATCGGTGGCCACGGCCTCGTGCTCGACCCCCAGCACGCCGCACATGCGCGCGTGGGTGTAGTGGGCGCCGGCCGACGACAGCACGGTCGCGCCGCCGGTCAGCTCACGCGCCACCCACAGCGCCTCCAGGTTGGCCACCGTGCCCGAGGACGTCAGGTGGCCAAGCCCGGGGGCGGGCACGCCAAGCATCACGCGTAGCTGCTCCACCGCCTCGCGCTCCAACTCGGCGGTGGCCGGGCCGCCGTCGAGGGCGTGGTTGTTGGGGTTCAGCAGCATCGCCGTGGCGTAGGCCGCCCACGCCACCGGAGCGGGCGGCTTGAGCATCTGCCCGGCGTACATCGCGTCGGGGTAGGGGTAGTTGTTCTCCAGCCGGGCGGCCAGCTCGGCGATGGCCGCTGCCGCGCCGGGCCCGGCCTCGGCCCCGAGCGTGCCCAGCTCCAGCAGCGCCTGCGCGCGCTCGCGCAGGTCGGCTGCCATCGCCGCCGGCAGGCGCACGTCCTGGGGGCGCATCAGCCCACGCCGGGGAGGTCGTCGATGCTGCGGGCGTTCTTCTTGGCCTCGTACTCGCGGAAGCTCTGCGGCCCCTTGGTGCGCAGCGCCTTGGCCGACACCTTGGCCTGGTGCTCGCGCTCGCCGCGGTAGTCCATCAGCGGTACGCCGTAGCCGCACGAGTCGGCCACGCGGGTCACGTCCACCACGATGATCGAGCGGCGCGACTCGGGCACCTCGGGCTGGGTGAAGTCGCAGGCCGACAGCAGCTCGTCGAACTCGGCGCCGCCGGGGTAGACCACGCGGCCGCGGCCGTGCAGGCGCAGGATGCGCGGCGGGCCGTCGAACGCGCACAGCATGACCACGATGCGCCCGTTCTCGCGCACGTGGGCAATGGTCTCCGTGCCGCTGCCCACGATGTCCAGGTAGGCCACGGTGCGGGCGTCCAGCACGGCCAGGCTGCCGATCGGCCCCTTGGGCGACACGTTCACGTGGCCGTCGCCCGCCAGCGGGGCGGTGCCGACGAAGAAGAGGTCCTGCGACGCGATCCACTGCCGCTGGTGCTCGTCGATGCCGTCGTAGAC
>DASQLM010000272.1:0-6804 GCA_035630015.1 Thermoleophilaceae bacterium | reverse complement strand
TGGCCAGCGGGAACGAGACGTTCTGGCGGACGGTCATCCACGGGAACAGCGAGCGGCTGTACTCCTGGAAGACGAGGGCCATGTTCTCGGGCGGGCCGTCGATGACCTGGCCGTGCAGCGTCACCTGACCAGTCGTGGCCGGCAGCAGGCCGGACATGCACTTGAGCAGCGTGGTCTTGCCGCAGCCCGAGGGGCCGACCACGCACACCATCTCCTTCTCGTTGACCTCGAAGTCGAGGTCGGCGATGGCCTTGACGGCCTTGTCGCCGGTTCCGTAGGTCTTGCCCAGGTGTTCGATCTTCAGCATCTCTCTCCTCAGCTCAGCGCGCTGGCGCGGGCGCCGCGGTGCCACCGCAGGACGCGCTTCTCGATCAGCACGAACACACCGTTGAACAGGTAGCCCAGCAGGCCCAGCAGGATGATTCCCGACCACATCTCGGGGATCGCGAACGTGCGCTGGGACTGCAGGACGAAGTATCCGATCCCGTTGGTGGAGGCCACCATCTCCGAGATGACCATCAGGATCAGCGCCAGCGACAGGCTGGTGCGCATGCCCGCGAAGATCTGCGGGGTGGCCGCCGGCAGCATCACCCGCCGCACCACCTGCGCCTGCGGGATCCCGTACGACTTCGCCGTCTCGCGCAGCGTCGGATCCACGCCCGTCACGCCGTCGATGGTGTTCAGCAGGATCGGCCAGACGCAGACGAAGGCGATGATGAAGACCTTCATCGAGTCCCCGACGCCGATCACCAGGATCGCGAACGGCAGCAGCGCGGGCGGCGGGATGGCCCGCAGGAACTCGACGATGGGCGAGAACGCGCGCCGCGCCCGCCCCGAGGCGCCCAGCGCCAGGCCGGCGGCGACGGCCACCACGACCGCGATGAAGAAGCCCGCGAACATGCGCAGCAGGCTGGGCACGACGTCGCTGCCCACGCGGTCGAACAGCCACGTGTCCTTGAAGGTGGTGAGGATGTCCGTCAGCGGCGGGAAGTAGTAGGTCTGGCTGTTGCTGGACAGCACGCCCCACAGCACCAGGGCGATCAGCGGCACGGCGACCTCCAGCGCGGCGCCGGTCCACCTGCGGGGCGCGGGATCGTTCATACGTTCACATCCCTCCGATGGGACGGATGCCAGTGCAGCACCCGCTTCTCGACCCGCACGAACACCATGTTCAGCAGCAGGCCGAGGATGCCGGTGGTCAGGATCAGCGCGTACATCAGCTCCTCGTTGCCGCCCGAGCGGGCGACGTTGATGGCGCGGCCCAGGCCGGGGGCGCCGATGACCAGCTCCGCCGTCACGGTCAGGATCAGCGACACCGCCGAGGCGATGCGCAGGCCGGTGGCGATGTAGGGCACCGCGCTGGGCAGGGTCACGCGGAACAGCCGCTTGACGCGCGAGAAGCCGAACGAGCGAGCGGTGTCCGTGGCCACCGGGTCCACGTCCTGGACCCCGTACAGCGTGGCCACGATGACCTGCCAGAAGGAGGCGAACGCGGCCAAGAAGACCTTGCTCTGCATGCCCGTGCCGTAGATCAGGATGGCCAGCGGGATCAGCGCCACGGACGGGATCGGGCGCAGGAACTCGATCAGGCCGCGGCAGGCGCGGTAGAGCAGCCGGTTGGAGCCGATGATGATGCCCAGCGGGACGCCCAGCGCGGCGGCGATGCCCAGGCCCAGGGCCCAGCCCTGCATGGTCTGGCCGACCGCGGTCCAGAACGTGCTCTGGCCCAGCTGCTCGACCAGCGTCGAGATCGAGTCGCTGATGGGCGGGAAGTGGTCCGAGGGCAGGATGCCCACGCGGGGCGCCAGCTCGAACAGCGCCAGCGCCCCCAGCACCGCCAGCCAGGGCAGCAGGGCGTCGGGCGCGCGGGCCCGCGACCTGCCGCCGGTGTGGCTCAGCGCCGTCACGAACCGGGCTCTTGGATCAGCTCGTCGACGTTGGGCTTGGACTTCACCAGCCCGTACTTCTCGGCCAGCTCGGCCTGCAGCTCGATGGTGTCCTTGTTCAGGTTCGAGCTCCACTTGGGCAGCCGGATCTTGGCGATGGCCTCAGGCGGGATCTCGGTGTACTCGCTGAGCACCTTGCGCGCCGCGTCCGGGTTCTTCTGCGTGTAGTCCAGCGACTTGTTCATCGCCTTGGCGAACCGCTTCAGGACCTCAGGGTTCTGCTCGGCGTACTGCTTGGAGGTGAAGTAGGTGGCCACGCTCAGGTCGGGGGCCGTCTTCACGTAGAACGGGTCGATGCCGGTGGAGCCGGCGGCCTTGGCCTGGCTGACGAACGGCTCGACCTCGCACGCGGCGTCCACGCGCTTGGACTCCAGCGCGGCGTTCATGTCCGGGAACGGGATCTCGGAGAACTTGAGCTTGTCCACGTCCACGCCCTCCTTCTCGAGGGAGGCCTTGATGGTCAGCTCGCACACGTTCTTGAGCGTGTTCACCGCGATGGTCCTGCCCTCGAGGTCCTTGGGCGTCTTGATCGGGCTGCCCTTGGGCACCATCAGGTCGGCCCACGCCTCCTTCTCGGTCTTGCCCGCCAGCACGCCCTGGGTGATGATCTGGATCGGCAGCTTCTTGGACGCGGCGATCAGCAGCGAGGTGTTGTTCGAGAAGCCGATCTGGTTGTCGCCGCTGACGACCGCGGGCGTGATGGCCGCGCCGCCCTCGGCCAGCTGGGGCTTGATCGTGAGCTTCTCGTCCTTGAAGAAGCCCTGGTCGATGCCCACGTAGAGGGGTGCCACATCGGCGATCGGGATGACCCCGACCTTGAGCGTGGCGGGCTCGTTGCCGCTCGCGCCGCCTCCGCCGCCACTGTCCCCGCAGCCGGCCACGACCGCGCCGAAGATCGCCATCAGTACGACCGCCGTCACCCTGAGCTTGCGCATTGTCTCTCCCTCGACTCGGTACGAATCCGCTCCTGTGGGCAGTGGTTACCCATAGATCAGACTTTTCCACTCGTGTGATCTCGACTACTCACGAACAGACCCCGGATCGCAGCGCCCGCGACCTGACCACGGGCGTGTTGCTCATCATCGCCACGGTCCTACCCGGGTTCCTGACCGCCAGCCTGGCCACCCGCATCCGGGACGACTTCTCGTTCGAGAACTCGGCGCTGGGCCTGTGCATCGCGGTCTTCTACCTGGTGTCCGCGCTCAGCTCGAACCCGGGCGGGCGGCTACTGGAGCGGATCGGCCCCGTGCGCGGGATGCGGCTGGCGGCGGCCCTGACCACCGCGTCGTGCCTGGCCGTGGCGCTGGCTGCGCGGTCGGCGGTGACCCTGACCGCGGCGCTGGTGGTGGGCGGCGTGGCCAACGGGCTGGCCGGGCCGACCGTGACCGCCCTGTTCAAGGCCCGGATCCCGGAGGGCCGGCAGGGCATGGCCTTCGGCCTCCAGCAGTCGGGCGCCTCGCTGGGCTCGCTGGCCGCCGGGCTCGCGCTCCCGGTGATCGCCATCCCGCTGGGCTGGCGCTGGGCGTTCGTGGCCAGCGCCGCCCTGGTGCTGGCCACGGTCGCCATCGCCCCGCGTGACGTGGCTGCGCCGCCGCCCGGCACGCGGGCCGCCAAGCCCGCCGGGTTCACGTCCATCCACGGCATCGCCGTGGCGGCGGCGCTGGCCAGCGCCGCCGGTGTGGGCATGGTCTCGTTCTTGGTCTCCTACTCGGTGGAGAACGGCATCGGCGAGACGGCTGCCGGCCTGCTGCTGGGCGCGGTCAGCCTGACGGCGGCGGCCAGCCGGATCGGCCTGGGATCGCTGCTGGACCGCTCGGGCGGCGACGCGCTGATGCCGCTGGCCGGCATGCTGGCCGCCAGCGCGCTCGGCTTCGCGGCCCTGGCCCATGGCGCGCCGGGCGTGATCGTGGTCGCCGCGCTGGTGGCGGCAGGGCTGGGCTGGTCCTGGCCCGGCGGGCTGAACCTGGCCGTGGTGCGCCGCAGCCCCGAGGCGCCCGCGTGGGCGGTGGGCGTGATGCTCACCGGGCTGTTCACCGGCGCGGTCGCCGGGCCGCTGGCCGTTGGCGTGCTGGCCGACCACGGCCACTTCACCGGTGCCTGGCTGCTGTGCGGCGCGCTGGCGCTGGCGGCTGCGGTCACGCTGGCGGTCACCCGCCGGCGCGAGACCCGCTAGGCGGGCGGCGGCCCGGCGAGCACGCGCGTGTTCTCGACCATCGTTCGGATCTGGCCGGAGTCGAAGCCCGCGTCCAGCAGGCGCTCGGCCAGCAGGGGCAGGCCGTCCTCGACCGCGGGGTTCTTCTTCTGGCCCAGGTCGGTGGACAGCAGCGTGTGCTCGGGCCCGACGGCCTTCGTGCCCTCCAGCCACCGCTCCCAGGTGCACTTGCCGGTGTAGGGCTGCACGAAGCAGCGCTCCAGCAGGGCGCCCTTCTGCGCCAGGGCCACCTGGTCCTCGATCGGGATGTTCTGGGCGGGATAGTCGGGATGGGTCACCACCACCTTGGTCACCCCGGCGTCGAAGGCGGCGTCCACCACGGCGAAGATCTCGGCGGTCGACAGATGGCCGGTGGCCATGGTCATCCCGTGGCGGGCGATGGTCTCCAGGACCGCGACGGTCTCGGGCAGCACCGCGCCGTCGGCACCCACCACCGGCACGGGCTCGACGGGCGTGCCGGCGGCCTGCAGCTCGCGCTGGAGCTGGGCCCATACCGGCACCTTCTCGCCGGGCACGGGCTCGCTGCGGCCGATGGACTCGTTCTCGGCGTCCACCGTGGGCATCCACACCGTGTGCGCGCCCTCGCGACCGGCGATCTCCACCGCCAGCGGGTTCATGCCGCCCACCGCGCGGTTCAGCGCCAGGGCGCCGCGGACGTCGGCGCCGGGCACGGCGGCGCGCACCACCGACGCGCGCTCGGCGGTCGATGTGTAGTGCGACTTGAGCACGAACCCGGCCAGGCCCACCTCCAGGAAGCGGCGGGCCAGCGACAGGTCGTCGATCCGGCGCGCGACCACGTCGGGACCGATGTGCACATGCACGTCGTAGGCGCCGCGCACCAGCTCGCGCGCCTCGTCACTGGGCACGGGATGGTCGGTCATCGCCCGGTCCTCAGCGACTCGCGCAGCGTGTCGGCCACGCTGAGCAGGTGGTCGCGCATGGCCTTCTCGGCCTGCTTGGGCTTGCCCTCGAGGACCGCGTTCACGATGGCCGCGTGCTCCTTGTGCGATGCCGCCGGCCGGCCCGGCACGAGGATGGTGCGGAACTGGAACCGCACCGTCTGCGACTTGAGCGTCCGGATCAGCTGCTGCACGGTGGTGTGGCCCGAGAGCTCCAGCAGCGCCTCGTGCAGAGCGGCGTTGGCGTCGGACGCCGCCAGTAGGTCCCCCGACTCCACCAGGCGGGTGTGCTTGGCCAGCGCCTTCTCCAGCCGCTTGGCCCCCTTGGCGTCGATGCGGCGCGCGGCCTCGGCCGCCGCCAGCCCCTCCAGCGCGGCGCGAGCCTGGAGGATCTCGACCGCCTCCTCGTCGCCGATGTGGCGTACGCGCGCGCCGCGGTTGGGCTCGCGGGTGACCAGCCCCTCCTGCTCGAGCCGGACCAGCGCAGTACGGACCGCCCCGCGGGACATCGAGAAGGCCTGGCTCAGGTCGGCCTCCACCAGGCGCGAGTTCGGCGCCAGCTCGCCACGGACGATGGCCTCTCGCAGAGGGTCGGTCTCGGAGGTCGCGCTCACGCGCACATCATTGCCCAACTCGCGGTTGGCGTGCAGTTTTGTTAACAATCCTGGTTGCAATGGAGGGAGAGGCCATCGCGGAGAGGATCACCAGCCGGGTCGAGGCGGTGGGCTCGATGCTGCGCAGCGATCAACTGCGCGAGGCCCGCGACGCCCACGCCGCCGGCACCATCTCCCCCGCCGAGTTCAAGCGCGTGGAGGACGCGGAGGTGGACCGCGCGGTGGCCATCCAGGAGGCCGCCGGGCTGGACGTGGTCACCGACGGCGAGTTCCGCCGCGGCCACTTCACCGGCTCCCTGTCCGAGGCCGTGAGCGGCCTCGGCGACGTGCCCGCCGCCGGCCACGACTGGCACGGCGAGGACGACATGCAGTACGCCCACCAGCGCGCGATCACCGGCAAGCTGCGCCGCTCGCGGTCGCTGGCCCAGGAGGAGTTCGTGTACCTGCGGGCGCGCACCGGCAAGCCGGTGAAGATCACCCTGCCCAGCCCGCTGATGATGCAGACCTTCTGGTCGGACGAGCACTCGACCGGCGCATACGCGGACCCGTTCGAGATGTTCGCCGACGCCGCCGTCCTGGTGCGCGAGGAGATCGAGGCGCTGGCCGCGCTGGGCTGCCGCTACGTGCAGATCGACGCACCCGAGCTGGCCACGCTGGTGGACGACTCCGTGCGCGCGGCCTCGGCCCGGCGCGGGATCGACCCGGAGCGGATGCTGACGGAGGGCATCGAGATCCTGGACACCGTTACCGGTGTGCCGGGGGTGCGCTACGGGATCCACCTGTGCCGGGGCAACCGCGACGGTCACTGGCAGGCCGAGGGCGGCTACGAGCGCATCGCCGAGCAGCTGTTCGCCCACGTGGACGGGTTCGACGCCTTCTTCCTGGAGTACGACGACGACCGCTCCGGCGGCTTCGAGCCGCTGGCCGGCCTGCCCGACGACAAGCTGGTGGTGCTGGGCCTGATCTCCACCAAGCGGCCCGAGCTCGAGGACGCCGAGCAGCTGGTGGCCCGGGTGCACGAGGCGGCCGAGCACCACCCCTTCGACGCCCTGGGCATCTCGCCGCAGTGCGGCTTCGAGTCGGCCATCGGCAACTACCCGCTGGACGAGGCCCAGCAGGAGGCCAAGCTGCGC
>DASQLM010000271.1:0-9416 GCA_035630015.1 Thermoleophilaceae bacterium | reverse complement strand
GCCTATCCCGACAGCGACAAGCTGGGCGTCTACCCGGTCGGCGAGCGGCACCTGTTCCGCCGCGGCGACGCCGTCGGCTACTACGAGGGCGAGTGAGCGACCAAGCCCGTGCGCCCTACCTGGAGGCACTGAAGGCGCACGTCGCCCTGGACCCCGAGCGGCTGTACGTGCCCGGCCACAAGGGCGGCGCGGCGGCCGACCCCGAGCTGCTGGAGGCACTCGGCGCCTCCGCGCTGGCGCTGGACATCCCCGCGCTCACGCCGGGCATCGACGTGGGCCCGCCCGACCCGACCCCGTTCCAGCAGGCCCAGCAGCTGGCCGCCGAGGCCTGGGGCGCCGAGCGCACCTGGTTCCTGAGCAACGGCGCCTCGCAGGCCAACCACGTCGCGCTGCTGGTGCTGGCGCACGCGGGCGACCGCGTGGTGGTCCAGCGCAACGCGCACTCCAGCACCGTGGACGGCTGCATCCTGGCCGGGCTGACGCCGCGGTTCGTCGCGCCCGAGCTGGACCCCGACCGCGGCGTGGCCCACTGCCTCACGCCCGACACCCTGGATCGCGCGCTCACCGACACGCCCGGCGCCGTGGGCGCCACCGCCGTGTCACCCACCTACTTCGGTGCCGTGGCCGACGTGGCTGGCCTGGCCGAGGTGGCGCACCGCCACGACGTGCCGCTGGTGGTGGACGAGGCCTGGGGCGCGCACCTCACCTTCCATCCGGACCTGCCCGCCCCGGCGCTCTCGCTGGGCGCGGACATGGTCGTGTCCAGCACGCACAAGATCGTGGGCTCGCTGACCCAGTCCGCGATGGTGCACCTGGGCCGCGGTGGGCGCATCGACGCCGCGGAGGTGGACCGCGCGGTCACGCTCGGGGAGTCCACCAGCCCCAACTCGTTGCTGTTCGCATCGCTCGACGCGGCCCGGCGGCTGGCCGCCACGCGCGGCGAGGAGCTGCTGGGCGAGACCATGGAGGCGCTGGCGGAGGTGCGCTTCGCCGTCCGCCAGATCGATGGGCTGGACGTGCTCGACGAGAGCATCGTCGGCTCACCCGGCGTGTTCGCCTACGACCCGCTGCGCCTGGTCGTGGACGTGCGTGGCACCGGCGCCAGCGGGTACGAGCTGGCACGTGACCTGCGCGAGCGCCACCAGGTGTTCACCGAGCTGGCCGGTGAGAACGTGATCGTGGCCGTGTTCGGCATGGCCGAGAACGCGGTGCCGCAGGGGCGCCGGCTGGTGGCGGCGCTGCGCGAGGTGGTCGAGGCGCTGGGCGAGCGCGGCGACCGCACCCTGGAGAAGTTCGCTCCACCGCCGCCCTGGGGCGAGCTGGCCATGTCGCCCCGCGACGCGTTCCTGGGCGCACAGGAGGCGGTGCCGGTGGCCGAGGCGGCGGGCCGGATCGCTGCCGAGTCGCTGGCCGCCTACCCGCCCGGGATCCCCAACGTGCTGCCGGGAGAGCGGCTGACCCAGGAGACGCTGGACTACATCCACACCACGCTGGGCCTCGGCGGCAGCCTGCGCGGGGCCAGCGACCGCGCGCTGAAGACGGTGAGGGTGGTGGTAGAGGGGTGATCGAGGACGAGACATCGGTGCTGCGCGAGGTGCTGGTGGGCCCGCCCGAGAACTTCCGCTGGCTGCCCACCAGCGCGATCTCCAAGGCGGCCCTGGCCAGCGGCATCACGCTGACCCCGGCCGACGTGCTGGTCGCCCACTCCGAGATGGTCTCGGCCTACGAGGACGCCGGCGTCGAGGTGCACACGCTTCCCGCCGACCCGGCGCTGCCCTACCAGGTGTTCAGCCGCGACTCCAGCGTCTGGGGCTCGACCGGGCCGATCGTCACCCAGCTGCACCAGTCCTGGCGCCGGGGCGAGTACGGGCCTGTCCTGGACTTCTACGCCGGGGTGGACATCGAGATCGCCCACAAAATCACCGCCGGATCGCTGGAGGGCGGCGACCTGGTGCTGCCCACCGCCCGCACCGCCCTCATCGGGCATTGCGAGGAGCGCACCGAGGAGGCCGCCGCGCGCCAGCTCGCGGGATGGCTGTCCGAGCAGGGCTGGCAGACGCGCCTGCAGCCCTTCGACCCGCACTTCGTCCACATCGACGTGATCGTCAACGTGGTCGCGCCCGGGTTGGCGGTGATCTGCGCGGAGGCGGCTCCGCCGGGACTCCAGGACTGGCTGCTGGGCCTGGGGCTGGAGCTGATCGAGGTCAGCTACCGCGACTGCATGGAGCTGGGGGCCAACGCCATGTGCCTGGGCGAGGACCGGGTGGTCTCCACCGCCCGCGCGGGCGCGCTGAACGAGAAGCTGCGCGCGACGGGCCTCACCGTCTACGACCCCGACCTATGGCCGTTCACGATGGGCGGGGGCGGCCCGCACTGCCTGGCTCAGCCGCTCCGCAGGGACTGAGGTCGTGAATCCCGGCCGGGCGATCGCCGACCTGCGTGATCTGCACCGCCTGACCGGCGGCCTCGACGGCGCCCGGCGGGTGGCCTGGACCGACGAGTGGGAGCGCGCGCGGCAGTTCCTGCTGGACCGGCTCGAGGAGCTGCCGGTGACCGTCGAGCGCGACGCCGCCGGCAACCTGTGGGCGCTGCTGGAGGGCGACTCCGACGAGATCGTGGCCATCGGCTCACACGTGGACTCCGTGCCCTCCGGCGGCTGGCTGGACGGCACGCTCGGCGTGTTCGGTGCGCTGGAGGCGCTGCGGGCGGTGGCCGCGGAGGGCCGACCGGCGCGCTGCGTCGCGCTGGTGGACTGGGCCGACGAGGAGGGTGCGCGCTTCGGCCGCAGCCTGCTGGGCAGCTCGGCGTTCGCCGGCACGCTGGACCTGCAGGCCGCCGCGAAGCTGACCGACGCCGACGGGGTGGCGCTGCCCGACGCCGTGGCCGCCCACGGCGTGGACTTCGATGCCATGGGCGGGGCGGGGGAGGGCCGGCGCGAGCAACTGGCCGCCTACCTGGAGCTGCACATCGAGCAGGGACCCGTGCTGGAGGCCGATGGGCTGGCGTGCGGGGCGGTGCTGGGCACCTTCGGGGTCGAGCGCTGGAAGGCGGTGTTCACCGGCCGCGCGGGTCACGCGGGGTCGACGCCCATGGACCGGCGCGCCGACGCCGGCGTGGCCGCCGCCCGGGCCATCGTCGCCCTGCAGGCCGTGGCCCGCGAGCACGGCGGCGTCGGCACCGCCGGCCGGGCCGACTTCGCGCCGGGCATCGTCACCGCCGTGCCCGGCCGTGCCGAGCTGCTCGTCGACCAGCGCCACCTCGAGCCGGCGGCGCTGGCGGCCATGAGGGCCGGAGCCGAGCAGGCGTTCGCCGGCGCTGCCTCGGAGGAGGGCTGCGACTTCGCCGCCGAGCCCATCTGGCGGATCGACCCCGTGCCGTTCCACGAGGGCCTGGTCGGTGCCGCGGCCGAAGCCTGTGCCGAACAGGCGGGGGCCGAGCGCCGCCTGCCCAGCGGGGCGCTGCACGACGCGTCCGAGCTGGCGGGGGTGTGTCCCACGACCATGGTCTTCAGCTCCTCGATCGGCGGCGTCAGCCACTCGCCGCGGGAGGACACCGCGGAGGGCGACCTCGAGCGGGCGATCGCGGCCTACGGCGCGCTGGTGCGGCGGGTCGTCGCGGAGGGGGTCCCATGAGCGCGGTCCGGGTGCTGGTCGGCGGCCACGTGCAGGGCGTGGGCTTCCGCTGGGCCGTGGAGCGCGAGGCCGAGCGCCTGGGCGTGGCCGGCTGGGTGCGCAACCTGGCCGACGGCCGGGTCGAGGCCCGCTTCGAGGGCGAGGACGACGCCGTCGAGGGCGTGGTCGCGTTCTGCCGCCGTGGGCCGGACACCGCGCAGGTGGAGTCGGTGGACGTCTGTGAGGTGGCGCCCGAGGGCAGCCAGGAGTTCCGGGTCCGCTGACCGGCCCACGCGATCGTCACCGGGGCGTGGCGGAGCCGTAACCCTGCGCGCTCGCCACGCGGCCGGCCGCTCGTACGGTCGCCGTATGGACGAACGCGGCAGATGGCAGCTGGTGGCCTGGGCCGTGGTGGCGGCCGTCGTCGTGTTCCTGGGAGCGCGCGAGCTGGGCCGGCGCAGCGACGGCGGCGGCGCCGCGCCGGTGGCGGTGGGCGGTCCCGGCACCCCCGCGCCGCGAGCTTCCGCGGGCGGAGCGCGGTCCGCCGGGCCGGGCGCCTACGTGCACGTCGCCGGGGCCGTCCGCCGGCCGGGTCTCTACCGCGTGCCGGCCGGGGCGCGGGTGGCTGTCGCGGTCCGGCGCGCCGGTGGACCGGCTCGCGGCGCCCAGCTGGCGGCGGTCAACCTGGCGGCGCGGCTGCAGGACGGCCAGCAGGTGGTCGTGCCCGGCGACGGGGCGGGTGCCGCCGGCGGCGGTGACCCGGCCGCGGGCGCCGGGACGCCGGGAGCCGCCAAGCTCAGCCTGGGCAGCGCCAGCGCGAAGCAGCTCGAGGAGCTGGACGGCATCGGGCCCACGCTGGCCGGGAAGATCGTCGAGTACCGCACCAAGCGCGGCGGGTTCCGGTCGCTGGACCAGCTGCGCCAGGTCGACGGCATCGGCGAGAAGCGGCTCCAGGCGCTCAAGGAGGGCCTCACGCCGTGAGCGGCCACGTCGCGGCGTTCGGCCGCTTCGCCGAGGGGCACCGGCGCCACGTCGCGCTGGCGGCCATCGCCGTGGGGCTCGTGCTCGCGGCCGCCGGCCCGTCGCTGGCCGTGCCGGTCGCGGGCGCCGCCGCCGCGGTCCTGGCGCTTGCCCGTGCCCCGCGCGCGGCGGTGACGACCGCCGTGCTCGTCGCGGTCGCCGCGGCCGGGGGTGGTCAGCGCATCGCCGCCATCGACGCCCCGGGTGCCCGGCTGGCGCCGGGCCGGCCCCTCGAGGCACGGGCCCACCTGCTGACCGTCCCGCGCCCCGGCCCCTTCGGCGCCAGCGTCGAGGCACGCGCGCTCGGCGGTCCCGCCCGCGGCGCGCGGCTGGTGCTGCGCGTGAACCGCGGGCTCGCGCCACCCCGCGGCGCCGGGCCGGGGACCGAGGTGCGCGTGGCCGGCTTCGTCCGCCCGGCCGCCCGCGGCGCGGGCTTCGACGTCGAGGCCTACCACCGCCGGCGCGGGATCGCCGCCGAGCTGCAGGTCCATGCGCTCCGCGCCACCGGGAGCCGGCGCGGTGGGGTCGCCGGCGTGGTCGACCGCATCGGCCGGCGCGCCCAGGCCGGGATCGCGCACGGCCTGCCGCCGCCGGAGCGGGCGCTGGCCCTCGGGATGGTGCTGGGCCAGGACGAGCGCATCACCGAGCCCGTGCGCGACGAGTTCCGCGCCTCCGGGCTGGCGCACGTGCTCGCCGTCAGCGGGCAGAACGTGATGCTGCTGGCCGCGGTGGCGCTGCCGCTGCTCGCGCTGACGGGCCTGGGCCATCGCGGCCGGCTGGCGGCCACCGTGGCGCTGGTCGCGCTCTACGTGCCGCTGGCGGGGGCGGGCCCCTCGCTGCAGCGCGCGGGGGTCATGGGCGCGGCGTCGCTGGTCGCGGTGGCCGCCGCCCGGCCCGCCTCGCGTGCGTACGTCCTGCTTCTGGCCGCGTGCGTCACGCTGGCGCTCAACCCGCGCGCCTGTGCCGACCCGGGCTGGCAGCTCTCGTTCGCCGCCGTGGCGGGCATCCTCGGCCTGGTGCCGCTCCTGCGCCGCACGCTCGGGCCGCTGCCGCGCGTGCTGGCGGAGGGCGTGGCCGTGACCGTGGCCGCCACGGTCGCCACCGCGCCGCTGATGGCCCACCACTTCGGCTCGGTGTCGCCGGCGGGGCTGCCGGCCAACGTGCTGGCGCTGCCGCTGGTGGCGCCGATCATGTGGCTCGGCATGGTGCGTGGGGCGCTGGCCCAGATGGGGCCGGTGGCCCAGCCGCTGGTGGACCTGGCCGGTGTGCCGCTCGGGCCGCTGCTGGGCGGCCTGTCGGCTCTGGCCGCCGCGTTCGCCGAGATGCCGGGCGGGCAGATGGGCCTGACACTGCGCACGCCCGCCGGGGTGGGCGCCGCGTACGCCGCCCTGGCCGTCGTGGCGGCGGCGTCGGCCCGTGCCGCGGGGCGGATCGACCCCGCGCCGGCCACGGCGCGCTGGCGCCGGGCGCGCCCGCGGCACCGGATCGCGGCGGTGGTCACGGCCGGGATTGCGGTGGCCCTGGTGCTGGCGTGGCTGGTGCTCCCGCCGCGGCCGCCCGGTCGGTTCACGGTCTCGTTCCTCGACGTCGGCCAGGGCGACGCCACGCTGGTCCAGGCGCCCGGGAACGTGGCCATCCTGTTCGACGGCGGGCCGCCGGAGGCGGCCGTGACGCGCCTGCTGCGGCGCGCCGGGGTCGGCGAGCTGGCGCTCGTGGTGGCCACGCACCAGTCACGCGACCACCACGGCGGACTCCAGCCGGTCGTCGAGCGCCACCGCGTGCGCGCGCTGCTCCAGAACGGCGACGGCACCCGCGACCCCACGTTCCGGCGTGTGGTGGCCACGGCGCGGGCCCGCGGGGCGCGGGTGATGGTCCCGGTCCAGGGGCAGACGCTGGCGGTGGGCCCGGTGCGCATCCGGGTCCTCGGCCCGCCGCCACGCCCGCCCGGCCCCGCGCCCGAGGACCCCAATCCGCGCGCCCTGGCCGCCGTGGTCTCCTACGGCGGCTTCGACCTGTTCCTCTCGGGCGATGCCGAGTCGGACGCGCTCGGCGACTACGGCCTGCCCGACGTCGAGGCCATGAAGGTCTCGCACCACGGCAGCGCCGACCCCGGCCTGCCGGCGGTGCTGGAGCGGCTCACCCCGGCGCTGGCCGCGATCGAGGTCGGGGCGGACAACACCTACGGCCACCCGGTGCCGGCCACGGTGCGGGCGCTGCGGGCGGCCGGCGCCCGCGTCTACCGCACCGACCGCGACGGGACCGTCCGGCTCGGCGTGCCCGAGGACGGCGCCATGGATGTGGAGAGCGACCGGTGAGCGGGGCGGATCAGGCCGCGACCGGCTCGGCGTCGCCCCGGCGCGCGGCCTCGGCGTGCTCGCGGCTGTCGCGGGAGGAGATCAGCGTGGCGGCCAGCAGGGCGCCCAGCAGCGCGATCCCGGCGCAGGTCAGGAACGCGTCCTGGAACCCCTCGGTGAGCGCGACGGTGCGAACCCGCTCGCCGGACTCGAACGCGTCGGTGGTGGCCGCGGTGGCCACGGTGGCGGTGATGGCCAGGCCCAGGGCCCCGCCGATCTGTTGCGAGGTGTTGATCAGCCCCGACGCCAGCCCGGCCTCGGCCGGCTCGGTGCCCGTGACCGCCGCGATCGTCACGGGGACGAAGGACATGCCCAGGCCGATGGCGGCCAGCATCGACGGGAACAGCACGTCGCTGACGTAGCCGCCGCCCGGGGCCGACACCTGGCTGAACCACAGCAGGCCGGCGGCCACGAACAGCATGCCGGTCACCAGCGTGGGCTTGAAGCCGATGCGCGTGACCAGGTTCGAGGCCACGCCGGCGCTGACGATGATCAGGCCGCTGAGCGGCAGGTAGGCCAGGCCGGCCTTCAGCGGCTCGTAGCCCAGCACCTGCTGCAGGTACAGCGAGATGAAGAAGAACATCGAGAACAGCGACATGCCCACCAGCAGGCCCACGATGTTCGCGCCCCGCAGCGTGCGCAGGCGGAAGATCGTGAACGGCATCAGCGGGTGGGCGGTACGCGACTCGATCAGGATGAACGTGGCCAGCAGCGCCGCCGCGAGGCCGATCAGGCCCAGCGTCTGGGTCGAGCCCCAGCCCGCCGACTCGGCGTCGACCAGGGCGTAGACCAGCACCGCCAGGCCGGCGGTGACCGACACGGCGCCGGGCACGTCGAAGCTGGTGGCCGTCTCGTCGCGGCTCTCCTTCAGCAGCCGCGGAGCCAGTGAGGCGGCGATCAGGGAGATCGGCACGTTCACCCACAGCACCCACTCCCAGCCCAGGTACTCGGTCAGCACGCCACCGAGCAGGACGCCGGCGGCGCCGCCGGCGCCCGCGACCGCGCCCCAGACACCGAGGGCGGTGTTGCGCTCGCGCCCTTCGGTGAAGGTGGTGGTCACGATCGAGAGGGCGGCGGGGGAGATGATGGCGGCGCCCATGCCCTGCAGCGCCCGGGCCGCGATGAGCTGCCATTCCTCCGCGGCCAGGCCGCCGGCCAGCGAGGCCAGGCCGAACAGGATCAGACCGGAGATGAACATCCGCCGGCGGCCGAGCAGGTCGGCCAGCCGGCCGCCCAGCAGCAGGAAGCCGCCGAAGGTCAGGGTGTAGGCGTTGACCACCCACGACAGGTCATCCTGGGAGAGCTGGAGGTCCGTGCCGATCGACGGCAGCGCCACGTTCACGATCGAGGCGTCCAGGATGATCACGAACTGGGTCATGGCCAGCAGGGCCAGGGCGAACCACCTCGTGTTGTCGGTCTTCGGGTCGGCGGACATCCGGGGCTCCTAACTGGGCAACGGCGTAAGCGGAACGACGATTCCGCGAAGCTAGCAGATGCGGAACAGAGGTTCCGTTTAGGCGCTAGGATCGGTCTCGTGACGCCGCCCGCCACCACCGCCCCCCGCCGTGCCGATGCGGTGCGAAACCGCCAGAAGGTCCTGGACGCCGCGACGGACGCGTTCACCGAGCTCGGCCTGGAGGCGCGCATGGAGGAGATCGCCCGCCGGGCCGGGGTGGGGGTCGGCACCGTCTACCGCCACTTCCCGACGAAGGAGGCGTTGCTGGGTGAGCTCCTGGCCGAGAAGTGGCGCGCGCTGCGCGACACCGTCCAGCACTCGCTCGATCACGAGCCCGACCCGTGGGAGGCCTACGCCGGTGCGCTGCAACGCAACGCCGAGATCATGGCCGGCGACGCGGCGGTGCGGGGCGCGATCATGCTGTCCGACTCGCCCGAGGTCTGGGATCACGCCGCCGGCGCGCACCAGGAGCTGATGGAGGTCACCGAGCTGCTCATCGAGCGCGGGAAGGCAGCTGGTGTGCTCCGCGGTGACCTGCAGGTGACCGATATCCCGCCGATGATGGCCGGGGTCTGCGCGACCATCGATGTGCGCGGTCCGGCGGGCCAGGCCGACTGGCGCCGCCACCTGGAGCTGGCCCTGGACGGCACCCGCCGTCGCGCGGCCTAGGATCGCTGCGTGGCCGACCTCAAGCCCGTCTACCTGATCCACGGCGACGACGACGCCAAGATCGACGAGTGGCGCACCCGGGTGCGCCGCCGGGCCGAGTCCGAGCACGGGCCCGGCGGCCTCGAGACCTTCGACCCGCGCACGTCCGGCCCCGACGTGCTGGCTGCCGAGATGGCCGCGCTGACCTTCGCCACCGGCACCCGCTACCTGCTCGCCGACGACGTGACCGCCTGGAAGGCGGGCGAGCTCGACCCGCTGGTCAAGACCATCGGCTCCATGCCGCCGGACACCGTGGTGGTGCTGATC
>DASQLM010000270.1:0-3760 GCA_035630015.1 Thermoleophilaceae bacterium | reverse complement strand
GGCCGCCGACCAGATCGGCATCCACCCGCCCGACAACGAGAGCTTCGGCGGCTCGCAGATCGTGGACCCGTGGGGTGACGTGCTGGCGCGCGCGCCCGACGAGGAGGGCTTCGTGGCCGCCGACCTGGACTTCGACCGCCTGGACGAGGTGCGGGCCACGATGCCCAGCCTGGCCAACCGCGTGCCCTCGGCGTATGCCTGGGAGTCCGAGGTGCACGCCTGATGGCGTCGCGACCCGCCAACGCCACCGGGGTGGACAAGCGCCGCTTGATCCTGGACGCCGCCATCACCGTCTTCGCGCGCCAGGGCTTCTACAACTGCCGCGTCTCCGACGTGGCCGACGAGGCGGGCGTGGCCTACGGGCTGGTCTACCACTACTTCGACTCGAAGGAGGAGATCCTCAACGAGCTCTTCCTGGAGCGGTGGCAGATCATGCTCGACGCCATCGCCGAGATCGACGCGCGGCCCGAAATCCCGGTCCGGGACAAGCTGCAGCTGGTGGCCAGCTTCATCATCGACTCGTACCGCAACGAGCCGGACCTGATGAAGGTGATCATCGTGGAGGTCACGCGGGCGGCCAACTCGTTCGGGCGCATCCACCTGGACAAGATCCGCGAGGCCTACCGGGGCATCGCCGAGATCGTGGAGGCGGGCCGGGCGGACGGCGACTTCAAGCAGGACATCTCGGCCGAGTTCGCGGCCATGTGCTTCTACGGCGCCATCGAACAGCTCCTGTCCGGGTGGATCTTCGACCTGACGCCGCCCACCGAGGACGAGTTTGACCGGGCCAAGGGCCAGGTAGTCGAGGCCATATGCGACGGCCTGGCCACCCCGGTTGCCGGCAGCCGTGGCGTGTCTGGTTGAATCACCGCCAATGGAGAACGAACTCGTCAAGCGCCTCGTCTGGAGCGGCATGCTCGCCGGTGTCGGTGCCCTGAGCACCATCGTGGCCAACAAGATCGCCACGGCCCTGTGGATCCGCCTGTTCAACGAGGATCCGCCCGACTACTGATGGAGGCGTCCGAGAGCAGCTCCCCAGCCGCCCCCTGGGCGACCGAGCAGTCCCCGGCCGACGCCCACGCGGCGGCCTCGGAGGCCGACGCCTTCGCCCAGCGCCCCGAGGTCTTCGTCGGCGCCGCCTTCGCGGGCGGCCTGGTGGTGGCCGGCGTGCTCAGGTGGCTGGGTAGCCGATGAGCCCAACACCGCCCAACTCGGACAAGTCCGTCGGCGAGATCGTCTCGGAGGTCTCGGAGAAGGCCTCGCTGCTGGTGCGCGAGGAGATCGCGCTGGCCAAGGCCGAGGTCACCGGCAAGGTCAAGACGCTGGGCAAGGGCGCCGCCGTGGGTGCCGCCGCCGGCGTGTTCCTGTTCTTCGCGTTCATCTTCTTCCTGCACGCGCTGGCCTACTTCTTCCAGGATCTGTTCGACAGCAGCGTGTGGTTCGGCTACCTCCTGGTGGTCGTCTTGCTGGTCGTGGCCGCGGTCATCGCCGGCCTGCTGGCCAAGAAGTGGCTGTCCAGCGGCCCCCCGACGCCCGACATGGCGATCGAGGAGGCCAAGGCCACCCGCGACCAGCTCGAGCACCAGACCGTCGAGCGCGACCAGATCGAGCGCTCGCTGGAGCGCGACAAGGAGGACTCCAAGCCATGAGCGACCTGCCGGCCAACCGCACCCCCGAGCAGATCCGCTCGAACATCGAGGCCACCCGCAAGGACCTGGCCTTCTCGGTCAACGACCTGCGCTCGAAGGTCACCGAGATCACCAACTGGCGCAAGCAGCTGGCCGACAACCGCGAGGCCGCGCTGGCCACCGCGGCCGTCGCCGGCTTCGTTATCGGCGGCGGCGTCGCGGCGACGTTCTCGCTGCTGCGCAAGCGCCGCGGCCGCTAGGCCGGCGCCGGCTCCGGCGACGCGTCCGGCGGGGGATCGTCGGGCGGCTCGTCGCTCTCGATCACCTCGGCGCGCGGCTGGATGCCGCGCACGTCCAGGATCTCGCGCAGGGCGATCTGGATCGACGCCGCCACGGGCACGGCCACGACGGCGCCCATGATCCCCAGCAGGGTGCCACCGAACAGCACGGAGACGATGACCAGGAACGGGTTGATCTGCACCGCCCGCTTCTGGATCTGGGGCTGGACCAGGTTGTTCTCGATCTGCTGGTAGACGATCGCCCAGACGATCCAGATGATCGTGTCCGTCGGGAAGTCGCTGAACACCGTGACCACGCCCACGATCACCGCGCCGATGGTGGCGCCCACCATCGGGATCAGGTCCAGGAAGAAGATGAGCACGGCCAGCGGCGCCGCGAACGGGATGCCCAGGATCGTCAAGACGATGTAGGCCAGGATCCCCGCGGTCGCGGCCTGGAACAGGACCCCGGCCACGTACGCCCCCACCGCCTTCGACGACCGCTGGAACACTCGCTCCACCCGCGCCGCGCGGTCGGCTGGCAGGTAGCGCAGCCACAGCTCGATCCACCGCCGCCCGCCGCCGAGGATGAACGCGGTCATGATCAGGATCGTCACCAGGGCGAAGATCGAGTTCACGATCCCGAAGCCCACGTCGGACAGCACGGTGGCCGCATCGCCCAGCCGTCCGGGCAGCTTCGCCGCCTCCTCCTCCAGCTTCGAGGTGATGTCGTAGTCCTCGTTGACCTGCTGGAGGCGCGGGTCGTCCCGCACGAAGTCGGCAACGTCGTTGGCGTAGGCGGGGGCGTTGCGCGCCAGGTCGTCGGCGCCGTTGACGATCGGCGGGAGCACCAGGGCGCCGACCGCGATCGGCGCCGCCAACAGGCCGAGGAACACGATCGTGATGGCGAACCCGCGTCTCATGTGACGCGACAGGAGGTTGACCGGGCCGGACAGCGCCACCGCCAGGAAGGTGGCGATCAGCAGCCACCCGATCGGCTTGCGTACCAGGAAGATCACGTACAGCGCGACGGCGACCGCGACGATGATCAGGACGGTGCGGAGGACCACCCGGGTCAGGGACTCGCGCTGTGACATCGGCCCCAATTCTGGGGGGCGCTTCGGACGGGTCTGCCCCTGTGGGCCTCTAGACGGGGACCAGGTCGCGCGGGACCGAGCCCACGCCCAGCATGCCCGGCCCGGTGTGCGTGGACAGCACCGGCCCCACCTCGCTGACGAAGATCGGATCGCACTCGAAGGTCTCGCGGCAGCGTTCGATCAGCGCCTCGGCCTGGTCGGGCACGGAGATGTGCTGGACCACCCAGCCGTCCGCGCCGGACTCGTGGCGCTGGCGGGCGTAGTCCACCATGCGCTCGAACGAGCGCTTGCTGGTGCGCACGCGCTCGACCGGCACCATCTCGCTCTCCACGGTCAGGATCGGCTTGATCTTCAGCGTGGAGCCGATCCAGGCGTTGGCCGCGCCGATCCGCCCGCCGCGGCGCAGGAACTCCAGCGTGTCCACGGCGAACCACATCTTGAACTCCGCGCGGGCCGCCTCCATGTTGGCCTCGACGGCGTCCAGGTCGCCGCCGTCCTCGGCCGCCTTGGCGGCGGCCAGGACCATCAGGCCCGTGCCGCCCGCGGCGGTGCGCGAGTCCAGGATGCGCACGCGCTCGCCGCCCTTGCCGTCGCGCTCCAGCTGCTCGGCCGCCTGGCGGCCCGACTGGCCGGTGCCCGACAGCCCCTCGGAGATGTGCACCGAGGCGATGTCGTAGCCCTGCTCCAGCAGCGGCTCGTAAGCGGCCACGAAGTCGCCGACGGAGGGCTGCGAGGTGCCCGGCAGCGACTCGATGCT
>DASQLM010000269.1:0-2021 GCA_035630015.1 Thermoleophilaceae bacterium | reverse complement strand
ATGACCCGCACCCGGTGCCCGGCCGCCAGCAGCTCGGGCACCAGCCGCCCGCCGATGTAGCCGGTGGCGCCGGTGACGAGGCAGGTCAGCGCCGGGACGGACGACGGTGCATCGGGCGCGATCGGATCGGGAGCCATGCGTCCGAGTGTCGGCGCGAACCCGTCAGCGCGCTCGAATCGCGGGGGCGCGGCCGACGCAGCACGATCATCGGAGCCGGCCAACGGCGGTCGTCCCCGTACCCCGTCCCTGGAGGCCCCGATGTCCGACACCACGACCGCGGACGACACCACCGCCGACGGCCAGCCGACGCTCAAGCGGGTGATGGGCCCCGGCCTGCTCCTGCTGTTCATCGTCGGCGACGTGCTCGGCACCGGCATCTACGCACTGACCGGCACGGTCGCCGCCGAGGTGGGCGGCGTGGTCTGGCTGCCGTTCCTCATCGCCTTCCTGGTCGCGCTGATCACCGCGTTCAGCTACCTGGAACTGGTCACCAAGTACCCGCAGGCGGCGGGCGCCGCGCTGTACACGCACAAGGCCTTCGGCATCCACTTCCTGACCTTCATCGTCGCCTTCGCGGTGATGAGCTCCGGCATCACGTCGGCGTCGACGGCGGCCCGGGCGTTCAGCGCCAACGCCGCCGAGGTGTTCGGCCTCGACCTCGGCGAGGGCATCGGCATCACGCTCATCGGCCTGGGCTTCATGACGCTGGTCGCGATCGTCAACTTCCGCGGCGTCGGGGAGAGCGTCAAGGCCAACGTGGTGCTCACCTGCGTCGAGCTCAGCGGCCTGCTCATCATCATCGGCATCGGCGTCTGGGCCCTCGGCATCGGCGACGGCGACTTCTCGCGGGTCACCGAGTTCGACACCGGCGACAAGTCGGTCCTCACCGGCGTCATCGCCGCGACCGGCCTGGCGTTCTTCGCGATGGTCGGGTTCGAGGACTCGGTCAACATGGCCGAGGAGTGCAAGGAGCCACGGCGGATCTTCCCGAAGGTGCTGCTGCTCGGCCTCGGCATCACCGGCGTGATCTACGTGCTCGTGTCGATCTCGGCCATCGCGCTGGTGCCGGCCGACGCGCTCAGCGAGGGCGAGACGCCGCTCCTGCAGGTGGTCGAGGCGGGGGCCCCGGGCTTCCCGCTCGGGCTGTTCGGCGTCATCACGATGTTCGCCGTCGCCAACACCGCCCTGATCAACATGCTGATGGCCAGCCGGCTGGTCTACGGGCTGAGCAAGGAGCGGGTGCTCCCGCCGCTCTTGGGCAAGGTCCACCGCAGCCGCCGCACCCCCGTCACGGCGATCCTGTTCACGACAGCGCTCGCCTACGGGCTGATCACCTTCGTCGGCGCCGTCCCGGCGCTCGGCGGGACCACCGCCCTGCTGCTGCTGATCGTCTTCACCGTCGTCAACGTCGCCGTCCTCGTCCTGCGCAAGGACCCGGTGGACGCCGACCACTTCCGCACGCCCACCGTGCTGCCCGTCGTCGGTGCGGTCGCCTGCGCCTTCCTGGCCACGCCGTTCGCCGGCCGCCCCGCCGAGCAGTACAAGATCGCGGGCGTGCTGCTCGCGATCGGCGTCGTCCTGTGGGGCGTGACGCTCCTCGTCAACAAGCGGACCGGCGCCGACGTGCCCCGGTTCGACCCCACCCACCTCAGCGGCGACGGGCCGTCGGGACCGCGGAACTGAGGCTGCCGCCCAGGCTCCCCGGGGACGGCGTGTCCACCCCCCGGGCAGGACAGGTGGTGGCGGACGGGTCGGAAGTGGCCCAGACACGACGTCAGGGCGTGGACGGCGGCATTCCTGTCAGCCCACCCGGTATCCTCGACAGCAGAAACCGCCAGCAACCGGCTCAGCGCCGTTCTGCGCCCGTTCCGCCCCATCAAGTCATCGGGGATGTGTGGCGCCGGTTGCGCGAACGAAAGGCCCCCCGTGGTCGCTGCACCGCAGACCGAGAACGCCTACTCCGGCAGTTCCATCACCGTCCTCGAGGGTCTCGAGGCGGTCCGCAAGCGCCCGGGTATGTA
>DASQLM010000268.1:0-6126 GCA_035630015.1 Thermoleophilaceae bacterium | reverse complement strand
TGAGCACGACGGCCACCAGCGCTTCACGGTGGGCCAGCGCCGGGGGATCGGTGTGGCCGGGCCCGAGCCGCTGTACGTCCTGGCCAAGGACGCCGCCCGGAACCGGGTCGTGGTGGGCACCCGCGAGGAGCTGGGGGTCAGATCGGTGGCGGTGGACCCGCTGGTCCAGCACCGGCCGGGGGGCCGGGCCACGAGCGTGCGCCTGCGCTACCACGCGCCCACCGTGCCCTGCACGGTCCACGATGGGCAGTCGATCGAGCTGGGGCGCGAGGTGGTGCGGCCCGCGCCCGGACAGACCGCGTGCCTGATGGACGGGGACCTGGTCGTAGGGTGGGGCACCATGCGAGCCGGCACCGATGTCTGACCGGATCGTCCTGGAGGCGCCCCTCGACGGCGACTTCGGCTCGGTCGTACGCCTGATCGTCGGCGGGATCGCCGCCGGCGCCGACCTGGGCTTCGAGGAGATGGACGATCTCCAGCTGGCCATCGAGCGCCTCTACGCCGAGTCCGGGGGCCAGGAGCGGCTGACCATCGGCTTCGAGCTCTCGCCCGGGCGCGTGCAGGTGCGTCTGGGCCCGCTGCGCGAGCGCGGGCTGGCCGATGCCCTCCAGCGCGAGCACGAGCACGGAGCGCTGAGCCTGGCCGGCGTGCTGGACACCGTGGTGGATTCCTACGGCGTGGAGGAGGCTGCCGACGGCAGGCTGTTCATCCGGCTGGTGAAGCTGGTGGCCCCGTGAGCGGAAGCACCCGGCTCGGCCGGATGCGCACCGAGGTTCTCCCGTGAGGGAGGCCGATACGGCCAGGGCGCGGGCGCGCGAGATCGACCGTGAGCTGCTGCGACGCCTCCACGAGGACGGCGACGAGTCGGCCCGCGAGCGCCTGGTCCAGCGCCACCTGCCGCTGGTGCGCTCGCTGGCCCGGCGCTACTCCGGTCGCGGGGAGTCGCTGGAGGACATCGAGCAGGTGGGCGCGATCGGGCTGATTAAGGCCATCGACCGCTTCGAGCTGGGCCGCGAGGTCTCGCTGGCCACGTACGCGACGCCGACGGTGGTGGGGGAGATCAAGCGCCACTTCCGCGACAAGGGCTGGGCCATCCGCGTGCCGCGCGCCCTGCAGGAGCTGAACGCGCGCATGTCGGCCACCATCGACCGGCTGACCTCGCGCCTGGGCCGCTCACCCAGCGTTGCCGAGATCGCCATCGAGCTGAAGACCACGCCCGAGGAGGTGCTGGAGGCGCTGGAAGTGGGCACCGCCTATACGACGCTGTCGCTCTCGGCCGGCCCCGGTGCCGAGGACGAGGCCGACCCGATGGAGAGCCTGGGCCACGAGGACGAGGAGTTCTCCCGCAGCGAGGACCGGGCGTCGCTGGCGCCGGCGCTGGCCCAGCTGCCCCCGCGCGAGCAGGAGATCCTGCGCATGCGCTTCGAGGAGGGCCTGCCCCAGACCCAGATCGCCGAGCGCGTCGGGCTGTCCCAGATGCACGTCTCGCGGCTGATCCGCAAGGCGCTGGGCGCCATGCGCGACGAACTTCAGTGAGGGCCCGCCGGGCACTGCCGGTCGCGCTGGCCTGTGCGCTCACGGTCGCGGGCTGTGACTCGGGGATCACCGGCGACCGCGGGGCGGCCCGCAAGGGCGGCACGGTGCTGGTTGGGCTGGCCCAGCCCCCGGACTCGCTCGACCCCGCCCTGGCGGCGGCGCCCGACGCGCTGCAGGCGCTGTGGCAGGCCTACACGCCGCCCATGACGTACCGCCGCGCCGAGGGCGCGCAGGGCACCCAGATGGTCGCCGGCCTGGCGGAGGCCGCGCCCGAGTCCATGGACGACGGCAGGACCTTCCGCTTCAAGTTCCGCCGCGACCTGAGCTACTCGGACGGCCGCTCGGTGCGGGCCGCGGACTTCCCCCGCGCGGTGCGGCGCTCGCGGGCGCTGAACCCGCAGGCGCGCGCGCTGCTCAGCGGCATCCGCTCGATCGAGGTGAACGAGCGCACCCGCGCGGTGCGTGTGGAACTGACCGCGCCGGACCCCGAGTTCCCCCAGCTGCTGACCACGCTGTGGACGGCCCCGGTGCCGCCCGGCACACCTACGCGGGACCTGTCGCGGACGCCGCCCGTGGGTGTGGGCCCCTACCGGCTGGAGGGCCGGACGCGTGGGCGCTCCTACGTGCTCACCCGGGTGCGCGGCTTCGGCCTGGCCAACGTCCCGGCGGGCAACGTCGACTCCGTGACCGGCACCGTCGCGGCCAGCGCGCAGCGGCGCACCTCCCAGACCCTGGCCGGGCGGCTGGACGTGACCCAGGGAGAGCCGCCGGTGGCCCGCCTGCCCGAGATCCGGTCCGAGTACAAGGCGCGCTACCGCGAGTTCCCCACGCTGGCCGGGGAATACGTGGCCTTCGACCTGGACCGGCCGCCGTTCACCGACCAGGACGTCCGCCAGGCGGTGGCGTTCGCGCTGGACCTCCGGGCGCTGGTGCGGCTGGAGGACGGGTTCCTTGCGCCCAGCTGCAACACGATCCCGCGGCAGGTGCCCGGCTACGTGAAGCTGGATCCCTGTCCCTACGGCAACCGCGAGGGCGATTCCGACCTGGTCCGGGCCGAGGAGCTCGTGCGCGGCTCGCGCCTGCGCCGGACACTGGTGCTGGTGGACCCGGACGCGACGCGCCGCGACGTCGCGCTGGCCCGGTACGGCGTGGAGACGCTGCGCAAGATCGGCCTCCGGGCCCGGCTGGCCCGCACCCCGCGCGAGCGCCTGCGCGCGACGATGCGCTTCGACGCGATCACCCCACGCCGCCCGGCGCCGGCGCCATACCTGGGCGTGGTCACGGACTCCGGCGTCCGCAGCGAGGTGGGCGCGCTGCAGCGCGACTCCGAGACGCCGAAGGGCGCGCGCTGGGCCGCGCTGGACCGCCAGGTGGTGCAGGGTGCGCTGATCGCGCCGTTCGGGGTGCGGACCACCGGAGTGCTGCTCTCGGAGCGCCTTGACGCCGACCGGTGCCTGCGCTTCCACCCGGTGTACGGAGTGGACTTCTCCAGCCTCTGCCTGTCCTGATTTGCAGGCATTCACCGCAGACGTCGAAAAGGAGTAACTTGTCCCGCCGTCGGGTGGAGGCGTACAAGGACCGGAGGGAACACAGCTGATGACGAGGTATCGCAGTCTTCTCGCAGTAGTAGCCGGAACCGCTGTCGCGGCGTTCGGAGTTACGGCCTGCGGAGGGGGCGGCGATGACGACTCATCGGGCGGTGGCTCCGGCAAGAGCGGCGGCACCATCAACATCGGCACGGTCGGGCCGGACTCCTACGACCCGGCCCTGTTCCAGACGGTGCAGGCCAGCCAGGCCCTGTCGCCCGTCTACACCCCGTTGACCAAGTACGCCCCCAAGGAGGGCAAGGCCGGCGGCGAGATCGTGCCCGGCCTGGCCGACCTGCCGAAGGTCACCAACGGCGGCAAGACCTACACGTACCAGCTCAAGAAGGGCATCAACTTCTCCGACGGCTCGCCCGTCAAGGCCAGCGACTACGAGCACGCCATCAAGCGCGTGGTCGGCCAGAAGGGCCCCTACAGCTCGTTCTTCACCGGCATCGTCGGCGCCGAGGAGTTTCAGAAGGACCCCAAGGCCTCGAACGACATCAAGGGCATCACCACCGACGACAAGACCGGCAAGATCGTGGTCGAGCTCAAGGCTCCGGACGGCAAGTTCCCGTTCGCCCAGTCGGTGGCCTACGCGGCCCCGGTGAAGGCGTCCAGCTCGCCGATCAGCGACATGACCAAGAAGCCGCCGATCGGCTCGGGCCCGTACACGCTGAAGGTCGTCGACCCCAGCAAGGAGTTCACCCTCACCAAGAACAAGAACTTCAACGTTCCGGGCGTGGAGAAGGGCAAGGTCGACAAGATCAACGGCCTGGTCTCCGACAGCGTGGAGCGCCAGACCCAGGATGTGATCAGCGGCAAGCTCGACTTCACGACCGAGGACCCGTCGGGCAATCTGCTCCCGCAGGTGCGGTCGAAGTACAAGGACCGCATCCGCGAGGACGCCAACCCGCCGAACACGTACTACTTCTTCCTGAACGTCACGGAGCCGCCGTTCAACAAGCTGGAGGCCCGGCAGGCCGTGAACTACGCCATCGACTCGCGCGCCCTGGTGCGCATCTTCGGTGGCCGCCTCGAGCCCGGCTGCACGTTCCTGCCGCCGCAGCTCGTGGGGTACAAGGACTTCAAGTGCCCCTACGGCGACCCGGGTGGTCCCGGCAACGTGAAGAAGGCCAAGGAGCTGGTCGAGAAGTCCGGCACCAAGGGCCAGCAGGTCACCGTCTGGACCAACAACAAGTCGCCGCGCGACAAGATCGCGGTCTACTACGCCGGCGTCCTGGAGGACATCGGCTACAAGACCAAGATCAAGACCCTGGACCAGCAGGTCTACTTCGACCGCATCGGCACCAAGTCGTCGAAGGCCCAGACCGGCTTCACCGACTGGTACCAGGACTTCCCGCACCCGGCTGACTTCTTCCAGCCGCTGCTGACCGGGGACTCGCTGCAGTCCACCCCGACCAGCAACCAGGGATTCGTCAACGACGCGACGCTGAACAAGAAGTCCGAGGACCTGGTCCAGGAGCCCGACCTCGAGAAGGCCGCGCCCGACTGGGGCGACCTCGACGAGTACGTGGTCAAGGACAAGGCCTACATCGTGCCGTACGGCTACGAGAAGGCCACCTCGTTCTTCTCGGAGCGGATGGACTTCGACAACTGTGCGGGCGTCCACCCGGTCTACAAGAACGACTGGACGCAGTTCTGCCTGAAGTAGCGGACACGGAAAGCCCGGCGGGCGCCGCTCGGCGCCCGCCGGCGATTCCGGTCCTCCGGAGCGAGTAGCCATGGCGGTGGACCCGCGCAACGCCTCGACCGAGCTCTCGACCGACGCGCTGGCCGAGCTGGCCCACGAGGAGGAGTTCGTCCACGGCACGGTCGTCCGGGCCCAGGGCCCGTGGCGGATCGCCGCGCGCCGGCTGCGGCGCAACAAGGTGGCGCTGGGCTTCCTGGGGCTGTTCTTCGTGGTCGTGGCCATCTGCCTGGCCGCGCCGGTCTGGGCGGACAACGTGGCCAAGCGCGGCCCCAAGGACAACAACGAGGTCGGCACGGTCACCGTGGACGGCAAGAAGAAGAACGTGGTCTCGCCCGACGGCGTGCCGATCGGGCCCACCTGGCAGGGCCAGTACTTCCTGGGCGCGGACGGCAACGGCCGCGACACCGCGGTGCGGCTGCTCTACGGCGGGCGCAACTCGCTGATCATCGGGATCTCGGCGGCGCTGATCACCGCCCTGCTGTCGGTGGTGCTGGGAATCCTGTCGGGCTTCTTCGGCGGCGTGACCGACTCGGTGATCTCACGCAGCATGGACGTGGTCTGGGCCTTCCCGGTGATCCTGCTGGGCGTGGCCCTGGGCACCGCGCTGGGAGTGAACGGGCTCAAGCTCGGCCCGATCACGCTGGCCGAGGACTCCAAGCTGATCCCGGTCCTGATCATCGGCTTCGTGTACGTGCCCTATCTGGCCCGTCCGATCCGGGGGCAGGTCATGGCGCTGCGCCAGAAGGAGTTCGTGGAGGCGGCGGAGGCGCAGGGCGCCGGGCCGTGGCGGATCATGTTCAGCGAGGTCCTGCCCAACCTGACCTCCACCATCATCGTCTTCCTGCCGCTGGCGGTGGCCAACGCGATCCTGCTCGAGGCGGCCCTCTCGTTCGTAGGGGCGGGTGTGCGCGCGCCCGAGACGTCCTGGGGGACGATGATCGCCGAGGGCATCGAGACGATCACGTCGGCGCCCCACCAGACCATCGTCCCGGGCCTCATGCTCGTGATCACCGTCCTGGGCCTGAACGTCTTCGGCGACGGGGTGCGTGACGCCTTCGACCCGCGGGCCAAGATCCGCGTGGAGCACTAGGTATGGCCCGCTTCATCATCCGCCGCGCGATCGCCATGGTGCTGGTGCTGTTCGCGATCTCGGTCCTGACCTTCGGCATCTTCAACCTGATCCCGGGCGGCGATCCGGCGGTGCGGCTGGCCGGCCGCAACGCCACCAACGAGCAGATCGCCGCCATCCGCAAGGACTTCGGCTTCGACAAGTCCAAGCCCACGCAGTACGTG
>DASQLM010000267.1:0-3374 GCA_035630015.1 Thermoleophilaceae bacterium | reverse complement strand
GGGCGACACCCACTCCCGCCGCCAGGCCATGTCGCGCCTGGGCCAGGACAAGTTCATCGTGTACAAGCTGTTCGAGGAGATCGCCCCGCGCTACGCGGAGCGGCCCGGGGGCTACACCCGGATCCTCAAGCTCGGCCCGCGCAAGTCGGACGCGACCGAGATGGTCTTCCTCGAGCTGGTCTAGAAGCGCCGCCAGTCGTCCGGGTCCTGGGGATCCGGAAGCCGCAGGAAGACCCCCAGCGCGGTGTCGGCGCCGCCGACGATGACGGCCTCGCAGCCGCCCACGCGCCGGCGGCCGGCCAGTTCGGCCAGGCGCGGGCCCCACGCCGGGGCCAGGTCCCGCGGCAGGTAGCCGACCTTGCGCCCGTCGATCTCCACCCGGATCGCGTTCCGGTCGTGCTCGTTCTCGGGCTCGGGGATGAGCTGGGCCTCGGTATCCACGCGGACCTCGCCGGGGCCGGCGAGGGCGCGCAGGGCATCCTGGTAGTGCGACTCGCCGGCCACGTTCACCGACTCGTGGCCGCGCAGGAAGGTCACGCGGGGCTCGGGCATCCACCCGAGGCTACGCAACCGCACTACGGTTGGTGCATGAGCCCCCAGGTGCTGTTCCCCGCGCTCCGCTACGACGACGCCCGCGCCGCGATCGACTGGCTGGAGGAGGCCCTGGGGATGGAGCCCGGCATGGTGTCCGAGAGCCCGGAGGGCCTGGTGGTGCACGCCGAGCTGACGGTCGCCGGCGCCACGCTGATGCTGGGCTCGAACTCCCAGGGCGGCGATGTCCGCCTCGAGCTCCCGACCGGCGGGGGCTCGGTGTACATCGCGCTGGAGGACGCGGCCCGGGTCGACGAGCTGTTCACGCGTGCCGAGGCCGCCGGCGCCGACGTCCTGATGCCCCCGACCGACCAGTCCTACGGCTCACACGAGTTCAGCGTGGCCGATCCTGAGGGGAACACGTGGAGCGTGGGCACCTACCGGCCCACGAGCGACGCCGCCCGGTAGCCGGCGGGCACGCCCTCCACGATGATCGTCGAGCCGTCGGAGTTCTCGGTGCGCAGCGCCAGGATCTCCCGGTAGGCGTCTGACTCGTACCAGGCGTGCGCGGCCTCGAGGTCCGGGAACTCGATCGCGACCAGCATGCCGGGAAACGGCCCTTCAATGACCTCGGGCTGCTTGCCGTGGATCAGGAAGCGGCCGGAGAACGGCTCCAGCGTGGAGTCGATCCGGGCGATGTACTCGGTGATCTCGTCGTTGAAGTCGACGGAGCGCAGGTGGGCTATGGCGTAGGCGGACATGGGCGCAACGTACGCCCCGCCGGTCGCGCTATCGATTACCCGCCGGGTAATTAGGATCACGGACGTGAACCCCGAGGAAGCAGCCAAGCAGACCGCCAAGATCTGGAGCACCGGCGACTACGCCGACCTGTCCGAGCGCCTGCGGCCCGCCGCCCAGGCGCTGGCCGACGCATGCGCCGTGGGGGCCGGCCAGGAGGTGCTCGACGTGGCCGCCGGCGACGGCAACTTCGCCGTCGCCTGCGCTGCTGAAGGCTGTGCCGTGGTGGCCTCGGACCTGGCGCCCGGCATGGTGGAGCGCGGCCGCGTCCGGACGGAGGCCGAGGGCTACGACGTCGAATGGGTCGAGGCCAACGCCCAGGAGCTGCCCTTCGACGACGACCGGTTCGAATGCGTGGGCTCGGTGTTCGGCGCCATGATCGCGCCGGAGCCCGAGCTGGTGGCCAGGGAGCTGTTCCGCGTCGTCCGCCCCGGCAACACCGTGGGCATGACGGCGTGGTCGCCCGGGGGCAGGGCACCGGAGATGTTCGACGTCGGCCGCCGCTACGCGCCCGGCGGGCCGCCCGAGCACACGCCCGACCGCTGGGGCGACGAGGACAACGTCCGCCGCTGGTTCGACGGGCTGGCGAACTCGATCGAGTTCGAGCGCCGCAGCGTGGTCTGGGCCGGCGATTCGCCCGAGCAGTTCGTGGCGATGATGGAGCAGTCCGCCCCGCCGCAGGCCGCGGCCAAGGCTTCGATGCCGCCCGAGACCTACGCACAGATGCGGGCCGAGATGGTGGAGGTGGCGCGGGGCTGGGCCGGTGGCGACGGTCCCTTCTCGGTCGACGCCGAGTACCTGCAGTTCGTCGCCCGCCGGCGCGGCTGAGACCCTGGCCTCCCGGCTCCTGCTGGAGTACCACGGCGCCGGCTTCCACGGCTGGGCCACCCAGCCGGGCAGGCGCACGGTGCAGGAGGAGCTGGAGAAGGCCCTGGCCCGGGTGCGCCGCGAGCCTGTGACCGTGACGGTGGCGGGGCGCACTGACGCCGGCGTGCACGCCCGCGGGCAGGTGGCCAGCCACCCGGGCGCCCCCAGCCCCGCCCGGGCCCTGAACGGGGTCCTGCCCCCCGACGTGCGGGTGCTGGCCTCGGACGAGGTGCCCGAGGGCTTCGACGCCCGCAGGGACGCGCTCTCGCGCACCTACCGCTACCGGGTCCAGACCGGCTCGGTGGCCCGCGTGCACGAGCATGGGCGCTCGCTGTGGTGGCGCTTCCCGCTGGAGCGCGCCGCCCTGCACGAGTGCGCGGCCATGGTGGCCGGGGTGCACGACTTCACGGCCTTCACGCGCACCCAGACCATCCACACGCACTTCCACCGGGACGTCAAGCGCTCCGAGTGGCTGGACGAGGGCGACGGCGTTCTGGCCTACTGGATCGAGGCCGACGCCTTCATGCGCAACATGGTGCGCGTCCTGGCGGGCACCATGCTCGAGGTGGCCTACGGGCGCTACACCGTCGAGCACTTCGCCGGGCTGCTGGAGGGCCGCCCGCGCACCGAGGCGGGCGACACCGCGCCGGCGCACGGGCTGTACCTCGAGCACGTTGCCTATCCTCGTTGACCGCATGAGAGTCCTCCTGACCAACGACGACGGCATCGGGGCCACCGGCCTGCACGTACTGCGCAAGGCGCTGCTGGCCGTTCCCGACATCGAGCTGGCGGTGATCGCTCCGGACTCCAACCGCAGTGCGACCGCCCGCTCCATCACCACCCGCAGCCCGCTGTGGGTCGAGGAGGTCGACCTCGACGACGGCACCCCCGCCTACGCCACCGACGGCACGCCCGTGGACTGCGTGCGCTTCGCCGCGCTGGGCCTGATCGAGCAGCCGCCGGAGCTGATCGTCTCCGGCATCAACCACGGCTCGAACCTGGGCGACGACATCACCTACTCCGGCACGGTGGCCGCCGCCCTGGAGGGCGTGGTGCTGGGCCTGCCCGCCATCGCGGTCTCCCAGCAGGCCGACCACGGCAAGATGGACTTCCGCGACGGGCGCCAGTGGGAGGCGGCCGACTTCGAGGAGGTGGCCACGTTCGTGGCGCGCATGGTC
>DASQLM010000266.1:0-29339 GCA_035630015.1 Thermoleophilaceae bacterium | reverse complement strand
AGTACCCGGCCGAGGTGGTGGACGCCTACCGCCGGCAGCTCACCGACCCCGCGACCGTGACGGCCATGTGCGAGGACTACCGCGCCGGGGCCGGCTTTGACCGCGAGCTGGACGACGCCGACCGCGGCCGCCGGATCGCCTGCCCGGTGCTGGCGCTGTGGGGAGCGCACGGCGCGCTGCCCGTGTTCTACGACGACGTGCTGGGCATCTGGCGCGACTGGTGCGACGACGTCCGCGGCCGCGCGGTCGAGGCCTCGCACTACCTGGCCGAGGACCGCCCCGAAGAGGTGGCGGCCGAGCTGGTGGCGTTCTTCGAGGGCTAGGCGGCGGCATCGGGCATCATCCGTGGGTAGTGAGAGGCCGCTTGACAGCCACGGCGTCGATCGCCGTCCTGGCCGCCCTGGTCGTTGCGGCTCCGGGCGCCGCCGCGACGCCCAAGGCCTGCGCCAAGGCGCCCGCGGCGAAGACGGTGGCCTACAAGCGCGTGGCCGGGGTCCCGGCCAACCTGACCAGCCTGGACGTGTACACGCCGTCGCGCGCCTGCCGCAAGGGCCGCCGGGCGCCGGTGGTGATGTGGGTCCACGGCGGCGGTTACGTCATCGGCGACAAGACGAACCAGATCCGGGACAAGGTCCGGCTGTTCAGCCGCCGCGGCTGGGTGTTCGTGAGCGTGAACTACCGCCTGACCCGGCCGGGGACCCCGCGGTCGGCGAAGTACCCGGACCACTTCCGCGACGTGGCGGCAGCGGTTTCGTGGGTGCGCCGCGGCATCGGTAGGCGGGGCGGTGACCGCGGCCGGATCGCGCTGCTGGGCCACTCCGCCGGCGCCGACATCGTGGCCAACGTGACCACGAACCCCCGCTGGCTGAGGGAGCGCAAGCTCGGCCTCAGGACGGTGCGGTGCGCGGGCCCGCTGGACACCGAGGGCTTCGACAAGGCCGCGGCCGGCGCCGGCGAGCAGGGCCAGTGGCAGCGAGCGCTGGGCAACCTGCCCACCTACGTGCGCGACACGTCGGCGGTGAACCTGATCCGCCGCGGGGCGGGGATCCCGAGGACGATCACCGTGTTCCGCGGCACGCCGCGGCGCCAGCGGATCGAGCGCCGCTTCGCCACCACCCTGCGGGCGGCGGGCGTGCCGGCCACCCTGGTCGACGCTCGCAGCCTCAGCCACGCGCAGGTCAGCAGGCGCATCGGGGCCGCCGGAGACCGCGTCATGACGCCGCCGCTGCTGCGCTTCCTCGGCGGCTGCTTCACCCGCCGCTGACGCGATCGCCGACTAACGTCGACGCCATGTCCATCGTCATCATCGGCGCCGGACCGAACCTGGGCCAGGCGGTCGCCCGCCGCTTCGGCCGCGAGGGGTTCGCAGCCGGCCTGATCTCACGCAACCAGTCCAAGCTCGACGACCTGGCCTCCGAGCTGGAGGCCGACGGCATCACCGCCGCCGGGCAGGCCGCCGACATCCGCGACCCCGACGCGCTGGGCGCGGCGATCGGAGCGCTGGCGGAGAAGCTGGGGCCGGTCGAGGTCCTGGAGTACTCGCCGCTCCCGGCCCCGGAGTTCATGAAGCCCGTGCTCGAGACGACCGTCGACGACGTGCGCGGCCCGCTGGAGTTCAGCGTGCTGGGCGCGATCGCCGCCACGCGGGCCGTGGTCGGGCCGATGCGCGAGGCGGGCAAGGGCACGATCCTGTTCACCACCGGCGGCGCCGCCGTCAACCCGTACCCCCTGCGCGCCGGCGTGGGCATCTCGTTCGCCGGCGAGGTGGCGTACGCGCGCATGCTCCACGACAAGCTCGCCGACGAGGGCGTGCACGTTGCCCACACCGCCATCGGCGGCCGGATCGGCGCGGGCCAGGACCACGAGCCCGACGAGGTGGCCGACGTGCTCTGGCACCACCACACCGAGCGGGGCGAGTTCCAGGCGCTGCTGGGTATCGACTGACGCATGGCGTCCTATTCGGTGAACGACCGCGCGGTGGCGCACGCGCGCGAGCTGGTCGAGGCACGCCAGTACGTGCTGGACAGCGAGTGGGGCGACGTGCAGCCCAAGGCCGACGCCGAGAACGCCTACCTGGAGCGCCACTCGTGGGAGGAGTACGCGGCCTGGCACCTGGGCCTGACCGAGGGCGCATCCGACGAGACCAAGGCGCGCCACGCGTTCGTCATCGGCGACTTCCGCCGGCTGCACCGCAGCGCGCTGATCGCCTGCCACTACCGCGCGGCGGAGTGGCGCCACAAGGAGATCGAGCTGGCCGCGCACGACCTGCTCCAGGTGCTCGACCAGGCGACCGGCTGAGCGTCAGCCTGACGCCGCCAGGCGCCGGCCCTGCTCCAGCCCCGCGGCCGTGACGTCCGCCCGCCCGGACGGGTCCATCAGGTTCATGCCCATGGCCTCCGCGCACGCGCGGTCGGGGTTGACCGTGGTCACGCGCGCGCCGCGGTGGCGCAGTGCCAGCGCCTCGGCGCCGGCGATCGAGCGCGACAGCGGGCCCATCGCGCCGGTGAAGCTGCCGGCCTGGAAGCGCAGCGACCCGGTGGGGTTCAGGCACAGCACCGGCTCGCCCCGCCCCACCGGGACGGCATCCATGTTCGTCGGGCTCCAGGCGCCGCCGTCCACGTAGCTGTGCCCGTCCACGCGGACGGGCCGGAAGACGCCGGGGATGGCGCACGAGGCCTGGACCGCTTCGGACACCGACGCGTCCGGCGCGCCGTCTGCGCCGAACATCACGCGCCGCCCGGACTCGAGCTCGACGGTCGCCACCAGGAGGCGCCCGTCCCAGGTCACGCCGGAGCGCTCGACCATCGAGCCCAGGTCGCCGAGCGACCGGCGGCCGACCGGCGCGCGCGACAGCGCCGCGCGCCGCGCCAGCGCGCCCGGCCGGGCGGTGGAGGTCAGGGCCAGCGCGGCCACGGGCGCGGCGATCGTGCCGCCGACGCCGACCAGCGGGCCGACGATCTTCGACCACAGCGGCTCGGAGCCGGAATCGTCGCTGGGGAGCGCGGGCAGCGGGGTGCGCTCGCCCAGCCGGGATGAGGCGCTGACGCCGCCGGCCAGCGCCGCCGCAACGATCGACCCGGCGGAGGTGCCGATGAAGCGGCCGGCCTCGCGGGCGTCGAAGCCCCCGCCCTCCTCGATGCCCGCGAGCACCGCGGTCATCCATGCCTCGCCCAGGATGCCGCCGCCGCCAAGTGCGAGCAGGCCCGGGGGCTGTTCGAGCCCGTCCATCCGGGTGACGTTAGTCAGGCAGCACGAAGGCGCCGGTGGCCGCGTCGTCGCCGGGCGCGGCGATCTCGGGAAACCGCACCCCGGGCAGCAGCAGTACCTCGAACAGCTCCTGGACCAGGTCCTCGAAGCGCAGGAGGGCCACGGTCCGGCCGCTGTCGATGTCCACCACCCACACGCCGCACTGGCGCTCCTCCAGCCGGGCCGTCAGCGGCAGCCCGCCGAACGTGGTGGCCTCGCGGATCTGCGACAGGCCGATGAAGGCCAGCGAGCCGTGGAAGGATAGGCCGCGCGTGAAGCCCGGCACCTGCGCCACCTCCTCGTACTCGCCGGTGGCGGGGTCCAGCGTGCCCAGGCCGCCCTGGCCCGACTCCAGGATCCACAGCCGGTCGCGGTGCCAGCGCGGTGAGTGGGGCATCGACAGGCCCGAGGCCACGATCTGGCCGCTGGGCACGTCCATGACCACGCCGCCGTCCGCGCGCCGCTCGCGCCAGCCGCCGGGCTCGTCGGACGCGCCCAGCGCGGTCACGTAGCGGACCTCGTCGCCGATCGCGCACAGCCCGTTCAGGTGGCAGCGGTCCTCTGCGGCCAGCTCGGTGATGAACGGCGGCGTCCAGCGGGGCACGAAGGAGTGCTCGTGGTCCAGCGTGGCCAGGCAGGAGAAGCGCGTGGCCACGAACCACAGCTCGTCGCCGGCGAAGGCCACGTCGTGGATGCGCACGTCGCCGGTGTGGTGCGTGCTCCGCGGGATGAAGCAGGCGTCGTGATCGACGGGCCCTCCGAGCCGCTCGACGGCCGCGGGCACGTCGCGGTACTCGTGCACCTGCGCCCGTGTGCCGATGGCCAGCCGCCCGTCGCGGTGGGCCATGCCCATCGGCCCGTCGAAGGCGCGGAAGTGGGTGTTCACGGAGCGGCCCGCGCGGCGCGCCACCACCACCTTGTTCGTCTGGTAGGTCGAGACCAGCAGCGAGGCACCCAGCTCGTCGAGGAGGGCGGCCAGGCTGGTGGTCGAGACGCTGCGCAGCGGCTGCTCCGCCGGGCGGTCGTCCGGCGGCGCGGCGAACAGCCCGCGCGCCACCAGCGCCGTGTCGGCCGTGCGCGCCAGGGCGGTCTCCAGCCCGGGCGACGGGTCGCCCGCCGGGGCGGGTCGGAAGCCGGCGCCCTGGCCCGGCGCCACCCCGAGGAACTCCCACAGGCGGCCGAGCTCGGCCGGCGGGTCGCCCGCCAGCGCGGCGTGGTCCACCACCGCGAACCGCTCGGGTGGGAGCCGCTGGAGCTCGCCGACCGCGATCCGGGTGGCCGCCTCCCACTGCGCCGCCGCCACCTCCTCCGCCGGCTCGCCCTTGAACGCGCGCCAGCCGGGCGTGAGCACGAACGACCACGGCAGCCCGTCCCAGCCCGGCAGGTCGGGGTACGTGACCGCCCGGCCCGCCTGCCAGTCCGCCAGCGCCGCGGGCACGGCCTCGGCGGGATCGCGGTGCAGGAAGACGAACGTGGCCTCGGGGAACACCGCGTGCAGAAAGGGCACGCGCAGCGTGTCGTGGGAGGAGTGCACCACCGGCCGCCCGGCGAACGCGGCGCGCAGACGCCCCGCCATCGCGGCGTCCGAGTCGCCCGCGGCCAGCCGGTTGCTGTCCCAGCCCCGGTTCGCCGGGTGCAGGTCGGGCTCGGCCTCCAGCAGCTCGTGGCCCGGCTGGTCCAGCAGCGTCAGCTCGGGCGAGGCGGCCAGGGCGTCGCGCAGCTGCGGCCCGCCCGACCCCGGGGCGGCGACGATGAAGACGGGCCTCATGCGCTCAGATTGAACCCGAGCGCGGAGACGACGGCGCGTGCGCCCTGGTCGGGGGTGCTGTCGGGGCCGATCACGACCTCGGCGTTCTGCGGCGGCTCGTACGGCGCGTCCACGCCGGTCAGCCCGCTCAGCTCCCCCGCGCGCGCTCGTGCGTAGAGGCCCTTCGGGTCGCGCGTCTCGCACTCGGCCAGCGGCGTGTCCATCCACACCTCCAGGAACGCGAGCTCGTGGCCGGCGTGGGCCGCCCGGACGGCGTCGCGGTCGTCCCGATAGGGCGAGACCAGCGCCACCACCGCGAATCCCCCTTCGTCCACGACCTCGGCGGCCAGCCCGGCCACCCGGGCCGCCTGGGTGGCCCGGTCCTCACGGGAGAAGCCCAGGCCGCGGCTGGGGCCGCGACGCAGCGCGTCGCCGTCGAAGACCTCCACCGGCGCGCCCGCGCGGCCCAGGATGCCCGCCACCGCGTCGGCCAGCGTGGTCTTGCCCGCGGCCGGGAGCCCTGTGATCCAGACCGTCGCCGGCCTCACGGGAGCGGCGCCACCGCGCCGGGGAACCAGTGCACGCGCATGTGGTCGCCGCCCGCGTTCTGGCCCACGAACGTGAAGTCGGATCGCCATGTGGCGTCGACAAGGTGGCCGCGCAGGCCCCGGTGCTGGACCTCGACCATCGCGCCGGCCGCCTGTCGGTCCGCACCGGACTCGTGCCGCTCGCGCAGGTGGTCGCGGCAGGCCAGCAACAGCCGGAAGGCCAGGTTGCCCTTGCGGTGATCGGCGGCCACGAACATCCGCAGGTACCAGAAGGTCGTGCGCAGCTGGCGGCTGCGCTGCAGGAAGGCCGTGGACACCCCGGTCAGCTCGCCGCCCGGGCCGATGCCCACGAACAGCGCTTCGTGCACCCGCCGCCCGGCCTCGGTGGCTGGCATCGCGCCCTCCTGCGTCCAGAAGCCGATCACCTCGTCGAACCCCACCCGCTCGTGGCCGGCCAGCAGCTCCACCCGGTAGCCGTCGGGCAGCGGCGCGATCTCCTGGTGGGTCACGCGGGCGGCCCCGGGGCGTGGACGCCGGGGAAGTAGCGCACCCACAGCGGGTAGTCGCGCTCGTTGACCCCGATGAAGGTGGCGCCCACCGGGTAGCCCGTCGCGTCGCCGTAGGACTGCAGGCCGGGGTTCTCGATCTCGAAGCCCAGCCCGGCGCCGCGCGTCTCCTCGCCGGCCACGAACTGCTGCTCGAGGTGGTCGCGGGCGCGCAGCAGCAGGATCAGGCCCAGGTTGCGCATCCGGTGGTCGCGGGCGGTGAAGGTCCTGATGAACCACAGGTCCAGCCCCAGCCGCGCCTTGCGCTCCAGGTAGGCCGTGTTCACCGAGGCGGGCTCGCCGCCCGGCGCGATGGCCACGAGCAGCAGCTCGTGCACCCGCTTTCCGGACACCGCGGGCGGCACCGCGCCGTCGCGCTCCCACATCTCGATCACGTCCTCGTGCCTGACGGTGTCCTGGTCGGCGAACACCTCGATCCGGTAGCCGGGCGGCGGAATGGGAATCGGCCCCGCCACCGCCGTGTCAGACCGTCGCGCCGTCGAAGTACCCGATTCGCACCTGCGCGCCGTCGGCGTCGTAGCCCGCGTAGAGCATCCATGGATCCGTCCACTCGGCCTCCGGGCGCGCCTCCATCTCGGCGCGGTCACGCAGAAGCACGCAGAGGCCGATCGGCCCGTCGCCATCCGGCTCGAACTCGCTCTCCAGCGCGGCAAAGGCGTGGGCGATCATGGCCGGGCCGGCATCGCCGGCGCCGGGCGCCAAGAAGCTGCGGTAGACCCAGAAGCGGCGGCCGGCGATCAGCTCGACCTCGTCGGGAAAGGCCGAGTTCACCCCCGCGACACGTCCCGACTGGTCCCTGAGGACGCAGACGACCTCGGGCAGCCGAGCCCGTGCCTGCTCGCCCGCGAGCGCACCGTGGTCCGCCCAGAAGGCGAGGATCTCCTCCTCCGTGGCGCGGACGAGCCTGCCGCGAACGGTCTCGATGGTCCCTGTCGGAGGTTCGCGCATCGGGCGCGCCGATCGTACCCCGCCCGTGAGTGGCGGGATCCCCCGATCGGGTCTACGTTGGCCGGGCGCGGGGGCACGTAGCCCCAGCCGGGCAACTCACGGAACGAGAGCGCAGGAGCGGACATGTCACAGCGGAAGTTCGAACGTGGAGCTCGACAGAGGGACGAGGCGGCACGCCGCCGCCGGGCGCGCAGCCGCAGCGTAGGCATCGCCGTCGGCGCCACCGTGCTTTTCGCCCCCGCCGCGGCGTCTGCAGCGCCGTTCGAGGTCGACAAGCTGGGCGACGGAGTTCCCAACGCGGGAGCCTGCACCGCCGCGGCCGACGACTGCACCCTTCGCGAGGCGATCACCGAGGCCAACGCGCTGGCCGGAAACGACGAGATCACGTTCGCGAACACCGTCACCGGCACCATCCAGCTGACCCAGGGCCAGCTGAACGTGAGCTCCGCCGACGCGCTGTCCATCGTCGGTCCCGGCGCTGCGGCGCTGACCGTCTCGGGCAACGACGAGTCGCGCGTCTTCAACATCGACGGCGGCGGGCTGGTGAGCATCTCGGGCCTGACCATCACCGGCGGCGACGGCTCGCCCGACGCCGGCAACGCCGACGCCGCCGGATCGGGAGGCGCGATCCTGACCGCGGACGGCCTCGACCTCTCCGCCAGCGTGGTCACGGGTAACACCGCCGTCAACGGCGGCGGCGTGGCCAGCTCGGCCGGCGACGCCAACCTGTCGCTCAAGGACTCGAAGGTCACCGGCAACGACGCCAGCGGATCCGGCGGGGGGATCTGGAGCCAGGCCGACCTGCAGCTGACGTCCTCCGTCGTCTCGGGCAACACCGCGGTCGCGGGTGGTGGCGGCGTGGACATGCGCTCCCTCGTGGACGGCGAGGGCAAGTACGCCCTGTCGACCGACGACACCACGATCGCGGGCAACCAGGCCGCGAACGGCGCCGGCGTCCAGGTGGACGGTTTCACCACCAAGTACACGAACGTCGTACAGACCACTATTTCCGGCAACACCGCGTCAGGGCCCGGCGGCGGCATCGACTTCGTGAACGGGTACCGGCTGGCGAACATCGTCAACTCCACCCTCTCCGGCAACCAGGGCACGATCGGTGGCGGCATCCACGCCGTGGTCCAGCGGGTCGCGGCGCGCCGCGCGGTGCCGCAGAACCGTGCGGATTTCGACGACCCCGGCCTCGACATCTTCAACAGCACCGTGGCCGCCAACACCGCGACGAATACCGGCGGCGGCATCGGCCTGGAGATCGACGCCGGCCAAGACGGCACCGTGGGACTGATCAGCACGATCGTCGCCGACAACGGGGCGGCCACCGCCAACAAGGACCTGTCGAACGGCAGCTCGGGCTTCGCCTCGACGCACAGCCTGGTGGAGACGCCCGGCAGCGCCACCCTGGCCACAAACCCGGCGCAACCGACGATCACGGGCCAGGATCCCAAGCTCGGTGCCCTGGCCGGCAACGGCGGACCGACCCAGACCAAGCTGCCGGCGGGCACCAGCCCGGCGATCGACAAGGGCGACAACCCGAGCTCGCTGACCGAGGAGCAGCGCCACACGGCCCGCACCATCAACCTCGCCACAGCCAACGCGACCGGCGGCGACGGCACGGACATTGGCGCCGTGGAGGTCTCGAGCCTCCCGGTCACCCAGCCTCCGCCCACGAACACGACCACCCCGCCGGCCCCCGTCACGCCCAGCGCCACGCCGACCGTGTGCGGCCGCCGGGCGATCAGCCTGGTGCGCGCCGACGTGCGCGGCAAGCGGGTCGTGCTCAAGGGCCTCGTGGGCGCCGCGTTGTACGGCAAGCGGGTGACCATCCAGACCGACCCCAAGGGCGCACGCAACTCCGCGTTCACCCGGACGACGACGGTGACCGCCTCCAGTAAGACCGGGGCCTTCACCGCCAGCGTGCCCAAGCCCAGCGCGGACGACTTCGTGAGCATCCGCTACCGGGCCCGCTCGGGCCGCGCGGTCTCGCCGTCGCTGAAGCTGCCGCAGTCGCTGACCTCGCGGTCGGTGAAGTCGGCCAAGGGCACGATCACCGTGAAGGGCCGAGTGAAGAACTCGGTGCTGGGCAAGCGCAACCGGGTCAAGATCCGCCGGCTCGTCTGCGGGCGCTACCGCACCGTCGGCACGGCCAAGCCCGACGAAAACGGCAACTACACGGTCACGTTCTCCTCCACCCAGCTGCGCGGCGTGGCGTTCTACCGCGCCGAGTCGAAGGTGCTGCGCAAGCCGGGTTCCAAGGTCTACGTGATCCAGTACGCCCGCGCCATCGCCATCCGCACCACGCCGCAGACCGGCTGAGCGCCGGGATGGACATGCACCTGGTCGCCGTCGGCGTCGTGCGGTCGCCGCTGATCGACGCCGGCGATGCGCCCAAGCAGGGCGACGAGGGCGCACCCGATGCGACGATCGTCCTGGACGAGGGCTTCCTGCCGGCGCTGGACGGCGTGACCCCGGGTCAGGCCGTGCTCGTGCTGACGTGGCTGGACCGGGCCGACCGAGAGGTGCTGGCCGTGCACCCGCGCGACGACCGTTCGCGCCCGCTGACCGGGGTGTTCGCCACCCGGTCGCCGGACCGGCCCAACCCGATCGGCCTGCACCGGGTGGAGGTGGTGGCCATCGACGGGGCCGAGCTGCGGGTGCGCGACCTCGAGGCGTTGGACGGCACCCCGGTCGTGGACATCAAGCCGGTGCTGGGCACCGACCCGGCCGACCGCTGAGGCACCCCAGCTGGTCCACGGCGCGGCGGGGGCGTCGCGGACCCGTGGGCGTGCATCCACGGACGTCAACGGGCCCACAACCGGCCCGGCCCGCTCGCGGGCCCGTATCCGTGCCCTCGAACTCGGCGCTAGTTCACGCCGTCGGCGTCGAGCCCGCGGATCCACTCGCGCAGCGGCGCGTCGGCCACGCGGGCGTACACGCCGGGCTTGCCCGGACGGGCGCAGCCCTCGCCGAAGCTGGTGGCTCCGACCACGCGGCCGCCCGAGAACAGCGGGCCGCCTGAGTCGCCCTGGCACGTGTCCACCCCGCCCTGGGGGTAGCCGGCGCAGAGCATCGACTCGACGTCGAAGTTGCTGTAGGCCGAGCCGCAGTAGGCGTCGGTCGTGATGGGCACCTGGGCCTTCTGCAGCGTGTCCGGCGCGTCGCCGCCCTCGGAGGTGGCGCCGAAGCCGGCGATGGTGGCCGGTGTGCCGGCGTTCCACAGCGCGCGCTCGCCCGCGCCGGCGACCTTGGTCGGGGCCTTGGTCGAGTTACGCGACAGCTTGAGCACCGAGACGTCGTTGCCGTCCACCAGCAGGTACTTCGGGCTGACGGCCACGCTGCTGACGGGCACGGTCTCGCCCTGGCCGGGCTTGTTGCTGCCGATGCGCACGGTGATCAGCGGCGCCGGCCAGGCGACCGGGGTAGCCACGGCCGCGCCGGTCAGGGAGCCGCAGTGACCTGCGCTCAGCACCGTGTCGGGCGAGATCAGCGTGCCCGTGCAGCCGAACGCGCCGAAGGTGATCTCGGCGACCGAGGGGAACTCGCCGGCGCCGGCATTGCTCCCGCCGACGATGGCCGAGGACGGCGCGGCGGTCACGACCAGGGTGGCCAGAGCGACGGCGGACGAAGCGACCAGCTTGCGGCGAAGATTCATCAAAGCCTCCCGTAGTACCCGTCCGCGAGTTCATCGCGGCCCGGCCCGCCTTATCCCCCGCGGGCGGACGAGGCTAAACACGAAGCCGCTTTCATCTCTGAGCGAGCAGCGCACGGAGCTCGACCAGCATCCGCCGTGGCGTCTCCATGACGTCGGCCCACGTGTAGCGCCGGAACGCGTCGCCGCGCGCATAGGCCTGCCGCTCTCGCACGTAGCCCTGCTGCCAGCCGTGGCGGGAGTTGTGGAAGGTGAAGCTGTCGAGCTCGACGGTCACGCCCTCGTCGGGCCAGCGGCAGTCGACCACGTTTCCCGCCCGCGGGGAGGTTGGAACGACGACTCCAGCCTGCTGAGCGCCACCCGCTCATCGCCGGTCATCACAAGCCCCAGGTTGGCGGCGCCCTTCGCGTTCGGTCGACGGCCCAGCACCGCATCGACGTGGCGGGGTGTGGTGCCGAACCGGACGCCCGCCTCGTGACAGGCCCGGGCGAGGCCGGCGACGCCGAGCCTGGCGGCCAGATCCACCAGGGTGGCCGGCACCGTGAGCGTCGGGATGCCCTTCCACACGGCGTGGTCCAGCGGATCGAGACGCCCGCGGCGCGCGCGCACGCCGGTGACATGGTGCTCCCCGGGTGCGATGACCTCAGGCGGCGGGGCGGGGCCCTTGACGGTGCCGTACCGCCACGCGGCGGCCAGGCCTCCGAGGATCGCCCCAGAGCCGCAGGCGTACACGGCGGCGAGGTAGGAGGCGTCCGTGCTCGGAGCGTTGTGGCCCGCCCGGTAGACGCCACGGTGGACGCGAATCAGCGCCCCGCAGCCCAGGCGGTGGCGCACCTCCGCCGGGCTCACCCCGGCCGCGAGCAGCTGGCGCCGGGTGACCACGCCGAACTGCCTCGCGGCGAGCCGGGCACCGATCCGATCCGCCGAGCGATCCAGCTGTGCCATCACGACACCTAGTCCGCTCAGCGTCCCGATTCGCCCCCGAACGACGAGGGGCCGGGCGTGAGCCCGGCCCCTCGGTGCTGCGTTGGTGCTGCCGGGCGCCTAGGCGCTCGGGTCGGTTGCGCTCGGGGTTGCGTCGATGCAGGACAGGCTCACCTCATAAGACTGTCCGATGGCGACGGTCGGAGCGCCGGGCACGTTCGTCGAGTTCACGCCGGCCTGACTCAGATCAACCACGTTGTCAGTGCTGATCTGACCGAAGCCGAAGCTCGTCTCCGTCGTGCTGGTCTGCGGCGACTTGAGCGGAATCGCATAGAACGGCGCCGCCCCGACGACTGAATCCACCGGATTCTGGGGAGCGGTGGACGTCCCGGTGTTCGTGCCGTCATTCACGGTCACCCGGCAGTGTGCCGCCGCCGCTCCGCCTTGAACGCCGTCGCTCTCATTGCTTCGAACGCCGACGCGCACCGTGACGGCGCCAGCGGTACCCGCGATGAACCTCTGCGAGGTCTGGGCCTGCTGAGCCTCATCGGGGATGTTCGGCGTCTCGACGAACGCAGTCGGCGCCGCCGCGCCAGCGATGTAGACCTGGCCGATTCCGTACTCCGTCGACGTCGCCAGTGTCCTCAGGCTCGTGAGCCCGGCACCAGCGGCGAGCAGGCCCGTCCTCAGGTCGGTCAGACCCTTGACGATGGCCGGCACTCCGGCGGTGATGCCTGCCGCGGTCTTGTCGGCACGGTCGGCGATCGTCTTCAGATCGTTCAGGGCACCGTTGAGCGACTTGGCCGAGTTGGTCAGCGTGTTCACCGCTGCGTTCTGCTTCTTCAGCGACGCGGCGTGGCGGCGCTGGGCCGCTCGTTGCTTCTTGATGGCCTTGCCGTACGACTTCAGGGCCTTGTTCTGGGCCTTGTCGGTCTTCGACCTCTTCGCTGCCGAGGCCGTCGGAACGGCGATGACCATGCACAGCGCGGCTACCGCCGCGAGCGCGAACGTAATTCTCTGCATACCTCTCCCCACTACGTATTGCGGCGACCCGGACCCGGATCGCCTCGTGCTGTCTGTTGCGAACGTAACCGCGACTCCGAGATCCCGCAAATGGGACAGGGCCGCCCCACGCTCTCCGAAACCGCCATGCTGCACGCATGAAGGTGGGTCGCCGTGAGGTGAACATCAGCCACCCCGACAAGGTCCTGTTCCCGCGCGCGGGGCTGACCAAGATGGACCTGGCCCGCCACTACGAACGGGTGGCGCCGGTGATGCTGCCCTACGTGAAGGACCGCCCGCTGGCGCTGCAGGCGTTCCCCGGCGGGGTCGACGCCAAGGGCTTCTTCATGAAGGCCGTGCCCGACTACTTCCCGGAATGGGTGCAGCGCGTGACGGTGGACAAGCGCGGCGGCACCGTGACGCACGCGCTGGCCAACGACGCGGCCACGCTGGTCTTCCTGGCCGGGCAGAACGTGGTCACGCCGCACGTGTGGCTGTCGCGCGGGGACGAGCCCAAGCAGCCGGACCGGCTGATCATCGACTTCGACCCTTCCAAGGAGGGCGGGTTCGCCGACGTGCGCGCCGCCGCGCGGGACGCGGGCGAGCGCCTGCGCGACGCCGGCCTGGCCACGTACGCGATGGCCACCGGCTCACGCGGCATCCACGTGATCTGCCCGCTGCGCCGCGGCGCGGGCTTCGGCGACGTGCACAAGTTCGCGCGGGCGGTGACCGAGCAGATGGTGGAGGCCGACCCGCGGCACCTGACGCTGGAGTACAAGAAGGTCGACCGCGAGGACAAGATCTTCGTAGACGTGAACCGCAACGCCTACGCCCAGCACGCGGTGGCGCCCTACGGCGTGCGCCCGCGCGAGAAGGCGCCGGCGGCGGTCCCGCTGCACTGGGACGAGCTGTCCGACTCCAAGCTCAAGCCCGACCGCTGGACGGTCGTGACGATCGGCGACCGGATCGACTCCGAGGGCGATCCCTGGAAGGGCATGAACAGGCGGGCGCGGGCGCTGCCCCAGCGCCCCTGACCGTCAGGGCGTGGTCGTGGTCTGCGCCGGCGCAGGCGCGGTGGCCGTGCCCGTGGTGGTGGTCGTGCCGGACGCGGGCGAGGCGCCCACCAGTGACGCGCGGAAGGCCACGCCGCCGGGCGCCTTGCAGCGCACGGTGGGCACCTGCGAGCCGGTGTCGATGCGCGAGCAGGTGAACGAGCCGACGGTCAGCTTCTTCCCGCGCGCGAGGCCGGTGAGCCTGGCGCCGCCCCTGGCCAGGTTCGTGTCGACGATGTCGCACGAAACGCCCTTGGCGGTGATGGCCTGCCAGGGCCCGTTCGGCGGGCACGGGGTGACCACGTTCACGCTCAGGCCCGCCCCGGTGGAGGCCGGCTCCTCGGGCTTCTGGGGCACCGCCTTGACCGCAGCGTCCTCCTTGACCGGCGGCTTGCGCGGGTGGGAGACCGACGGCCGGGTGGCCACGCTGAAGCGGACCGACCGGCGCTTGCCGGCGGTGCAGCGAATGGTGCGATGGCGGCCCTCGGTGTAGAGCACGCGGCAGCGGTAGCCCACCACCTCGAGCGGCCGTTCGCCCAGGCCGCCCCAGCGCGACGCGCCGTCGGCGATGACCCCGGCCGCGGCCTGGCAGGTGAGGTCGCGCGAGGTGATGTCGTAGTAGCGGTTGAAGGTGCCGCACTCGCGCACGTCGACCTTGTAGGCCTTCTTCTTCGCGCGCTGGAAGGTGAAGCGGTAGGAGTCGTCGCCCTTGGCGCAGCGCACGGTGGCGGCCACGTCGTCGGTGTAGAGCACGGTGCACGCGTAGCCGCCGACGCTGGCGGCCACCGCCTTGCCGTTCCAGGTCTCGTAGGTCTGCTCGATCAGGTCGCCGGCCTCCTGGCAGTCGATGCCGCGGATCGAGATGTCGTGGAAGCCGTTGAAGGGCACGGCGGCGGTCCGGCCCTCACGGTTGACCGCCGAGCACTCCACCACCGGCTTGCCCTTGCTGGGCGCGTCGGAGTGGGCCGCCGCCCCCTGGTCGTCGCCCTGGTCCTGCTCGGCCAGCGGCGGCAGGTTCAGCGACGCGGGGGCGCGCTGGGAGTCGTCGTCCTTCTTCTCGTCGTCGGAGCCACAGCCGGCGACAGCCAGCAGCGCGAGGCACAGCAGGACGATCAGGAACGGGCGGGCACGCAAGACGGCACGACTCTATGCCACTCCGCGCGACCTGGTCGCGGAATTGGACGGATGGTCAGTCGACCGGCAGGTCGTCGGGCAGCGGCACGTCGGCGGGGCCGCGGCCCGGCCCCTCCTCGTCCCAGTCGCCCCACGCCAGCGCGTCGCGCGACTCGTGCTCGCCCGCCCCGCCGAGCGCGATCAGCACGACACGGCCGGGGCCGCGGTTGACCAGCTGGCGGCGCACCGGCCCGGGCACGCGCGCGACCTCATCCGGCCCCAGCGTGTGCTCGCCGTCCTCGAACACCAGCGTCAGCTCGCCCTCGAGCACGAGGTAGACCTCCTCCTGCTGCTCGTGCACGTGCACCCGGCTGCGCTGGCCGGGCCGGAGCGTCAGCAGGTTGAGCCCGAAGCTCTGTACCCCCAGCTCGCGCCGTAGGCGCTGGAAGCGCTCACCGGTGTCGCGGTGGAGTTCGGCGTATGTGACGTCGTTGCCGCTCATGGACCGTCAGGGTATGACTTCCGCCCCCAGACGAGGAGAGCACGTGGCAGAGCAGCGCAGCCTTGACGGAACCGAGGGGCAGATCGCCTACCGCGTGTGGCCGCACGACGACCCCGCTCGCGTGGTGATCCTGGCCCACGGCTACGGCGAGCACATCGGCCGCTACGACCACGTGGCCGCCGCGCTGGGCGCGGGCGGCGCCGTCGTGGCCGGGCCCGACCACCTGGGCCACGGCCGGTCCGAGGGCGAGCGCGTGCTTGTGGCCGACTACGAGCACGTGATCGACGACCTGCACGCCGTCGTGGAGGCGGTGGCCGGCGAGCACCCGGGCCTGCCGGTGGTGCTGGTGGGCCATTCGATGGGCGGCCTGATCGCCGCCCGCTACGCCCAACGCCACGGCGACGGCCTGGCCGGCCTGGTGCTGAGCGGGCCGGTGCTGGGCAGCTGGTCGGCGGCCACCGACCTGCTGGCGCTGGACGAGATCCCCGACGTGCCGCTGGACCCCGAGACCCTCTCGCGCGACCCGGAGGTGGGCGCGGCCTACGCGGCCGACGAGCTCGTGTGGCACGGGCCGTTCAAGCGCACCACGCTCGAGTCGCTGGTCGCGGCGCTGGAGACGGTCGGGGACGCCCCGGCGCTGGGCGACCTGCCCGCGCTGTGGGTCCACGGCGAGGACGACCAGCTGGTGCCGGTAGGCCCCTCGGCCGACGGCGTGCGCGCCCTGGGCCTGACGGATCTGCGCGAGGTGACCTACCCGGATGCACGGCACGAGGTGTTCAACGAGACCAACCAGGACGAGGTGATCGGCACGGTGGCGGACTTCATCGACGAGGTGACGGCGGCATGAGCGCCGGCGAGCAGCCGGTGCCGTTCGGCAACTACCAGTACGAGATCTACCTGAAGGGCCTGGGCGGCGAGACGCCCGAGCTGCCGATCGACTACGACGACCTCGAGGCCCTGGCCGCCGAGCGGTTGGCGCCCGAGGCGTTCCACTACGCCGCCGGCGGCGCCGGCGAGGGCCGCAGCATGACCGCCAACCGGCGGGCCTTCGACGCCTGGCAGATCTTGCCGCGGATGCTGGGCGACGTGAGCACGCGCGACCTGGGCACGACGGTGCTGGGCACGACGCTGCCCGCGCCGCTGATGCTGGGGCCCGTGGGCGTGCTGTCGATCATGCACGAGGACGCCGAGCTGGCCGTGGCGCGCGCGGCCGCGCGCGTGGGGGTGCCGATGTGCCTGAGCACCGCGGCCTCGTCGACCATGGAGGACGTGGCCGGCGAGCTGGGCCGGACGCCCGGCTGGTACCAGCTCTACTGGCCCAGCGACCCCGAGCTGGCCGAGTCGCTGGTGCGGCGGGCCGAGGCGGCCGGCTACGGCGCCATCGTGGTGACCCTGGACACGCGCATGATGCCCTGGCGCCCGCGTGACCTGAACGGGGCCTACCTGCCGTTCCTGCGTGGCGAGGGCATCGCCAACTACCTCAGCGACCCGGTGTTCCGGGCGCGGCTGGAGAAGCCGCCGGAGGAGGACATGCAGGCCGCCATCGGCCAGTGGGCGCAGGTGTTCCCCAACCCGACGCTGGGCTGGGACGACCTGCTGCGGCTGCGCGAGTGGACCTCGCTGCCGATCCTGGTCAAGGGCGTGCTGCACCCCGACGACGCCCGCCGCGCCGTGGCCCGCGGCGCCGAGGGAGTGGTGGTGTCCAACCACGGCGGCCGCCAGATCGACGGCTCGGCCACGCCGCTGGGCCAGCTGCCGGCGGTGGTGGACGCCGTGGGCGACCGCGCCGCCGTGCTCATGGACGGGGGCGTGCGCACCGGCTCCGACGTGCTGAAGGCGGTTGCGCTGGGCGCCGACGCCGTGCTGGTGGCGCGCTCCTGGGTGTGGGGCCTGGGCCTGGGCGGTCAGGCCGGCGTGGAGGCCGCGCTGCGCAACCTGCTGGCCGACACCGACCTGACGCTGGCCATGTCGGGGCTGAGCTCGATCGACCAGGTGGACCGCGAGCTGCTGGTGAAGGGGTAGGCGCCGGGCGTCTCGCTCAATACGAGCAACCGGAGAAGACCGGCCGCTGTCACACGGGACGCCCGTTGCGTCCAACGTGACACGGGTCGCTCCGCCCTCGCATCAGGGGAACCCCCTGAACTTTCTCAGCCGCGGTGGCGCAGGCCGTCCATGAGCAGCCTGAGCTGGGTGCGTGAGCGCTGGGGCCAGTCGGGCCCGTCGGGCATGGCGAAGATGCCGGCCATGCCGCGCCACACGTCCTCGGCGTCCACGTCGTCGCGCAGGGCCCCCTGGGCCTGGCCCGCCTCGAACAGGCTGGTAACGGCCTCCAGGATCTTGGTCCGCGACTGGCGGTAGGGATCGCCACCGGAGGCGATCACGCCCTGCAGCGCGCCGGCCAGGCCGCGCTTGGTCATCGCGTACTCCACGAACAGGTCCATCCAGCGGGCCAGCGCCTCGTCGGCCGGGTGCTCGGCCAGCAGCTCGGCGGCGCCGTCGTGGAGGCGGTCCAGCTCGGTCAGGTAGGCCGCCTCGACCAGGGCCTCGCGCGTGGGGAAGTGGCGGTAGAGCGTGCCCACCCCCACGCCCGCGTGCTTGGCCACCGCGTCCAGCGACACGTCCGCGCCCTGCTCCGTGAACAGGTCCAGCGCGGAGCTCAGCAGCTTCTCGCGGTTGCGGCGCGCATCGGCGCGCATGGTCTTGGTGCCAGATCCCATAATTAAACGGAGGGTGCCTCCGGTTATGTGCTACGGTGATTCCAGGAAACGGAGAACTCCTCCGCTTCATCATCAAGAGTACAGGAGGACGCAATGTCCAAGGTCTGGTTCATAACGGGAAGCTCGAAGGGATTCGGCCGCATCTGGGCCGAGGCCGCGCTGGAGCGCGGCGACAAGGTGGCGCTGACCGCGCGCAACGCCGACACGGTGGCCGAGCTGGCCGACCGCTACGGCCGGGAGAACGCCCTCCCCCTGACCCTGGACGTGACCGACAAGGCCGCGGTCGACGCGGCGATCGCCCGGGCGCACGAGCACTTCGGCCGCCTGGACGTGGTGGTCAACAACGCGGGCTACGGGCTGTTCGGCTCGGTCGAGGAGGTCAGCGAGCAGCAGGCCCGCGACCAGATCGAGACCAACTTGTTCGGCGCGCTGTGGGTCACCCAGGCCGCGCTGCCGATCCTGCGCGAGCAGGGCTCGGGCCACGTGATCCAGGTGTCGTCGATCGGCGGCGTGCACGCGTTCCCGGGCATCGGCCTCTACCACGCCTCGAAGTGGGGCCTCGAGGGCTTCACCCAGGCGCTGGCCGGCGAGGTCGCCGACCTGGGGATCAAGGTCACGATCGTCGAGCCCGGCGGCTTCAGCACCGACTGGGCCGGCCCGTCGGCGGTGACCGCCGATGAGCTCGAGCCCTACCAGCCCGTGCGGGACGCCAACGCCGAGCGCTTCTCGGATCCATCCGCGGTCGGCGACCCGGAGGCCACCGGCCCGGCGATCCTGGAGATCGTGGACGCCGGCGAGCCGCCGCTGCGCGTGTTCTTCGGCCGTAAGCCGATCGACATGATCAGGCCCGAATACGAGCAGAGGCTCGCCGAATGGGATCGCTGGGACGACCTGTCCAAGCGCGCCCACGGAGAGGAGGCCGTCCGTGCGTGAGGCCGTCCGACACCCCGCACCGCCGCGCACCCGGCCCACCCGCGTAGCCGTGGACCCCACGGCGGCCCGCTCGCGCTGGATCGAGGCGTTCTACATCGCCGAGGCCAAGGCGCAGCTGGACCATCAGGCACCGCGCAACCGGAGGAGCGCCCGGGGAGTCAGCTGAGCTGGGGCTCGTCCAGGTGCAACGGCACCAGGGAGAAGAACACCCCGCCGCCGCGCACGTGCACCGTGGCCCCGGGCCGGAACGGCTCGAGGTCGCGGGGCGCGGGCGGGGCCTCCGCCCCCACGCCCAGCAGGCGCTGACCGACCAGCGCCCCGTGCCGCTGCACGGCGCGCGAGGCGTCGCGCTGGCTCAGGCGCCAGCCGGTGCCCTCCAGGCGCGCGCCGTGCCAGAGCTCCCACCGCCAGCGCCGGAACGGCATGCGGCCGGCGGGCAGCTCGTGGAGCGCGTAGCGCAGGGTCAGGGACTCGCCGATGGGCACGGATCCGAGGCTAGAGATCGAAGCTGACAAGCTGTGCCCATGAGGGAGGGGATCGTCGCGACCGCGGCCGTGCTGGTGTGCCTGTGCACGGCCGGCGGCGCCCACGCCCAGGCGCCCGCGCCGCTGAAGGGGCCGGCCGGCGCGAGCCACTCCAAGGTGCTGGTCGTGGGCGTGGACGGGGCCCGCTGGGATCTGGTGCGACGGGCGATGGCCGAGGGCCGGGCGCCCAACCTGGCCCGGCTGGGCCGCGAGGGCGTGGCCGGCCCGACGCTGCTGCCCTACACCCCGCCGGCGGCGCTGACCATCAGCGAGGTGGGCTGGTCCACGATCGCCGCCGGCGTGGGCCCGGCCAAGCACGGCGTGAGCGGCTTCATGCTGAACAAGGACCCCGGCCAGGCCACCAAGAACGGCTACGTGGACTTCCTGACCAGGGCCGAGCGCGTGCGTCCCGCGCTGAGCACCTTCCTGGCGAGCGACTGGGCCAACATCGGCCGGGCCGAGAACGGCGGCCCGATCTTCGGCACCGGCATCGACGCCCGCCACGCGCTGGCGGCCGAGGACACCGTGGACTCCTACAACCGCGGCGACGCCGAGGTGGCCGCGTTGTCGGCCCGCTACCTGCGCCGCGGCGACCCGGACGCGGGCTTCGTGTACCTGGGCGCCGTGGACGAGACCGCGCACCTGGTCGGCTCGGCCACCCCCGACTACCGCAACTCGATCGACCTGGCGGACAAGCGCCTGGGCGTTCTGGTGAACGCGATCCGCGACCGCGCCACCTACGGCCTGGAGCGCTGGACGGTGATCGTGACCACCGACCACGGCCAGCAGGACCTGGCCTCACCCAGCCCGTTCAGCCACGGCGGCCCCAGCGAACTGGAGCGCACGTCGTTCATGTTCGCCGCCGGGCCGGGCGTGGCCAGGGGCAGCTCGCGCGTGCCCGGGGTCGTGGACGTGGCGCCGACGGTGCTGCACCAGCTGGGCCTTGCGGTTCAGCCGGGCTGGAACCTGGACGGCCGCTCGTTCGTTGCCGGCGGCCCGCCGCCCGCCCGGCCGGCCGCGCGGGTGCGGCTGCGGTCGCGCCGCCCTGCGCTGGAGCTCGTGGCCGAGGCGGCCTCCCGCGCGCCGGCGCTGGCGTCCGTGCGGCTGCGGCTGCCCCGCGGCGTGTCCCTCAGATCCGGGGCACGCGCGCGGGTGAACGGGCGCCGCGTGGGCCGCTCACGGCTCAGGGTCGCCCGCCACGGCCTGCGGATCACGCTGCCGCCCGGCGCCCGGCGGCTGCTGGTCCGGGTGCCGCTGCGCCGGATGCCGCGGAGGCCTCCGCGCACCGTCGCGGCGGCCATCGCCGAGGCCGGCGACGCCGCGCTGGACCGCCGCATCGCCGTGCGCGTCCGGCGTTAGGCTCGCGCCATGCACGTGAACGGCGTCGACTTCATCGCCCTGCCAACCCAGGACTTCGAGAAGGCGCGCGCGTTCTACCGCGACGTGCTGGGCCTCGAGGAGTCCAAGCAGTGGGGCGACATGCCCGCCATGGAGTTCGAGACGGGCAACCTGACGATCGCCCTGATGCAGTCGGACGCGTTCGGCCAGGAGTTCCAGCGCCACAGCCATCCGGTGGCGCTACAGGTGGACGACGTGGAGGCCACGCGGGCCGAACTGGAGGGCAAGGGCGTGCAGTTCCAGATCGACACGATGGACTCGGGCGTCTGCCACATGGCCCCGTTCTCCGATCCGGACGGCAACGTCCTGATGCTGCACAAGCGCTACGCGCCGCCGCCCTCCACCTGAGGCGGGCCCTCGACGATCCGGCGACGGGCGGTCGCGCGGTCGTATCGCGCGGGCTTGGTGTCCTTGACGAACGCCGCCAGCAGGTCGGCGAACCGGTCCGGCTCGTTCAGGTGGGGGAAGTGGCCACTGTTCTCGAAGATGGCCAGCCGGCTGCCCGGCACCAGCCGGCCGGCCGCGCGGGTGTGCTCGGCGGGGATCACGTGGTCGTGCGCACCCGCCACCAGCAGCGTGGGCAGGTCCACGGCCAGGTAGAGCTTGTCGGTGGCGGCCACGCGCTGCCCGCGCGGGGTGATCACCGACTTGGCGGTGCGCACGAAAGCGTGCCGGCGCTCGCCGTCGGACAGCGAGCCCAGGCCGCGCAGGATCTCCTCGATGTCGCCCCCCGGCTTGATGCCGACCCGTCCCAGCGCTCCGCCGACGGCGCGGACGGCCGCGGTCACCGGCCCGCTGGTGGCCACGCCGAGCACCTCCTCGGCGAACGGCAGCGTGCCCGCCCGGATGGCCAGGCTGACCTCCCGGCCCAGGCCGCCGCTGGCCACGAGCACCATCCGCTCGGACATCTCGGGGAACTGGTACGAGAACTGCATCACCAGCCCGCCGCCCAGCGAGTGGCCGACGATGGTGGCCCGGTCCACCTCCTTGACGCTGAGGAAGTCGCGCAGGATCGACGCGTGGGCGCCGAGCGAGTGATCCCCGCGCTGGCGGTCGGAGTCGCCGTGCCCCGCGATGTCCGGGGCCAGGACGTGCAGCCCGCGGGCGGCCAGGCGCTCGGTGACCGGCGCCCAGGTGGCCGAGCTGTTGGTGATGCCGTGCACAAGCAGCACGGTCGGGCCCTTGTCCCCCGCCTCGCGGTAGAAGAAGCGGCGGCCGTGGATGGATACCTCTGGCATACCCCGATGAAATCACTCCGGGTTACGGTTCGGAGCGTGGCCGTCCCGCGGGAGGCATACGGCGAGGCGGTGTGGGCCTCGGACGCGTGGCGCGCGGAGGCCGTGGCCTGGCTGGACCAGCGCCTGGCCGACGCGGGCATGCGGCGCACCGGCGACGTCGAGCACCTGCACGTGCGCCCGTGGGCGACCGCGATGCGAGCGCCCACCACCCGCGGCCCCGTGTGGATGAAGGCCGCGGGCCCGGCCACGGCGTTCGAGGTCGGGCTGTACGAGCTGCTGCACCGGATCGCGCCCGGCCACGTGCTGCGCCCGATCGCCACCGACACCGAGCGCGCGTGGATGGTGCTGGAGGACGGGGGCCCGACCGTGGAGGACACGATGGAGGGCGAAGAGCTGGTGCGGGCGATGGAGGCCGCGCTGCGCCGCTACGCCGAGCTGCAGCGGCTGGCCGCCCCCCACGCCGAGGAGCTGGTGGCGCTGGGCGCGGCCGACATGCGGCCGGCCGTGCTGCCCCGGCGCTTCGAGGAGGCCCTGGAGGCCACCGGGGGCGGGGCGGAGCGGACCCGCCTGGAGGCGCTGCGCCCCGACGTGGCCCGCTGGTGCGACGAGCTGGCCCGGGCGCCGGCAGAGCCGAGCATCGACCACAACGACCTGCACCCGGACAACGTGTTCGCCGGCCCGCCGCCACGCGCCTACGACTGGGGCGACAGCGTGGTGGCGCACCCCTTCGCCACGATGCTCGCGACCCTGGACTTCCTGCAGCACCACACGCTGCACTGCGAGCCGGGCGACCCGCGCCTGGTCCGCGCCCGCGACGCGTACCTCGAGGGTTTCTCCGACCTGGCCCCGCACGACGAGCTGGTGCGCACGCTCGACCTGGCGCGGCGCCTGGGGCTGATCGCGCACGCGCTGACCTGGCACCGGGTGCTGGCCGCGATCCAGCCCGAGGAGGTGCCGGAGGGCTGGGGGGAGATGCCGCTGGGGTTCCTGACCCGGCTGCTGGACGACGCGGTCTAGCGCAGCGGCGGGCCCACAACCTGCATGCCCACCTCGGCGCCCAGCTGGGCGAAGGCCGCCGGGTCGAACTCGTCGAGGCGGGCGAAGGCGTCGAAGAAGCGCTCCATGCCGCCCGGGGTGAACATGACCAGGATCCGCGTGGGCGTGTCGCCGGGATTCTGGAAGCTGTGGGCCACGCCACGGGGCACGAACACGAACGCGCCGGCGGGGGCGCTGTGCAGCTCGTCGCCGAGCTTGAAGCGCAGCTCGCCCTCGGCGATCCACCAGGCCTCGTCCTCGTTGGCGTGCACGTGGTGGGGCGGCCCGTCACCCGGCGCGATCACGTTCTCGATCACGGTCAGCGCACCGCCCGCCTGGTCACCGCGGACCTTGAAGGTCAGCGGCCCGCCGGCGGGCCCCTGGACGGTGTCCCCCTCGCCGGGGCCGACGACGAACGCGTTCGGGTCTGACGGCATGACCCGATCCTAAGCCAGACGCATGACCACCCACACGAGGCCGGCCAGCCCCAGCAGGCGCCGCAGCCAGTTCACGCCGTCGCTGAGCTCGAGGTAGGCCCAGGCGGCGAAGCCCACCGACGCGATCGCGTACGCGTAGTCGTGCACGCTGTCATCGGTCAGCCGCGCCACGACCGTCGCGGCCAGGGCCACCAGCAGCGGCAGGTTGGGGAACTGCACGATCGGGAAGGCGGCCGGCCAGCCGGCACGCAGGAACCGGGTCCAGCCACGCTGCCGGGCACGCGGCGCCGCGGATCGGGTCAACAGCGAGGGGAGCGGCTTCTGCGAGGCGATGCGACTCAAGCTAGTGGGCCTACGCGCCCAAGGACTTCTCGACGGCGCGCGCCACCTGCTCGCGCGACTTTGCCCCGACCGCGCTGCTCAGGGCCTCGCGCCAGCGCTCGTCGCTGACCGCCCGCCGGCGCAGGCCCAGCTCGCCCAGCAGCGCCTCCTGGTCCACGTGGCCGGCGATCTGGGCGGCCCGGTTGCGGGCCGCCATGTGCTGGGCGCGGTGCAGGGGCGTGCGCCCGCGCGTGGCCGACAGGTCCAGCAGCTGCTGCGCGGTGTCGGACATCGCGCGCCGAGCGCACTTCTCCCACGGCGCGTCGGCGGGGGAGTCGACCACCGTCTGGCGCACCATCTGCCAGCCCTTGTGGTGGGACTCGCAGCGGCCGACGAGGAAGCGGGCCAGGGCGTCGGCCACCACCCCGGCGTCGGGGTCGGTGCCGTGGTCGTCCAGGTGGCGCAGCGCGGCGGCCACGCCGCGCCCGTCGCGCACGGCCCGGGCCAGAGGTCGGGCTGCGAGGGGTTCACGGGACGCGTCGTAGATCCCCCGAAGGCTAGACCCCGGCGTCCGAGCCGTGAATATGCCCGGGGCCCACACCGTCCGTGGCGGGACCCCGGGCACCAGGAGCCGGTGCCCATCCGGGGCACACGAGGGGGCGCTCCTAGGACTTGGTCTTCTTGGCACCGGCGGACACGCACTTGCCGAACGCGTTCGCCTTGTTGCGGTTGGTGCCGTACTTGGCCTTGAAGGCCGAGGGATCGGCCTTGCGCTCCGCGGCACAGGTCTTGGCAGCGGACTTCCGCTTGGCGATCGCCTTCGCGTCGGCCTCGTCGGCCGCGTCCTTCTTGCCCTTGGCCTTCTGCGACACGCACTTGCCGTGGGCGTTGCGGCCCTTCTTGCCCTTGCCGTACTTGGCGGCGAAGGCGGCCTCGCCCAGCTGGGCGCGCTCGGCCTTGCACTCCTTGGCGGCGTTCACGCCGGCCGCGCTGTTCTGGCGCTGCTCGGCCTTGGCGCGCTTGGAGACGCACTTGCCGAAGGCGTTGCGGCCGTTGGCGTTGGTGCCGTAGCGCACGCGGAACGCCTCGCGGGTAGCGGCGGTGGAGCCGCGCTCGGCCCGGCACTCCTGCGCCGCGTTGGTCTTGTCGGCCTGGCTGGTGCCGGCCTGGGCGGCGGCGGGCAGGGCCAGCGCCACCACCATCGGTACGCCTATGAGCAGTCGCTTCACAGTGGATCCTTCCATTGCGGGGTTTCCACTGCGTCAACGCCCGATGACGGCCGAGGTTCGCGAGTAATCGGCGAACGTTTGCCTCCTCGGCGCGTTGAAGAGGACAATGTGGCTGTGGCCCAGGCGCTCGACCCCCCGATCGGCACCACCCGGACCCGGAGTCCGAGGGGTCTGCTGGCCCTGCGCGGGGAGCGGCACCTGGTGGTCCGCCTGCGCGCCGGTGACGAGGCCGCGTTCGAGGTGCTGTACGACCGCTACGCGAGCTCGCTGCTGTCCTTCTGCCGCCACATGCTCGGGCGCACGGAGGAGGCCGAGGACGCCGTGCAGCAGGTGTTCGCGTCGGCCCATGCCGCCCTGCAGCGCGACACGAACGAGCTGGAGCTCAAACCCTGGCTCTACGCCATCGCCCGCAACCGCTGCCTGTCGATGCTGCGCGCACGGCGCGAGCACCCCGACGCCGACGTGGAGCCCAGCACCGCCGGCCTCCAGGAGCAGGTCCAGACGCGCGCCGACCTGCGCCAGCTCGTCGCCGATCTGGGCGACCTGCCCGAGAACCAGCGGGCGGCCCTCCTGCTCACAGAGCTCGAGGACCTCTCCCACGCTGAGGCGGCCACCGTCCTGGACTGCGAGCCGAGCCAGGTGAAGGGCCTGGTGTTCCGCGCCCGCGAGGGCCTGATCGAGCGCCGCGAGGCCCGCTCGGCGCCCTGCGAGGAGATTCGCGCCGAGCTGTCCACGGCCCGCCGCGGCGGGCTCCGCCGTGGCCGGCTGCGCCACCACCTGGCCGCGTGCCCCGGCTGCACGGAGTACCTGGAGGAGGTCAGGCGCCAGCGCAGGATGATGGCCCTGATCCTGCCGGTGATCCCGGCGACGGGGCTCAAGCGCAGCGTGCTGGCCGCAGCGGGGTTCGGCACCGGGGCGGGCGGCGCCGGCGGCCTGACCGTGGCCGGCGGATCACTGCTCACGGGCACCGTGGCCAAGGTCGCGGCGGTGACGGTGCTCGCGGGCGGGGCCGGCGTGGCCACCAAGGAGGTCGTGGACCACGAACGGGCCGCGCCCGCGGCGGGCGAACCTGCCCAGCGTCCCGGGACCGGGGCCACCCCGGCCGGTGTCACACCTGCGGCCGCGGCGCCTGCGACCCGGGCGGACCGGCGCGCCACCACCCCCAAGGCCAAGGCCGAGGCCGAGGCCCGGCGCAAGCGTGCCGCGGGAGTCCCGGCCGCCGGTCGCCGACAGTCACGCGGGAAGAGCAGGAGCAACCGCGGCGCCGCGCCCCCTGGCCTGGCCCGCCGGCCGGCGAAGAGCCGGGGCCGGACGGCGCCCGCGGGGAAGCCCGTGGTGCCACCGGGTCAGATCAGGAAGCAGCAGACGCCCGCCGCGGCGCCCAAGCCCCGGCGGGGCACGACGAAGGCCAAGCCGAAGGTCGTGCCCGAGCCGGCCAGGCCCCAGAAGCAGAAGGCGCCCAAGCCCTAGCCGGGCCGCGCGCCCTCTACCGGCCGGTAGTCCAGCGCGTCGCGGTCCCAGCCGTCGCCGTTGTCGGCCGCGGCCTCGTAGGTGCTCTGCAGGAAGGTCAGCAGCGTGGCGTCGGGGTCGTCGGACTCGCGCACCTCCCGGTAGCCCAGCAGGTACTGGCCCGCGTCCTGGTCGTAGTAGGCCGCCGCGGGCTGGACCGGGTGCTCGGCGTAACCGCCGGGCTCGGGATACGCGTACGCGTAGAAGTGGCCCTCGCCGCCGCCGCCGGGCCAGAAGCCGGCGCTGGTCAGCTCATGCGAGTAGCCCTCGACCATGACCCAGTCGCCGCAGTTGGGAGCGCCGCCGGGGTGGCGCGGGGCACGCCGGCCCGAGAAGCGCGTGACCGCCATGTCCAGGGCGCCCCAGAACACGTGCACCGGGCTGACCTTGCCGGTGAACCGGCCCCGGAACTGCCGCAGGACGCGGTCGGCCTGGACCAGCTGGCCCCAGAACAGGCGCGCGGCCTCGGCGTCGTAGGAGGCGTGCACGATGTCCTCGGCGAAGGGGATCGCCTTCTCGACCTCGACCGGCACCGGCCGGATCGACACCTCGATCCCCAGGTCGTCCAGGGCGGCCATGGTCTCGGAGTAGAACTGCGCGGTGGTCTTCGGCTCCAGGCGGACGATGCGCCGCTCGCCGCCCTGCACCTGCACCACCAGCTCGTGGGCGCAGAAGTCGAACTCCATCTCGAACGCGCGCTCGCCGTCGGGGATCGCGCCCGTGGTCAGCCCGCGCGTGGTCACGTAGGTGGTGGCCTGCCACCAGTGGTTGACCATCGGCGCCTTGGCCAGGCGGACCTTGCCGACGATCTGGGCCCACATGTGCAGCGTGTCGCGGGTGTCCTCCCAGTCCTCGACGAGCAGGCTGGGCCAGGCGGTCACCGCTAGCGGCCGAGCTTGCGCATCAGATCGCGGGCGCGGCTGGGCACCGGGTCCAGCAGCGCGCGCACGTCGGCCAGGCCGGCACGCAGCTCCTGGTCGCCCACCTCCAGCGCAACGTCCGAGTCCTGGAGCGTGGCCAGCATTCCGCCGGCCGAGCTGGCGGCCCCGGAGGCGTTCTCCACGAACCCGCGCGCCCGCAGCGACGGCGGTCCCGCCGGCGGCTGCTCGAACTCGCGCCCCTGCAGCCCGTACCGCTCGGCGAACTGCGAGTGGGTGCGCCGGGCACGGCCGAACGCCTTTTGGACAGGGCCGAAGAGCTCCTCCTCGAGCGTGTCGCCGGTGATCTCGTCGACCTGCTCGTAGGCCTCGCCGAGCGAGGCCAGCGCGTACGCGATCTCCTCCACCGCGGTGGCCAGCTCGTCCAGCACCTGTTGGCGCCCGTCGGCGGCGGAGTAGCTCACCGGGCGAGCATAGGCGGCGGCGCGCTCAGTGCGAGTACTCCTCGCGGCGCCACAGCATCACGGCGAGCATGGCGGGGAACATGATCGCGTGCTGGATGCCCATGAGCGCATGGCCGTCGGTCACCACACCGGCAGCCAGCAGGGCGCCGGCCAGGAAGGTGGGCACGATCATCGACCCGGCCATCTCCAGGGTGGCGGGCCAGCCATGGCCGCGGAAGCGCATCCAGAGCACCATCGGCGCGGTCATGTTGAAGGCCATCTGCGCCAGCGCGGCGCCGGGTGCGTCCTCGAGCAGCTCGGAGAAGCTGACCACCGGGGAGGCCAGCGCGCCGAGCACGAACATGCCCGCCAGCATGACCACGACCATCTCGGCGTAGTGGCGGGCGAAGCGGAGGTTGGGTGAGGCAAACAGTGATGTGCGCGTGGGTGTGAACATGCGCCATACCCTATACCCCTAGGGGGTATCTGTCCAGGGCCTGCCGAACTCCCTTTCGAACAGCTCGTCGTCGGCCTGCTGCAGGGGCTTGCCGCCAGTGGCGGCCAGGAGCGCGTCCACGGTCTCCTGGGTCAGCCGGTCGCCGTCCCACACGGTGCCCTCCAGCTTCAGCGTCCGGCCCTCGGGGCGGATATGGAGAGCGACCTTGATCGTGTCGGCCGACCCGATCCCGTCGGTGGGCCCCTCCATGTGCTCGTGCGTGCGCCACGTCTCGCGCTTGGAGTGCGCGTGGACATCCACGTCGGACACGGCCCAGTCGCCGACCGGCTCCGTGACCTTCCAGCGCCCCGACTTGGGCTTGGCGCCCAACACGTGCACCCGGTCCGCGGTCAGCGCCACCAGGTTGAACTTCTGCGGGCCGGGAGGCGCGGCGTCGTCCTTGGCGCCGCCGAACAGCCTGCCCAGCAGGCCGCCGCCGGCCTTGCCGGTCCAGGTGCCGTCGGCCTGGAACATCTGCCCCGCGACCACGCCGTCCACGTGTCCCTGGAGCGCGTCGCGGATGTCGGAGAGGGCCTTGCCCGTTGCCTGGTCCATGCGCGGGAACCTACCCGCGCGCCAGCGCTCCCGGGCGGGCGACCTCGGTGGGCTGCCCGCGGCCGCGCAGGACCTCCGAGCCGGTGAACTCCCAGGCCTTGCGCTCGTGCTCGCCCGCGCGATCCAGCGCGGCGTCGGAGGCCAGCACGGGCTCGCCGCGGCGCTTGGCCAGGTCCGACAGCCGGGCCGCCTCGTTCACCGGATCGCCGATGACCGTGTACTCGAAGCGGCGCTCGCTGCCCACGTTGCCGGCCACCGCGACGCCGGCCGAGACGCCGATGCCGAAGCTGATCTCCGGGACCTCGCGCGCCAGCCTG
>DASQLM010000265.1:0-4251 GCA_035630015.1 Thermoleophilaceae bacterium | reverse complement strand
ATCGCCGAGCCCGCCGCCGTCATCGAGCCGCCGTCGACGCCCGACGGGACGTTCGTGAAGGTGCGCCCCGACGACCATCCCCTCCCGCGCGCGTGCGAGGTCACGGTGAACTTCCAGGACTACCACCGCTCCAGCTCCAAGCTGGGCCGCTTCGGCAAGATCGTGGGCATCGACCTGGACGCCGGCGAGTACCTGGTGATGCTCGACAACTTCGAGTGCCTTGCGGCGCCGATGCGGCGCGTGGAGTGGCGCAAAGTAGCCACGTAGGCCCTCCGGTCTCACTGGAGGAGCTGGAGGCCGACCCCCACGCCGCGCAGGCCCGCCTCCGCGCGACCGAGCCGGTGGCGTGGATCGACGCGCTGAACGGCTGGCTGGTGACCGCGCGCGAGCCGGCGCTGGAGGTCATGCGCGACGCCGGCCGCTTCACCGTGGACGACCCGCGCTTCACCACCGCGCGCGTGGTCGGCCCGAGCATGCTGTCGCTGGACGGCGACGAGCACGCGCGGCACCGGGAACCCTGGCTACCGCGCTTCGGCCGCGGCCGGGTGCACGAACAGCTGGGGCCGGTGGTCACGCGTGAGACCGACCGCCTGCTGGACGCCATCTCCGATCTTGGCCGTGCCGACCTGCGCGCGGCCCTGGCGGGTCCGCTGGCCGCCGCGGTGGTGGGGCACGCCCTGGAGCTGGAGGCCGACCCCGGAACGGTGCTGGGCTGGTACCGGGCGATCGTGGACTCGGTGCAGACGATGACCGCGGGCGGCGAGGCCACCGCCGCGGGCCGCGACGCGTTCGCCGAGCTGGCGGCCGCGCTGGACACCGACGCCGCCTCGGACGCCGCGGTGATCCTGTTCGGTGGCATCGAGACGACCGAGGGGATGATCGCCACCGCCCTCTGGTACCTGCTGGGCGAGCCGGGCGGCGCCGAGCGGGCGCTGGCCGAGCCGGCCTGGCTGGAGGGCGCGATCGAGGAGTCGCTGCGGCTGGAGCCCGCCGCCGCGATGGTCGACCGCTACGCCACGACGGACACCACGATCGCCGGCGTGGCGGTGCGCACCGGCGACCTCGTGGCGGTATCGGTCACCGCCGCCAACCGCGACCCGAAGACCTTTCCCGCGCCGGACCGCTTCGACCCGCTGCGCTCGAACGCGAGGCGCCACCTGGCCTTCGCGTCGGGCCCGCACGTGTGCATCGGCGTGCACCTGGCGCGGCTGGAGGCGCACACCGCGGTGCGCCGCGTGCTGGAACGGCTGCCCGGGCTGGCGCTGGACCCGGAGCGTTCAGCGGCGCCGCGGGGCCTGGTGTTCCGAAAGCCCCCTCAGCTCGAGGTGACCTGGCGGCCGCCGCGCAGCTCACTGCGCACGTAACGCTCGCCCGCCCACGCCTTGAACCTGTCCCGGCCGATCACGAACGCCGGCCCGGCCGCGCTGCCCAGCAGCGCCGTCAGCAGCGGTGCGAACAGCATCCCTCCCAGGAACAGCAGGCCGAGCGCCGCGCCCACCTGGCCCCCGATCAGGGCGACGATGAACAGGCGGGTCTCCTCGGAACGCTCGTGCATGCCGGGCTGATTCGCCCGCGCGCGAGAGGCTCCCCCCGCTGCAACGTTTCCTGCCTGCTTACGTAGATCGCCGTGCCGTCGGAGCGCACCAAGACCTTCACGCTCGTCCTGTGCTGCCTGGCCCAGTTCATGGTGGTGCTGGACGTGTCGATCGTGAACGTGGCGCTGCCCTCGATCCGCAGCGACCTGGACTTCACGCCGGGCGAGCTGCAGTGGATCGTGAACGCGTACACGCTGACCTTCGCCGGCTTCCTGCTGCTGGGCGGCCGGGCGGCCGACCTGCTGGGGCGCCGGCGCGTGTTCATGGCCGGGATGCTGCTGTTCGCGCTGGCGTCGCTGGTGGGCGGGCTGGCCGAGGACCGGCTGACGCTGGTGGTGGCCCGCGCGATCCAGGGCCTGGGCGGCGCCGTGGTGGCGCCGGCCACGCTTTCGATCCTGACCACCACGTTCACCGACCGCGCCGAGCGCAACAAGGCGCTGGGCCTGTGGGGCGCCATGGGCGGCGTCGGCGGCGCCACGGGCGCCCTGCTGGGCGGGGCGCTGACCCAGACGCTGAACTGGCGCTGGGTGCTGTTCATCAACCTGCCGATCGGCCTGTTCGCCACCTTCGCGGCCTGGCGGGTGGTGGCCGAGGGCCGCTCCGAGCGGCCCGGGCGTCACTTCGACGTGGCCGGCGCCATCAGCGTGACCGCCGGGCTGGTGGTGCTGACCTACGGGATCGTGCGCACCGAGGTGCACGGCTGGGGCTCGGCGGCCACGCTGACCACGCTGGCGGTCGGGCTGGCGCTGCTGGCCGTGTTCGTCTACGTCGAGGCGCGGCTGGCGAAGGAGCCGCTGATGCCGCTGCGGATCTTCCGGTCGCTGCCGCTGAGCGCGGCCAACCTCGTGGTGTTCGCGCTGGGCAGTTCGGTGTTCGCCATGTGGTACTTCGTGACGCTGTACCTGCAGAACGTGCTGGGCTACTCGCCGCTGCGCGCCGGCTTCGCGTTCCTGCCCATGACGCTGCTGATCGTGATCTGCTCGCGGTTCGCGGGCCCGCTGGTCTCGCGCCGCGGCCCGTGGGGCATGCTGGCGGCGGGCATGACGATGATCGCGGTCGGGCTGGCCCTGTTCAGCCAGGTCAGCCCCGACGGCACCTACCTGGGCGACGTGCTGGCCCCGTCGCTGCTGTGCGCCGCGGGGATCGGCTTCTCGTTCGTGCCCGTCACGATCGCCGCCACGGCGGGCGTCGACCCGTCCGAGTCGGGCCTGGCCTCGGGCCTGGTGAACACCTCGCGCCAGGTCGGCGGCTCGCTGGGGCTGGCCGTGCTGGCCACCATCGCCACCACCCGCACCGCCGACCTGGCGGGCGTGACGAGCGCGGCGGAGGCCGCCACCGAGGGCTTCGACCGCGCGTTCTCGGTGGGCGCGCTGTTCGCCCTGGGCGGGGCGCTGGCGGCGCTGTTCGCCGCCCGCACCAGCCACAACCGCCGCCGCAGGGCGCAGCCGGCCCCCGTCACGACCGCATAGACATTCGTCCGCGGGCTGGCGGTGCGACCGGAGGGCGGGGTATGTTGCCGGGCATGCAAAACAGAGTGGACGTCGGCGGGGTTCTGAGCAGGGCATTTTCGATCTATGGAGACCAGGCTGCCGTCCTGCTCCCCGTGGCGTTCGGGCTGTTCCTGATCGTTGGTGTGCTCCAGGGCCTCCTGGGTGGCTTCCTCGTCCTGATCGCGACCCTGGTCAGCCTGATCGCCACCACCCTCTACACGGGCATGGTGGTCAAGCTCGTCGAGGACGTGCAGGACGGGCGCCGCGACCACTCGGCGGGTGACCTGCTCGGCTCCGCCGCACCGGTCATAGCGCCGCTGATCGGAGCAGGCATCATCGTGGGCATCATCGTGGTGATCGGCTTCATCCTGCTGATCGTCCCCGGCCTCTTCTTCATCACGATCTTCGCCGTCGTCGCACCCGTCATCGTGATCGAGCGGGCCGGCGTGTTCGAGTCGCTGGGCCGCTCACGCGCACTCGTGAAGGGCAACGGCTGGAACGTGTTCGGCGTGATCATCGTCGCCTTCCTGATCACCTTCATCGTCAGCGCCATCCTGGGCGGCATCGGTGCCGCCATCGGCGGCGTCGTGGCGCACATCATCTTCAGCGTCATCGCCAACACCCTCACGGCGCCCATCGCGGCGCTGGTGGCGGCGGTGCTGTACTTCACGCTCCGCGGCGGTGACACCGCGGCGGCGGCCCCCGGGGACGTGGCGGTCACGCCCGACACCTCGGGCACGCCGCCCCCGCCGCCGCCCCCGCCGGCCCAGTAGCCTGGGGCGGTGGCCTATCTCAAGCCACCAACCTTCGTCCGCAAGGTGTTCAACCCGCTGGCCATGCGACTGGGCATGGGCGGGTCGCAGACGCTGGTGGTCCCCCGCCGCAAGAGCGGCGGTGAGCAGGTGCTGCCGGTCATCCCGGTCGAGCACGAGGGCGCCCGGTACATCGTCTCCACGCGCGGCGAGTCGGACTGGGTCAAGAACCTCCGCGCGGCCGGCGGGCGCGGCGAGATCCGCCGCGGGCGGTGGACGGGCACGTTCACGGCCACCGAGATCCCCGCGGACCGGCGCGAGGCCATCATCGCCACCTACCGCGAGGTGGCCGGCAAGACCGTGGAGGGCTACTGGAAGAAGCTGCCCGACGCGAAGGACCACCCGACCTTCCGC
>DASQLM010000264.1:0-7884 GCA_035630015.1 Thermoleophilaceae bacterium | reverse complement strand
GCCCTGGAGGGCGTGGTGCTGGGCCTGCCCGCCATCGCGGTCTCCCAGCAGGCCGACCACGGCAAGATGGACTTCCGCGACGGGCGCCAGTGGGAGGCGGCCGACTTCGAGGAGGTGGCCACGTTCGTGGCGCGCATGGTCGAGGAGCTGGACGACGTGCCGATGCCCGCGGGCACCCTGTTGAACGTGAACGCCCCGGCCGGCGACGCCACCGGCGCGGTGTCCTGCAAGCTGGGCAAGCGCATCTACCGCGACCGGATGGAGCTGACCGAAGAGGCCGACGGGCGCAAGCGCTACCGCATCTACGGCGACCGGCCGGGCTACGAGGAGGAGGACGGCACCGACTTCGCCGCGGTGGCCGACGGGGTGATCGCCGTGACGCCGCTGCACTTCGACCTGACCGACCGCCAGGGCGTGGACAACCTGGCCGGCTTCGATCTGGACGCTCTGATGCGCCCGGCGGCGCGCGAGGTCTAGGCGGTGGCGGCCGACCCGTCCGACCGCGTCGGCGAGCTGCGCTCGCAGCTGGAGCACCACAACCACCGCTACTACGTCCTGGACGACCCGGAGGTCTCGGACGCCGACTACGACGCGCTGATCAACGAGCTGCGCGAGATCGAGGCCCGGCACCCGGACCTGCTGGCCCCCGACTCGCCCACCCAGCGCGTGGGCGGCGCGGTGCTGGAGAAGTTCGAGCCCGCCCGCCATCGCCAGCCCATGCTCAGCCTGGCCAACGCCACCAACGCGGAGGAGCTGAAGGCCTGGCTGGTGCGCTCGGAGCGCTACCTGGAGCGCGAGGAGGGGGCGGCCAGCTCGGACATCGAGTTCGTGACCGAGCCGAAGATCGACGGCCTGGCCATCTCGCTGGTGTACGAGAACGGTGTGCTCACCCGCGGCGCCACCCGCGGCGACGGCGAGGTGGGCGAGGACGTGACCCAGAACCTGCGCACGGTCAAGGCGATCCCGCTGCGGATCGAGGACGCGCCGCCGCTGCTGGAGGTGCGCGGGGAGTGCTACCTGCCGCGAAAGGCCTTCGCCGAGCTGAACGAGCGCCGCGCCGCCGCCGGCGAGCCCACGTACGCCAACCCGCGTAACACGGCCGCCGGCTCCATCCGCCAGCTGGACACCAAGCTCACCGCGCAGCGGCCGCTGTCCATGTGGAGCTACTCGATCGGCGCGCTGGAGGGCATCGAGTTCGACAGCCACTACGAGTCGCTGATGTGGCTCAAGGAGCGCGGCTTCAAGGTCAACGACGGCATCGAGCGGCACACCGACCTCGACGCCGTGGTGAAGGCCTGTAAGGGCTGGGAGGAGAAGCGCGAGTCGCTGGACTACGAGATCGACGGCGTGGTGGTCAAGGTCGACGACCTGGACCTGCAGCGCCGCCTGGGCGTGGTCGGGCGCGAGCCGCGCGGGGCGATCGCCTGGAAGTTCCCGCCGATGACCGCCACCACCACGCTCGAGCGCGTGATGTGGAACGTCGGGCGCACGGGCCACATGGTGCCGTTCGCGCAGCTGACGCCGGTCCAGGTCAGCGGCGTGACCGTGAAGCTGGCCACGCTGCACAACGAGGAGGACATCGCCCGCAAGGACGTGCGCGAGGGCGACGAGGTGATCGTGACCCGCGCCGGCGACGTGATCCCGCGCGTGGTCTCGCCCACGGCCAAGGCCCAGAAGAAGAAAAACCGTTCGCCGCTGCCGCGCGCGCCCGAGCGCTGCCCGGCGTGCGACACGCCAACCGTCCGCCCGGACGAGGAGGGCGGCGGCGCGTGGACCATCTGCCCCAACCGCGCCGGCTGCCCCGGTCAGCTGTTCCAAGCGGTCAAGCAGTTCGTCTCCCGCGGGGCCATGGACATCGAGGGCCTTGGCGAGGAGCGGGTCGGCCAGTTCCTCAAGGACGGGCTGATCGACGGCATCGCCGGGATCTACGACCTGAAGGCCGAGCAGCTCGAGGAGCTGGAGGGCTTCGGGGAGATCTCCGCCGGCAAGCTCATAACCGCCATCGAGCAGTCGAAGCAGCGGCCGTTCAGCCGGGTGATGTTCGGGCTGGGCATCAACGGCGTGGGCTTCACCAACGCCCGCGCGCTGACCCGCCACTTCCGTTCCATCGACCCGCTGCTGGAGGCCACCCCCGAGGTCATCGCCGAGGTGCCCGGGATGGGCCCGATCATGGCCGCCCAGATCTACGAGACGCTGTCCGAGGACTCCATGCGCGACCTGATCGCGCGCCTGCGCGAGCACGGGCTCCAGTTCGAGGAGGAGGGACCCGACCCGCGCGAGGCCGACGGAGCACTCAAGGACAAGACGCTGGTGCTTACGGGCACGCTGCCCAACCTGACGCGCGAGGACGCCACCGAGCGGATCGAGGCCGCGGGCGGCAAGGTCACCGGCTCGGTGTCGAAGAAGACCGACTACCTGGTGGCGGGCGCCGACCCCGGCTCGAAGATGGCCAAGGCCGAGGAGACCGGCACCGAGATCCTGGACGAGGACGGGCTGCTGAAGCTGCTGGGCTAGCCCGACGCGGCGATGGCGTTGAGCATGCGGTCCTGGATCGCGCGGCCGCCGAAGGCGTTCACGCCGTTCATCAGGATCGAGTAGACGTAGACCTCGCCCGAGCGGGCGGTGCAGTAGCCCGACACCGCCGTCACGCCGGAGATCGTGCCGGTCTTGCCCCGGCAGCGCCCGCGGGCGGCGCCGCCGCGCATCCGCGGGCCCAGGGTGCCGTCGCGACCCGCGATCGAGAGCGAGTTGAAGAACGCCCTGTACTCGTCGCGCCCGCGCATGGCCAGCAGCAGCTGGGCCACCCGGTAGGGGGCGGCGCGGTTGCCGCGCGAGAGGCCGGAGCCGTCGGCCAGCCCGGCGGGGCCGCCGCCCAGGCGGCGGGCGAACCCGGCCGCCAGCCGGGTGCCGGCGCGGGTGGTGCCCTTGCCGCCGGCCTGCAGCGCCAGGTCCTTGACCAGCATCTCGGCGAAGAAGTTGTCGGAGGGCTTGTTGGTCAGTGCGGCCAGCCGCGACATCGTCGGCGACTGCGCATTGACCAGGCGGATGGCGGCGCCGGGCGCCCCCTTCGCGCGCGGGGCGCCCTTGACCGAGATGTCGCGCCGCGCCAGCGCGGCGTCCAGGCGCGCGGCCGCGAAGGCGGGCGGGTTGGCCTGGTAGCCGCGGCCAGACTCGCTGGCCAGGCCGCGGTTGTAGGCCAGGCCGCTCAGCGGGCCCACGTAGGGCGAGATGCGGTAGCGCGACTCCGGCCCGCCGCGCCGGGAGTCGAACTTCGACTCGTCGCCGTAGATCCGGCCGGTCACCCGCCTGACGCCCACGCGCTCCAGCTCGGAGGCCAGCCTCTGCACGGTGGCGCCGCCTCCGTAGGAGCGGCGGGAGAAGCTCGAGGAGCCGAACGTGGGGTCGCCGCCCCCCACCAGGTACAGGTCGCCGCGGTAGGTGCCGTTCTCCTCCAGCGTGCCCACGCCGCGTACCTCGGTCGACAGCCGGCCGGACACGCCGTAGCGGGCCAGCGCCGCGGCGGTGGTGAAGATCTTCGTGTTCGAGGCCAGGATCCGGGGGGTCATGTGGCGGTAGCGCAGCACCGGCTTGCCGGTCGTCGCGTTGACCACGTATGCGCCCGAGGAGCCGCCCGCCGGGCGCATGGCGGCGCCCAGGCGGCTGCCCAGGCTGGCCGCGGAGGCGGCCGCCGGCAGCACAGCCAGGAGGCCGGTGGCCAGGCAGGCCAGGAAGAACGTACGGCGCACGGGTCCCATCAGGTGCCCCAACACGCTATCTGGGCGGGCGGTGCGGTCACAACGACCCCCCGATGGTCGATAATGCGCCGATGGGCGAGGTCGTCGAGCTCCAGACGCCGAAGGGGAAGGCGCGCAAGCCCGCGGGCAAGCGCCCGCGCCGCGGCGGCAAGCGCTCCCGGACCGCCCTGGTGCTGGGCGGCGGCGGTTTCACCGGCGGCGTCTACGAGATCGGCGCCCTGCGGGCGCTGGACCTGCTGGCGGTGAACCGCACCGTCAACGAGTTCGACATCTACGTGGGCACCAGCGCCGGGTCGTTCATCGGCAGCCTGGTGGCCAACGGCGTGACCCCCGAGGAGATGATGCGGGTGGTCAACCAGCAGGTGCCCACGCCGTTCCCCGACCTGAACCGCAGCGCGCTGATGCGCCCCAGCTACACCGCGTTCGCGCGCAGCGCAGCGCTGCTGCCCCTGCGCATGGTGGGCCTGGCCCGCACCGTGGTCAGCCAGCGCGGGCGGGTGGCGGTCATGGACCTGGCGCTGCAGCTGGCCGAGGCGCTGCCCGCCGGCCTGTACGACTCGACGGCCATCGAGAAGTACCTGGAGCCGGTGCTGGCCGACCCCGACCGCACCGACGACTTCCGGATGCTCGACAACGAGCTGTACCTGACCGCCACCGATCTGGACACGGCCGAGCGGATCGTCCTGGGCGGCGAGGGCTGGGCCGACGTGCCCATCGCCCGCTCGGTGGCCGCCTCCACGGCGCTGCCGATGGTCTACAAGCCGGTCGAGATCAAGGGCCGCCAGCTCATCGACGGCGGCATCCGCTCCACCACCAACGTGGACATCGCCGTGGAGCGGGGGGCCAAGTTCGTGGTGGTGGTGAACCCGCTGGTCCCGTACGTGAACGACTTCCAGAAGGTCATCCCGACGATGCTCGGCAGCCGCGTCCGGCGGGTGGCCGACATGGGCTTCCCCGAGATCGGATACCAGACGTTCAAGCTGCTGGCCCACCAGCGCCTGCACGAGGCCATGAGCCACTGGCGCGAGAAGTACCCCGGCGTCGACTTCGTGGTCATCGAGCCGGCCGAGAACGACGAGCTGATGTTCGAGACCAACATCATGAACTTCACCAAGCGCGTGGAGATCGCCAAGCACGGCTTCGAGTCGGTGACCATGAAGCTGGCGGCCGACTACGACGACCTCAAGGCGGTCTGCGCCCGCCACGGCATCGAGATCTCGGCGACGCGGGTGCGCAAGGTCATCAACCGCTTCGCCGAGGAGCGCGAGCAGACGGGCGGCTGGCGCCGCATCCTCGAGCAGACGACGAACGCCCTAGTCCGCCAGAGCGACTCGTAGCGCCGCGAGCAGCCGGTCCGTGGCCGCGTCGTCGCGCACGGTGGCGCGCACGTGGTCGTCGGCGCCCAGCGGGCCGCCGGGGGCCACCACCACGTTCTCCTTGCGGAGCGCGTTGGCCAGTGCCAGGCCCGTCATGCCGGGCACCGACAGCCAGACGAAGTTGGCCTGGCTGGGATCGGCGGTGACAGGCAGCTCGGCCAGGCCGTCCATCAGCCGGTGGCGCTCGCGGATGACCGCGTCGCGGCGCCGGGCGATCTCGGCCGAGCCGATCTTCAGCGCCTGTGCCACCGCCGACTGGCTCAGGGCGTTCACGCCCAGCACCGGTGAGATCGAATCCAGCACCTTGGCGGATGCGGTGGAGCCGACCGCGTAGCCGGTGCGCAGGCCCGAGAGGCCGTAGATCTTCGAGAACGTGCGCACGACCAGCAGCCGCGGGAAGGCGTCGGTCAGGCGCAACACCGCGTCCACCTCCTCGGCGTCCTGAAAGTGCACCAGTGCCTCGTCGACCATCAGGTGGGCGCGCTCGGGCAGCGCCGCGGCCAGCTCGGCCACGCGCTCGGCCGGGGTGTAGTGGCCGGTGGGGTCGTTGGGGTTGCACAGCACGGCCAGCCGCGTATTCGGGCTGATCCCGGACTCCAGCCGCTCGTGCCAGTCCACCGCCACCGGCCGCCCGCCGGCGCGGCTGGCCATCAGCGGGTACAGGGGGTAGGAGGGCCACGGGGTCAGCAGCTCGTCGCCCGGCTCCAGCAGTGCCATGGCCGCCGCCTGCAGCAGCTCCGCGGCGCCGTTGCCCACCACGATCCGCTCGGGGTCCACGTCGTGCAGGCGGGCCAGTGCCCCGCGCACGTCCTCGGCGTGGCGGTCGGGGTACCCGTTCACCCGCCCGCGGGCGGTGTAAATCGATGCGTTGACCACCTCGGAGTTGGGGAACTCGGGCCACTCGGTACCCGACAGGTCCAAGTCGGGCACCCGCTCCAGCTCCAGAGCGCGCTCGCGGTGGCGCCGCTCGCGCCGGATCCGGTTGTCCTCCTCCCGGTCGACGTCGGCGAATTGCCGGTAGTAGTCCAGCAACCCCATCAGTTGGTGGGCGCCAGCGAGGGCCCCGGTCCCTGGATGATCAGGAACCAGAACGTGAAGACGATCAGCGTCACGCCCACGCAGGCGGCGAAGATCAGCTCGATCGCGCCGCGCTCCTGCTGGTAGCCGGCCGCGCGGCGCACCAGCTTCCACCAGTGGTCCAGGCGCTTGGCCACGACCATGGTGAACATCAGCGAGGCCAGGCAGCCGATCATGATCACGCTGATCCCGGCCGTGACCGCGCCCGTCTGATACTGGACCTGCGAGCCGACCCAGAGCCAGCCCAGCGGCTGGGGCCCCAGCAGGCTCAGGCACAGCACAACCTCGAGCAGCAGGATGAACGCCGCCAGCACCTTGTCGCCGCGCTGGCGGGCGGTGCCCGTGGCGGGCCGGCGATAGCGCGGCGGCCCGGCCGGGCGGCCGGTGAAGAGTCCTCCGCTCTCGGTGGGGTCGCTCCGGGCCATGACCCGGGAACGCTAGCGGTCCGTCATCCGTACAGGGCGTCGACCGCGCCGGCGTACTTCTCGTTGACCACGTTGCGCTTGACCTTCAGCGTGGGCGTCAGCTCGCCGGTCTCCTGGCTCAGGTCGTCGGGCAGGATCGTGAACTTCTTGATCTGCTCGACGGGGCCGACGGTGGCGTTCACGCGGTCGACCACCTTCTGGACGGCGGCGCGCATCTGCTCCGAGCCCGCCACGTCGCTCTCCTCCAGCCCGTGCTCGGAGGCGAAGGCGGGCAGCTCGTCGGGGTCCAGGGTGATCAGCGCCACCAGGTAGGGCCGGCGGTCGCCGACCACCACGGCCTGCGAGATCCAGCGGTCCTGCTTGAGGCCGTTCTCCAGGTTCGCCGGGGTGATGTTCTTGCCGCCCGCGGTGATGATGATGTCCTTCTTGCGGCCGGTGATGAACAGGTAGCCGTCCTCGTCGATCGAGCCCAGGTCGCCGGTGTGCAGCCAGCCGTCGACCAGCGTCTCGCCCGTGGCCTCCTCGTTCTTGTAGTAGCCCTTGAAGATGTTGGCCCCGCGCAGCAGCACCTCGCCATCCTCGGCGATCTTCGCCTCGACCCCCGGGATCGGCTTGCCCACCGAGCCCAGGCGGAACTCCTCGGGCGTGTTGGCCGTGGCGATCGTGGCGGTCTCGGTCATGCCGTAGCCCTCCATGACCGGCACGCCGCAGGCGTAGAAGAACTCCAGGATCTCCCTGGCGATCGGCGCCGCGCCCGTGTTGCACTGGCGGATCCTGCCGCCGAACAGGTTGCGCACGTTGACGAACAGCTTCTCCTCGGCCTGGTCGAAACCGGCCTGCAGCTCGGCCGGGACCTCCTGGCCCGCAGCCCGCAGCTGGCGCACCTTCACGCCCACCTGGACCGCCTGCTGGAGCTTCTCGGGATCCTCGGCCGCGGACGTGGCCAGCGTGTAGATCTTCTCGAAGATCCGCGGCACCGACGGGAAGTACGTCGGCTTGGTCTCCATCAGGTTGGGGATGATCTTCTGCGGGTCCTTCTCCCAGAAGGCCAGCACCCCGCCAAGGTCGACGGCCAGGAACTGCACGAGCTTGGCGAACGCGTGCGCCAGCGGCAGGAACAGGTACACGACCTCGCCCTGGCCGAGCACGCCCTGCTCCTCGGACATGGAGACGACGTCGCGGTAGTTGCCGTGGCTGAGGATGCAGCACTTGGGCGGGCCGGTGGTGCCGGACGTGTAGATGAAGATGCAC
>DASQLM010000263.1:0-13883 GCA_035630015.1 Thermoleophilaceae bacterium | reverse complement strand
GAAGGCCACGCCCAGCGTGACCATGCTCATGCCGTACTTGGCCACGGTGTAGGCCGAGTGGCCGCGCAGCCACTTGTGGTCGGCCGACAGCGGCGGCGACAGGCTCAGCACGTGCGCGTGGTCGGACTCGCGCAGGTGGGGGAGCGCGGCCTGGGTGAGCACGAACGTGCCGCGCAGGTTGATGTCCAGCATCAGGTCCAGGCGCTTGACCGGCAGGTCGCGCATGGGGGCCAGGTTGATGGCGCTGGCGTTGTTCACCACGATGTCGATCCCGCCGAACCGGTCCACGGTCTGCTTGACCGCGTCCGCCACCGACTCCTCGTCGCGCACGTCGCCCACGATCGCCAGCGCGCCGCCGTCGCCGGCCTCCTCGATCTCGGCCGCCGCCGTGTGCACCGTGCCCTCCAGCTTGGGGTGGGGCTGGTCGGTCTTGGCGATGATGGCCACGTTCGCCCCCTCGGAGGCGGCCTTCTTGGCTATGGCCAGGCCGATTCCGCGGCTGCCACCGGACATGATCACGGTGCGATCGGTGAGTGCGCTCATGGCCGGGCACCCTAATCGTCCTCAGGTAGGACGCGCACACGGCGGGCCACATGCACCCTGGGGGCATGAACCGCCCCGCCACACTCCTCGCCGCCCTCGCTTTCCTGGCCGTCGCCCCGGCCGCCGACGCCGCCACGTTCCAGACGGGCCAGGTGCGCTTCACGGTCAGCGGAAGCTGGGTCAACAGCGGCACCGCAACCACCAGCTGCGACGACCCGGTGACCGGCGACAGCAAGCCGGTCCAGTACCCGGCCAGCGAGCGCGTGACCTTCAAGGGCACCTCGGCCGGCCGGATCGGCTACCGCGGCCTGGTGGGCCGCTCGATCTTCTTCGAGCGCATCCGCGCGCGGCCCAAGGTGAAGGTCACGGTCACCCGCACGGCCACTCCCCCCGCGGGGCGTTGCGAGACCGACGGCAAGCCCGACTGCGGCACGCGCACCCTCACCGGCGTGGCCAACCCCGAGTTCGAGGGCCCGTTCCGGGCCGGCCGCCCGGTCAAGCTCAGCTTCGACTTCGCCCGCACGGCCAGCTCGTACCGGTTCTCCGACCCGTTCAAGGCCTGCGCGCTCCCCTCCTCGGGCCCGGACTGGTGGGCCGGCGCCATGAGCCCGGTCGGCGACGGTTACGACTTCCAGTCCGCCGCCCTGGACGTGCCGGCGACCAAGGGCTTCTACGCCAAGCGCCGGCAGACGTTCTCCGGCTCGGCCACCCGCCGTTGCAAGGGCGACCCGGGCGTGACCGAGGGCCCCGCCAAGGCCACGCTGAAGATGAAGGTGACCGTGAGCCGGAAGGTCACAAAGAGCCAACCGGCGTTCGGAAGCTAGGCTTTCCGCGCCGCTTGACCCTGGAGGGGTGCCGGAGCGGTTGAACGGGGCGGTCTCGAAAACCGTTGTGCGTCGTAAGGCGTACCGTGGGTTCGAATCCCACCCCCTCCGCTGTTGCGCCGCCGGCACGCCGGGCCGGCCGCTCCATCAGTCCCGCTTCGAGCCGCGGCGCTGACCGGCGAGGTTTCGCGCGCCAGCTAACTCAAAAGTTAGTCTCGCCTAGAAATCGTGTCTAAGCTGGGGCGATGCCCCGGACGACCCACCGCCGCTGATGGCCTCCTCCGAGGTCGTCGAGCGCGCGCAGGAGGCCGACCCGCCGGGTCCCGGACGCCGGCATCCCGAGCGCCGCCTGGCCCTGCTGGGCCCGGCGTTCGTGGCCGCGATCGCGTACGTGGACCCGGGCAACTTCGCCACGAACATCGCGGGCGGATCGGAGTTCGGCTACCTGCTGCTCTGGGTGGTGCTCACGGCCAACCTGATGGCCATGCTGATCCAGTACCTATCGGCCAAGCTGGGGATCGCCACCGGCAAGAACCTGCCCGAGCTGTGCCGCGAGCGCTTTCCGCGGACGGCGTCGTTCCTCCTCTGGGTCCAGGCCGAGATCGTGGCCATGGCCACCGACCTGGCCGAGTTCGTGGGAGCGGCAATCGCGCTGAACCTGCTGTTCGGCGTGCCCCTGTTCCCCGCCGGGCTGATCACCGCCGTCGTGTCGTTCGGCATCCTGAGCCTCCAGCAGCGCGGGTACCGCCGCTTCGAGCTGGTCATCGGCGGCATGCTCGCGGTGATCCTGCTGGGCTTTCTCTACGAGACGCTGCGCATCGGCGGTGACGCGGGTGACTTCGCCGGCGGCTTCGTGCCCGCCTTCGAGGGCACCGACTCGTTGCTGCTGGCCACCGGCATCCTGGGCGCCACGGTCATGCCCCACGTGATCTACCTGCACTCCGAGCTCACCCGCGTGCGCATGCGCGGGCGCGACGCCGACCACCAGCGCCGGCTGCTGCGCGTGCAGCGCTTCGACGTGACCCTGGCCATGGGCATCGCGGGCATCGTGAACATGTCGATGCTGGCCGCCGCGGCCGGGCTGTTCTACGCGGCGGGCATGACCGACGTGGACACCATCGAGAAGGCGCACGAGGGGTTCGGCGACATGGTCGGCCCGGGCGCCGCCGTGGCCTTCGGCCTGGCGCTGCTGGCCTCGGGCTTCGCCAGCGCCAGCGTGGGCACCTACGCGGGCCAGGTGGTCATGCAGGGCTTCATCGGCCGCACGATCCCGCTCTTCGCCCGCCGTCTGGTGACCATGATCCCGGCGCTGATCGTCCTGGCCGTGGGCACCAACCCGGGCGAGGCGCTGGTCCTCAGCCAGGTGGTGCTGTCGTTCGGCATCCCGTTCGCGCTCGTGCCGCTGATCATCCTGAGCCGCAACCGGGCCGTGATGGGGGCGATGGTCAACCGCGGCCTGACCACGGTGCTGGCGTCCGTGGTGGCCGGGCTGATCATCGCCCTCAACGGCTTCCTGCTGTTCGAGACCTTCTTCGGCTAGCCGCTACTTCTCCACGGGCTTGGCCTTGAACTTGCCGTTGCCCAGGCAGCTGTAGATCACGAAGGTCCCGATGGGGTACTTGGACACCATGTAGGAGAACTGGATCCGCTGGGTGCCGCTGATGGTCTTCGTGCGTCGGTTGCGCTTCGAGGCCAGCGAGTGCTTGGTGGTGACCTCGTTCCAGTAGCCCGCCGGCTTCCTCATGAAGGTGAAGTCCACCGGCTTCTTCCTCATGCCGACGTAGCCCTTGTAGCTGAACACGTCGGCGCTGACCGAGGGCGCGCCCCCGCCCTGGATCGCCAGGCAGTTGACCTGGATGCCCGAGTTCATGTTGTAGAGACGCTTGTTCTTGTAGGTGAACGTGATCGGGTGGCCCGAGCTGGTCCTGCCCTTGTACTTGACGCCGGAGGCGGCGCCGGCCGGGGCGGCGGCGCAGGCGGACAGCACGCCGATCGCGGCGATGACTGTGAGGGTCTTCTTCACGGTGGCTCCTTCGAGGGGGACGAATGGCTTGGGGTCAATCTCGCCCGGCCCCACCGCGTGCGCATCGAGGCAACCCCCTGTCCAGCACCCCAAACTGTGGGAGGGGTCCCTTAGGGGCGGTTACGAACGTGGCGCGCGGGATACGGGAGAGGCGTGAGCGACGGCACCAGACGACACGAGATCGCCGTCATCCCCGGCGACGGCATCGGCACGGAGGTCACTCCCGCGGCGCTGGAGGTGCTGGCGGCCGCGGGCCGGGCGCACGGCTTCGAGCTGGCCCTGACCGAGCATCCGTGGGGCTGTGACCACTACGTGGAGACCGGCGCGATGATGCCCGAGGACGCGCTGGACCGGCTGGCCTCCACGGACGCCATCTTCCTGGGCGCGGTGGGCCGGCACGACGTGCCCGACCACATCTCGCTGTGGGGCCTGCTGATCCCCATCCGCCGGCGCTTTCGCCAGTACGTGAACCTGCGGCCCATGCGCCTGTGGCCGGGGGTGCCCTCGCCGCTTCGCGACGTGACGCCCGAGGACCTGGACCTGGTGGTGGTGCGCGAGAACAACGAGGGCGAGTACTCGGAGATCGGCGGGCGGCTGCACGGCGGCACCGAGATGGAGATGGCGGTGCAGGAGACCGTGTTCACGCGCGTGGGCTGCGACCGGGTCATGGACTTCGCCTGCGACCTGGCCGGCGAGCGCTCGGGCCGCATCTGCTCGGCCACCAAGTCCAACGGGATCATCCACACGATGCCCTACTGGGACGAGCGCTTCGCCGCGGCGCTGGAGCGCCACCCGGGGCTGACCTCCGAGCAGGTGCTCATCGACGCGCTGGCGGCGCTGGTGATCCTGGACCCCGGCCGCTTCGACGTGATCGTGGCCTCCAACCTGTTCGGCGACATCCTCAGCGACCTGACCGCCGCCGCGGCCGGCTCCATCGGCATCGCCCCGTCGGCCAACCTGAACCCCGAGCGCGAGCACCCTTCGATGTTCGAGCCCGTGCACGGTTCGGCGCCGGACATCGCGGGCAAGGGCGTGGCCAACCCGATCGGGGCGATCTGGTCGGGCGCGCAGATGCTCTCGCATCTGGGCGAGCAGGGGGCGGCGGACGCCGTGCTGGCCGCCGTCGAGCAGCTGCTGGCCGGCGACGGTCCGCGCACGCCCGATCTGGGCGGCTCCGCCGGCACGGCGGACGTGGTGGCCGAGCTGGCTTCGGGTTTCGGCGCCAACTGACGAGGGCAAGCGCGCCCACATGGGAGCGGAGGAGAAGGGCCCCGCGGGGACGGGAACGACCATCGACGCCGAGCAGCAGATCACCCAGACCGGCACCTACCGGAGCCTGGGCGAGCAGAAGCTGAGCCCGAAGGAGGAGCGCTTCGAGCGCGCCCGGCGCACCGCGGGCCTGTTCCTGGCGCCTGCGGTGATCCTGATCTTCCTGGCGTTGCCGCTGGACCTGGACCCCAGCCAGCACAAGCTCGCGGCGATCCTGCTCGGGGTGGTCACGCTGTGGATCACCGAGGCCGTGCCGATCCCCGTCGGCGGCCTGATCGGCATCTCCCTGATCGTGATCCTCGGCGTCGGGGAGGCCGACACGATCCTGGCGCCGTTCGGCTCCTCCACGGTGTTCACCTTCATCGGCGCGTTCATCATCGCCCAGGCCATGCTCAACCACGGCGTGGCGCGGCGGTTCGCGTTCCGCATGCTCGCCGTTCGCGGGGTGTCCAAGTCGACCGGCCGCACGGTGATCGCCTTCGGGCTGATCACCGCGATGCTGTCGGCGTTCGTATCCAACACCGCCACGGTGGCGATGCTGCTGCCCACGGCCATCGCCATCCTGGGCACGCTGGCCAACCTGATGCAGAAGGAGGGCGAGGCCAAGGAGGGCTTCGACCCGCTGAAGCTGCGCGTGGGGGTCGCACTGATGCTGATGCTGGCCTACGGCGCCAGCGTCGGCGGCCTGCTGACGCCCGTGGGCAGCCCGCCCAACCTGATCGGGCGCGGCCTGATCGAAAAGGCCACCGGCGAGAAGATCTCGTTCCTGGAGTGGGTCATGAGCGCCCTGCCCATCTGCATCCTGATGTTCATCGTCCTGGCCGTGGTGCTGTTGCTGCTGAACAAGCCGGAGGTCAAGCGCCTGGCCGGCATCGAGGAGTACGTGGCCGAGGAGCGGCGCAAGCTCGGCAAGATGTCGCGCAAGGAGAAGAACACGCTGATCGCGTTCACCACGGCGGTCACCCTCTGGATCGCGCCCGGCATCGTCGGCATCGTCGCCGGCGACAACTCCAAGGCCTACGAGGAGGCCACGGCCCACCTGGACGAGGGCATCGTGGCCATCCTGGCCGCGTCGCTGCTGTTCGTGCTGCCCACCGACTGGCAGAAGCGCGAGTTCACGATGACGTGGGGCGAGGCCAAGGAGATCGACTGGGGAACGATCCTGCTGTTCGGCTCCGGCGTGATCTTCGGGACGCTGCTGGCCGAGACCGGGCTGGCCGAGACCATCGGCAAGTCCGGCGCCGAGAACTTCGGCGTCGACTCGACGTTCACGATCACCGTGTTCGCCGTGATCCTGTCGATCCTGGTCTCCGAGACCACCAGCAACACCGCCAGTGCCTCGATCGTGGTGCCCATCGTCATACCCGTGGCCGCCGCGGCGGGGGTGGACCCGTTCATACCGGCGCTGGCCGGCACGTTCGCGGCGTCGTTCGGCTTCATGCTGCCGGTGTCGACGCCGCAGAACGCCATCGTCTACGGCTCGGGCGTGGTGCCCATCACGAAGATGGTCAAGAACGGCGCCATCTTCGACGTGCTGGGGGCGATCATCATCATCGCCGGCGTCCCGGTGATGGTGAACGCGCTCAACATCGGCGGCTGAACACCTCGTAGTCCGCCACGTCGTAGTGCTGCGGGCGGATCTGGCCCGGGATCAGGCCGTGGTCGCGACCGACCTCCGACATCGTGGGGGCGCTCTCGCGGTAGCCGGCCACCAGCTCGTCGCCGTTGACGTGGATGCGAGTGATCGTCAGGTAGGCCATCAGGCGATCGCCTCGAGCCCGCGCGTGATCTTTATGCCGTAGGCCGCTGCCAGGGCGAGCACGTCGCCGGGCTCCAGCTTGGGGTCACCGGCTGCGGCCAGGAAGCCTTCCATCGCGACGCCCGGCGAGAAGACGACGAGCGCGCGTGCCTCGTCATCGGACTCGTTGCGGATCGTGTGCTCGCGCCCGCCGGGAATCGGCACGACGCTGCCCGGTCCGGCGACTCTCCGGGTCACGTTCCCGTCGTCGCCCTCGAGGTAGAAGGCGAACTCGCCCTGCTCGACGCGGTAGAGCTCGAAGGGGTCATGGCGGTGGAGCATCGGCGGGCCACCGCCCGGAGGCATCCGGACCTCGAAGGCCAGCAGGGCGCCGCCGCTCTGTTCGCTGGTGACCCTGACGACGATCGTTTCGCTGCCGACGGAGACTTCGGTGGACATTGGTTCCTTTCGAAGATGGACAGGAGGCCTGTCTAGCTGGATGGCGTAGTATAGGCAGGCAACCTGTCTTATGTCCAGCCTACCCGAAACCACCGCCCGTGAGCGCCCCCGGAACCTCGCCCTGCTGCTGCGCGAGCCGTTCCGGATCGGCTCCGAGCAGCTGCACGAGCGGTTCGCCGAGCGCGGCCACCCCGAGGTGCGCGCGCCGCACGGCAACGTGCTCCAGTACCTGGACGACGCCGGGACGCGCGTCAGCGTGCTGGCCCAGCGCGCGCAGATCACCAAGCAGTCGATGGCGGAGCTCGTTGCCCACCTGGAGCGCCACGGGTACGTGGAGCGCACGCCCGACCCTGATGACCGGCGCGCCAAGCTCGTGCGCGCCACCGCGCGCGGGGAGGAGGTCTACGCGATCGCGCGCGAGTTCGTGGCGGAGATGGAGGCGGACTGGACCCGGCAGCTGGGCAAGGGCGACATGCGCCGGCTGCGCGAGTTGCTGGAACGCCTGAACGACGTCGTCGCGGGCTGATCTACTCGGCCCATGCGCCACAACCCCAAGCACGCGGTCGAGGACGAGCAGGTGGTGCGCCGCCTGATCGCCGAGAACCCGTGGGCAACCATCGTGAGCCAGAACAATGGTGACCTTGTGGCGTCGCACTACCCGGTGCTGCTGGACGAGGAGGCCGACGGCCTGGCCGTGGTCACCCACGTCGGCCGTCCCGACGAGAAGGTGCACGGACTGGGCTCCACAGAGGTGCTTCTCATCGTGGCCGGTTCCCACGGGTACGTGTCGCCCAGTTGGTACACCGAGCACGACACCCCGGCACCCACCTGGAACTTCAGCGTCGCCCACTGCTACGGCACGCCACAGATCCTGGAGGCCGGCGAGAACCTGCGCGTGCTGACGAGGCTGGTCGACCACTTCGAGCGCCACGTGGACTCGCCCGTGCCGCTGGACCCCGAGGTGGGCGCCCGCCTGGCCCGGGGGACGGTCGGCCTCAGGTTGCCGATCGACCGCTTCGTCTGCAAGGTCAAGATGAGCCAGGACAAGGAGGAGCAGAGCCGCCGGCGGGTGCTGGAGGAGCTGCGCGGCAGCGGTCCGTACGCGCACCCCGCGCTGGCGGCCGACATGGAGCGGGCGCTGGGGGAGTAGGGCTAGCCCTTCCAGCCCAGGTCGGCGCCGGCGGCGCGGATCGCCGCCAGCAGCGTGCGCAGCGAGGGCCGCTGCGCGTCGGCCGCGCGGGTGGCGGCGAAGATCGTGCGCTCCAGGGGACCCTCGGCCAGCTCGCGCACCACCACGCCGGGATGGTCCTCGGCACCCACGAGCTCGGGCAGCAGCATCACCGCCTGGCCGGAGGCGACCAGGGCCAGGCTGATCACGCTGTCGTTCGTGCGGTGGCGGATGTCGGGCTCGAAGCCGCCCATCTGGCGGCAGGCGCGCTGCACGACCTGTTCCCAGCCGGCGCCGGGATACCCGGTGGTCCACGCCTCGCCGGCCAGGTCGGCCAGGCGCGCGGTTCGCTTGCGACGGTGGGTCGCCGGATGGCCGGCGGGCAGGATCAGGTGTACGGGGTCGCGGTGCAGGTCGACCCGGTGGACGCCGGCGTGGCGGGGCCGGGGCTGGTCCTGCCACTCGTCGCCCAGGACCAGGTCCACGTCGCCAAGCTGCAGCGCCGGCAGGGCGGCCTCGGGCTCGGACTCGCGCAGCTCACAGCGCAGCCCCGGGTGCTCGCCGGCCAGCGCGCGGATGGCCGGGATGGCCACCTTCAGCGCCACCGACTGGAACGAGGCGATCCGGGCCCGGCCGCTGACCTCGCCGGCGGCGGCCGCCAGCTCGGCCTCGGCCCGCTCGGCGCGGTCCAGCAGCGCCTCGGCGTGGCGCACCAGCACGATCGCCGGGTCGGTCAGCCGGACGCCGCGGCCCGCGGGCTCGAGCAGCGCCACGCCGGCCTCGCGCTCCAGCACCGACAGCTGCTGCGAGACCGCCGAGGGGGTGAACTGGAGCGCGTCGGCCACCGCGGCCACGGTGCCCCGCTCGTGCAGCTCGCGCAGCAGCCTGAGTCGCCGGAGATCGAGCATACATAAGCAACGCTAACCGATATCAGGCAGAAACCGGAGTCGATACTGAAGGAGGTGCCGGTCAGGATGCGCACGTGCGCCTCACCGGGATCCTGCTCTGCCTCGCCTCCGCCGCCGCCTTCGGCGCGATGGGCATCTTCGGCAAGCTGGCCTACGAGCAGGGCTCGAACGTCGCCACGCTGCTGTCCACCCGCTTCGTGGTCGCCGCACTGGTGCTGTGGCTGCTGCTGGCGGTCACCGGCGGCGCCGGTCGCCTGAGGACCTTGAGCCGCCGGGACATCTTCCTGGCACTGGGCCTGGGCGCCGTGGGCTACGGCGCCCAGGCCGGCTGTTACTTCGCCGCGCTGGAGCGCATGGACGCCTCGCTGCTGGCGCTGGTGCTCTACACCTTCCCGGCCATGGTGGCCGTGGCGGCCATCGCGCTGGGGCGCGACCGGGCCAGCGCGCGCACCGCGATCGCGCTGGTGCTGGCCGGCAGCGGGCTGGCGCTGGTGCTGGCCGGCGCGGCGGCGGGCTCGCTGCAGCTGGGGGCCACCGCGCTCGGGCTGGGCGCGGCCATCGTCTACACCGTCTACATCCTGACCTCCGAGGGCATCGCCTCACGGGCGGACTCGCTGGCCCTGGCCGCGCTGGTGTGCACGGGCGCAGCGGTCACCCTGACCGCAGGCGGGCTTATCACCGGCGGGCTGGACCCGGCCGCCGTCACCGCGCCCGGCTGGCTGTGGCTGACGGCGCTGGCCGTGGTCTCCACGGTGGGCGCCATCGCGCTGTTCTTCGCCGGACTGCGCCGCGTCGGTCCGACCGCCGCCGCCATCCTGTCCACGCTGGAGCCGGTGGTCACCGTGGCGCTGGCGTCGGTCGTGTTCGGCGAGTCGCTGGGCCCCGTGCAGCTGGCCGGCGGCGCCCTGGTCCTGTTGGCCGCCGTGGCCGTGCGGGTACCGGACCGGATGATGGAACTGACCACGAGAACGGAGGTGGCGAGTGAGCAGGCAGCTTGAGGGCAGGGTGGCGCTGGTGGCCGGGGCCACCCGCGGCGCGGGACGCGGCATCGCCGTCGCGCTGGGCGAGGCGGGCGCGACGGTCTACTGCTCGGGGCGCAGCACCCGCGCCGCCCGATCCGAGTACGACCGCCCCGAGACCATCGAGGAGACCGCCGAACTGGTCGGCCGGGCGGGCGGGACCGGCATCGCCGTCCCCTGCGACCACCTGGACCCGGCCGCGGTGCGTGAGCTGGTGGGGCGCATCGACGCCGGCCACGGGCGGCTGGACGTGCTGGTCAACGACATCTGGGGCGGCGAGAAGCTGTTCAGCTTCGACACCCCGCTGTGGGAGCACGACCTGGACGACGGGCTCCGCCTGCTGCGCCTGGCGGTGGAGACCCACCTGATCACCAGCCACGCGGCCCTGCCGCTGCTGATCCGCCGCCCCGGCGGCCTGGTCGTGGAGATGACCGACGGCACGCGCGGCTACAACGAATCGCGCCTGCGCGTGAACCCGTTCTACGACCTGGCCAAAGCGTCGGTCCTGCGGCTGGCCTTCGCCCAGGCCGAGCAGCTGGAGCCCCACGGCTGCACCGCTGTCGCGCTGACGCCGGGGTGGCTGCGCTCGGAGATGATGCTCGAGACCTTCGGCGTGACCGAGGAAGACTGGGACGAGCCGGGCAAGGGGCCGCCGCACTTCACCGCCATCTCCGAGAGCCCCCGGTACGTGGGCCGCGCGGTCGCGGCGCTGGCGGCCGACCCCGAGCTGGCCAAGCGCAACGGCGGCTCCTTCTCCTCCGGCGAGCTGGCGCGCGAGTACGGCTTCACCGACCTGGACGGCTCGCAGCCCGACTGCTGGCGCTACATGGTCGAGGTACAGGACCCGGGCCTCCCGGCCGACTCGACCGGCTACCGCTGAGAGCCTCGGTGCGGTGCTCGCCCGCCGGCGGCGGGCTCCGCTCCTCCCGCTAGGGAAAGCCGGTGATCAGGTGCGCGGTCTCGGTGGGCACGTCCAGCTGCGGGCAGTGCCCCACGCCGTCCAGCTCGACCCAGTCGGCGGTGGGCAGCCACTCCTCGCGGTAGCGCGCGGCGGCCGACGGCCAGGCGAGCAGCCGGTCCTCGGTGCCCCACACCATCCGGACCGGGCACTCGATGGCGGCCGCGTCCAGGCGGTAGCCCTCGTCGAGCGCCGACTGCACCATCCTCGGCACCTCGCACCCCACCACGCCGACGATCTGATGGGCCAGCAGCTCCGAGGGGATGTGCTCGTACTCGACGGTCGTGAACATCGTGGCCCGGCGCCTGCCCTCGGGCGTGGACACCAGCGCGTCGGCCTGCGCCGCGACCTTGGCCAACTGCGCCTGCATCATCGGGAAGAAGGACAGCGTCGCCCTGAAGGAGTCGTCGCCGTCGGCCCAGCCACCCGCCGGAGCCAGGGCCACGACCGAATCGGCCCGCCCGCGCGCCGCCAGGTGCAGCGCCACGTAACCGCCTAGGGAGTTGCCCACCAACCGCGCGGTCCCGAAGCCGGCGTCATCCATCGCCCGCTCGACCGCGTCGACCAGCACGTCCACGCCCGACGCGCCGTCGGGGATGGCCGGCCCGCCGGCGTGCCCGGCCAGCGTTGGGGCCAGCACGTCGTGGTGGCGCTCCAGCTCGGGCAGGACCAGGTCCCACGTGCGCCACGTGTCGGTGAAGCCGTGCAGGCAGACCAGGGGCGGGCCGGAGCCGCCGCGGTGGGCGGCGGTGAACTCGCTCACGCGGCCGTGCCCAGGCCCTTGAAGAAGGTGTACGAGAAGGTCCCGTCCGCCTCGGTGGTGCGGTTGAGGGCGCGGACCCCGGCGTCGAACCGGGCCGCCTCGATCAGCCCCGCCTCCAGCGCCTGCTCGCGCACGCCCTCGACCATGGCGGTGAACGTCCTGCGCGTGAAGCCCTCGACCAGGTCCGGGCGCGAGGCGTCCACGTAGACCATCCGCGGCGAGACCCGCACGTCCGCCAGGCCCGCCTCGACCATCAGCGGGTACACGCGGCGGCCGATCAGCGCGTCGCCGCCCGCGCCCGCCTGGAGCTGGACCTGGCAGTCGATGGCGTCGCGCGCGGCGGTGCTGTCGGGGTGGAAGTAGGCCGATCCGTGGTCGCCCTCGATCACTGTCACCGTGCCGCCCGGGCGGACCAATTCGGCCAGCCGCCGCAGCGCCGCGGCGGGCTCGGGCATGTGCTCCAGGACGAAGCAGACGAACAGGTGGTCGAAGGACCGCGGGTCGAACGGCGGGTCGAGCATGTCGGCCCGGCGCAGCTCGACGTTGGCCAGGCCCGCCTCCTGCACCCGCCGCCGCGCCGCGGCCACGGACTCCTCGGAGATGTCCACGGAGGTGATCCGCGCCTCGGGGCTGCGGGCGGCCAGCGTGACGGTCTGGGCGCCGACACCACAGCCGGCCTCCAGCACGGTGGCGCCGGCCGGGTAGGCCGTGTCGCCGTGCAGGAGCTCCACCAGCGTCCCGGCCTGGTCGGCCAGGCGCTCGCTCTCGCGCTCGCGGTAGCCGTGCACGTAGGCATCGGTCATGGCGCGCACACTAGCCTCGCCCGGCATGCCGCCCCGCCTGCCCGTCCAGCACGCCCGCCGGCTGGCCCTGCACGCGCAGGACCTGGCGCTTCCGCCCGTCGCCGAGCAGTCCGTGCCGGACGTGGTGGCGCGGCTGGGCTGCCTGCAGCTCGACCCCGTGGGCGTGGTGGCACGCTCGCCGCTGCTGGTGCTGCGCGCGCGGCTGCGCGGCGGCACGCACGACAGCCACGCGCGGGCGCTGGAGCGGGCCGCCTACCGCGACCGGGTGCTGTTCGACTACTGGGCGCACGAGGCCAGCCTGTGCCACGTGGACGACCTGCCCCTGCACCGCTGGGCCATGCGCACGTACGTGCAGCGGCTCACGCCCGCGCGCGCCCACCGGGCGGAGTGGCTGGCGGACAACGACGGGTTCGTGGAGCACCTGGTCGAGGACCTCCGTGCGCGCGGGCCCGTGCGCGCGCGGGAGCTGGAGGACCGCTCGGCCGCGGCGTGGGCGTGGGGGCACTGGACCGACGAGGTGTCCTCGCGCCAGACCATCGCCCGGATGCTGGACCTGCTGTGGATGACCGGCCGCGTGGGCGTCGGGGCGCGTGCCGGAATCGAGCGCCTGTGGGACGTGTTCGAGCGCTGCGTCTCGGTGCCCGAGCCCGAGCCGCTGGAGCAGGACCAGGTGGTGCGCCGCGCCGCGCTGCGGGCGGTGGGGATGCTGGGCGTGGCGCGCGCCGCGCACATCAACGCGCACTTCACGCGCCGGCGCTACCCGGAACTGGCGGACGCGCTGACCGGCCTCGAGGCCGAGGGCGCCCTGGAGCGCGTGGGCGTCGAGGGACTGCGGGGGGAGTGGTGGGCGCGGCCCGAGGACCTGGAGCGGGCCTCGTCCCTGGAGCCCGGGGGCAGGACCGTGGCGCTGTCGCCGTTCGACAACCTGATCTGCGACCGCGCCCGGGCGGCGGAGCTGTTCGGCTTCGACCACCGGCTGGAGATCTACGTGCCGGGGCCCAAGCGCCGCTGGGGCTACTACGTGCTGCCGATCCTTCACGGCGAGCGCTTCGTGGGCCGGGCCGACCTCCGCGCCGAGGACGGCGTGCTGCGCGTGCTGGCGCTGCACCGCGAGCCCGGCCGCGCCGCGCCGGCGGCCATCGACCGCGCGTTGCGATCGCTGGCCCGCTGGCGCGGCGCCGAGCTGGCGCACCGACTCACCCGTCGACGAAGAACTCCTTCTTGAGCTCCTCGGGAGACGGCACCTCCATGTCGGGGTTCGGCTGGGTGAAGCGCAGGTTGTTGCCGAACGGGTCGCGGATGCCGCAGTCGATGCCGTAGAAGTGCTCGGTCGGCTCCTGCGTGAACTCCACGCCCTTGGCCGACAGCTCCTCGTAGGTCTTCTGGGCGTCGTCGGTGGTCAGGCCCA
>DASQLM010000262.1:0-6620 GCA_035630015.1 Thermoleophilaceae bacterium | reverse complement strand
CCCCAGAACCTGGCGATCGGGGCCGCCGCCGTCGGGATGGCCGGGAAGGAGGGGGACATCTTCCGGCGGGTACTGTTCTGGTCGTTGGTGATGACCGCGCTGATGGGGATCCTCGTGTACCTGCAATCCACATCGATATTGAGCTGGATGGTGGTCTGACTGGCGGCCGACCCGGCCCTGGTCGCCAAGCTGCGCGCCGCGTGCGGTGACGAGCATGTCCTGACCCACCACCACCAGCTGCGCACGTACGAGTCGGACGGGCTGCTGCAGTACGCGCAGTTGCCCAGCGCGGTGGCGCTTCCCGCCACCGCCGAGCAGGTGCAGGCGTGCGTGAAGGCCTGTTACGAGCACGGCGCGCCGTGGGTGGCGCGCGGGTCGGGCTCGGGCCTGTCGGGCGGCGCGATGCCCGTCGAGGACGGCGTGGTCATCGCCGTCTCGCGCATGCGCCGGATCCTGGACATCGACCTGCCCAACCAGCGCGTGGTCGTCGAACCCGGCGTGACCAACATCGCCGTGTCCGAGGCCGTCGGCCCCGGGCACTTCTACCCCCCGGACCCGTCCAGCCAGATCGTCTGCTCGATCGGCGGCAACGTGGCCGAGAACTCGGGCGGGGCCCACTGCTTCAAGTACGGGTTCACCACCAACTACGTGACCGGCCTGGAGGTCGTCCTGCCCGACGGGCAGATGGTTTCGCTTGGCGGCAAGGGCGTGGACACGCCCGGCCTGGACCTGGTCGGGGCGTTCGTCGGCTCGGAGGGCACCCTTGGCGTGGCCACCAAGATCACCCTGCGGGTGGTGCCCTCGCCCGAGGCGGTGCGCACGCTCGTGGCGTTCTTCGACTCCACCTACGAGGCCGGCGAGGTGGTGTCGGCCATGGTGTCCGAAGGCATCGTGCCCGGTGCCATCGAGATGATGGACAACCTCTCCATCCGCGCCGCCGAGGGCGCCACGAACGCCGGCTACCCCCAGGACGCGGGCGCCGCGCTTGTGATCGAGCTGGACGGCTCCGAGCACGAGTGCGAGGCCCGCTTCGACGCCGTGGTGTCCATGTGCGAGGACGGCGGCTCCTGGCAGGTGCGCGTGGCCCAGGACGAGGAGGAGCGCGCCCTGATCTGGAAGACGCGCAAGGCCGCGTTCGCCGCCATGGGCCGGATCGCCCCCAACTACTACGTGCAGGACTCGGTCATCCCCCGCACCCGGATGGCCGCCGTGCTGCGGCGGATCGAGGAGCTGGGCGAGGAATACGACCTGCAGGTGGCCAACGTCTTCCACGCCGGCGACGGCAACCTGCACCCGCTGGTCTGTTACGACGGCTCGGTGGAGGGCGAGCCCGAGCGCGCCGAGGAGCTGGCCGGGATGATCGTCAAGGCCTGCGTGGACGAGGGCGGGTCGATCACGGGCGAGCACGGGGTCGGTGTGGACAAGAAGCGCTACATGCCGTCGATGTTCGGCGAGGACGACCTGGCCACGTTCCAGCGCCTGCGCTGCGCCTTCGACCCCGACGGACTGGCCAACCCGGGCAAGGTCATGCCCACGCCGCGGCTGTGCGGAGAGGTGCCCGGCCCGTACCGCAAGCACCCGCTCGAGGAAGCCGGGATAGCGGAGCGCATGTGAAGCGCCAGCTTCAGCATCAGCATCAGCTTGCGCCTGGCGACGCCGACGAGTTCGCCGCAGCACTGCGCGACGCGGCGCAGGCGGGAAAGACCGTTCGCTTCGTCGGAGGCGGCACGAAGGTGCTCTGGGGCGGCCAACGTGATGCTGATGCTGAAGCTGACGCTGTCGAGATCTCGACGCTCGGCCTCAACGAGATCCGCGAGCACAACGTCGGCGACCTGACCGCCGTGCTCGATGCCGGCGTTCGGCTGGCCGACGCGCAGGCGGCGTTCGGCGCCGAGGGGCAGATGCTGGCGCTGGACCCGCCCGACGACGGCGCCACCATCGGCGGCATGATCGCCACCGCCGACTCGGGCCCGCTGCGTCACCGCTACGGCTCGGTGCGCGACCTGGTGGTGGGCATGACCGTCGCGCTCTCCGACGGCACGATCGCGAAGTCCGGCGGCAAGGTGATCAAGAACGTGGCCGGCTACGACCTGGCCAAGCTGTTCGCCGGCGCCTACGGCACGCTGGGGGCGATCCTCCAGGTGGCGGTGCGCCTGCACCCCCTGGCCCCGGCCACGGTGACCGCCGTGGGCCGCGGCGAAGACCCGCGAGCCGTGGCCGCCGCCGCTTCGGCGCTGAGCCACGCGCGGCTGGAGCTGGAGTGCCTGGACATCCGCTGGGAGGACGGCACCGGCGCCGTCCTGGCGCGCTCGGGAGGCGCGGCCGCGGCCGAGGCCGCCGAGCACGTGTCGGAACTGCTGGCGGCCGAGGGCCTGGAGGCTTCCGTCGAGGACGAGGACGGCGCGCTGTGGGACGCCCAGCGCGACGCGCAGCGATCCGAGGACGGCATCGTGGTCCGCGTCTCGGGCCTGCAGGACCAGACCGCGCTGCTGCTGGAGCAGGCCCGCGAGCTGGACGCTCGCGTGGTCGGCCGTGCCGCCTTCGGCCTGTCATGGGTGACGGTCACCGAGCCCGGGTACGCCGAGCGCGTGCGCGAAGCGCTCTCCCCCTCACCCTGCGCCGTGCTGGACGGCCGCGGCGACCTGGACGCCTGGGGCCCGCGCGACCCCGGCGCGCTGGCCCTGGCCGAGCGCGTGCGCGAGCGCTTCGACCCCGCGGGCGTGTGCGCGCCGGGGCTGATCTGATGGAGGCCGGTCCGATCCAGATCGGCATGTGGGACGAGGACAAGCCGCCCGAGACCGCGCTTATCGACGACTGCGTGCACTGTGGCTTCTGCCTGCCCACCTGCCCGACCTACCAGCTGTGGGGCGAGGAGGCCGACTCGCCGCGCGGGCGGATCGTGCTGATGCGCGCGGGCCACGAGGAGAACACCGAGCTGTCCGGCGAGATGGTGAACCACTTCGACAACTGTCTCGGTTGCATGGCCTGCGTGACCGCCTGCCCGTCGGGCGTGCAGTACGACAAGCTGATCGAGGACACACGCGCCCAGGTGGAGCGCAAGTGGGAGCGCAGCGGCCAGGACAAGTGGACCCGCAAGGCCGTGTTCGCGCTGTTCCCCCACCCCGAGCGCATGCGCTGGCTGGTACCGCTGATGCGGTTCGGCGCCGCCACCAGGCTCGACCGCCTGACCGCGTCGCTGCCGCTGGGCCGGATCGCCGAGGTGGCCAAGCTGGCCCCCGCCGCGCCGGTGCGCCACGCGCTGCCCGAGCACGTGGCCGCTCAGGGCGAGTCGCGCGGCACCGTGGCGGTGCTGCGCGGCTGCGTGCAGCGCGTGATGTTCAGCGGCGTGAACGCGGACACCGCCGCGGTGCTGGCCGCCGAGGGCTGGGACGTGGAGGCGCCCCAGGACCCGTCCTGCTGCGGCGCGCTGCAGCTGCACGCCGGCATGGGCACCGACGCCACCGCCAACGTGAAGAAGACGATCGAGGCGCTGGAGGGCTACGACAGGATCGTGGCCAACGCCGCGGGCTGCGGCTCGGCCATGAAGGACTACGGCCACGTGATGCGCCAGGACGACGAGTGGGCCGACCGCGCTCAGGCGTTCGCCGAGAAGGTCGTGGACGTCACGGAGATCCTGACTGAAGGCGAGCCCCGCGCCGAGCGCCGGCCGATCGAGATGAAGGTGGCCTACCACGACGCCTGCCATCTGGCGCACGCCCAGGCGGTGCGCACCCAGCCCCGCGACCTCCTGAGGGGCATCCCCGGCATCGAGCTGGTCGAGCCCGCGGAATGGGAGCTGTGCTGCGGGTCGGCCGGCATCTACAACGTGGTCAAGCCCGAGGCAGCCGCCGAGCTGGGCAGGCGCAAGGCCCAGAACCTGCTGGACACCGGCGCCGAGGCCGTGGTGGCCGCCAACCCCGGCTGCACGCTGCAGATAACCGCGCACACCCGCGAGCTGGGCAGGGAGCTCCCGGTTATCCACCCGGTCGAGCTGCTGGCCCGGTCGCTGCGCGGCACCTCGTAGCAAACCGCATTTGACGCGTCGGTTGTCCCCTCTTAGGGTGAGAACCTGGCCTCGGTTTCCGCCTCCCGTCGCCTTTCGGCGACTCTCGCCCTCCTCGGTATCACCGTCGTGTTCGGCGCTGCGCCCGCCCAAGCGGCGCCGGTGAACGTGACGACGACCTGCGCGAACCTGCAGACCGAGCTGAACAACGCCGACACCAACGCCCAGGGCGGCTTCGCGAACACCTACACGATCACGCTCCAGGGCACGTGCACAGGCCAGTACCAACTGCCCAACTTCCCGTCCCCCGGCGCAGGCGAGTACAAGGTCGTGACACTGAAGGGCAACCCCGCCGACGGCCCCGACGGGTTCGATCCGGCCGCTCCCGGCCGGCCCCTGACCGGGACGAACGTCAACCGCTTCGAGCTCCAGAACCTGACCTTCCGCAACGGCACGCACGGGGGCAACGGAGGGGCCGTCGCGATCGCCGGCGAGTCCTCGCTCGGGGTGCGCTTCTCGACCTTCCTGAACAACCACGCGACGGGCAACGGCGGCGCGCTCTACTTCAGCCAGTCGTTTCCCGCGGCCGCGCTGCCGATCCCGGGGTCGCTCAACATCCAGGAGAGCACCTTCGGCTCCCTTACCGACGCGGCCTTGGGCAACAGCGCTGACGCCAACGGCGGGGCGGTATCGGTCGAGGCGCCGGGTGTCGGGGCCAGCAGTTCCGGCATCAACGGCTCGTTGTTCGCCAAGAACGTCGCAAAGGGGAACGGCGGGGGGTTCGACTGGATCATCGCCGGTGCCGACAACCTCTCGCTGAACAACAACCGCTTCTCAGCGAACAAGGCCGGCGGCTCCGGCGGCGGCGGACACGTGAAGATCGCCAACGCCTCGTTCCTGAACATCGGTGGTGAGCTCTACGACGGCAACTCGGTAGAGCCCATCTCGGGCAACGGTCCGACCCCTGATCACTTCGGCGGCGGCCTGTACATCGAGAACGGCGGTTCGAACCCCCGGCTGCGCCAGAACCAGTTCACCGGCAACAGCGTCAAGGCGTTCGCCAATGGCACCGACTACGGCGGTGGCGGCGCGGCCATCATCAACACGAAGCCGCCGGCGCAGCTCAACCCACCGACCACCTTGAGCGAGCTCGATCGCTTCACGCAGAACACGGTGGCCGGACAGCCCGACCTCTCTGCAGACGAGAGCGAGGGCGGCGGCCTCTACTTCGCCGGCGCCGACTCGGTCTTCAACGCTCGGCTCGCGGTGCTGGCGGGCAACTCCATCGGCCCCAACGGCGAGGGCGGCGGCGCCTACGCCGGCGCGGCCGTCGGCGGGACGCTGCTCGAGTTCCACGACAGCACCGTGGCGGGCAACACCGTCGGCGCCGGCGGCGAGGCGGCGGGGCTGGCCGGCAACGGCGACGACCAGCTGAAGCTCCGCAATTCGATCGTGTGGAACGGGCCGCCCAAGCCCGACATCGACGGGTTCGCGCAGACGGACATCGCCTACAGCGACGCCTGCCAGGGCGTGAACGGCGTGGTGCCATCGGGGGCGGGCAACATCTGCGTCGACCCCCTGCTGGCCAACGCGCCCGCAGGCAACATCCACCAGACGGGAGCCGGCCCGACCGTGGACAAGGGCAACGACGCCGCGTTCTTCGAGGTGGCGGGTGAGGGCCCGTTCACCGACTTCGAGGGCGACCCCCGCCCCACCGACGGTGACGGGGATGGCCACACGACCGACATGGGCGCCGACGAGGGCCCCGCGTTCGTGCGGCCGGTGAAGCCGTTCGTGCCCGGGACGGTGACCACGTCGGGCACCAAGCCCCAGTGCGCCGACGCGCGGGACAACGACGGCGACGGAGCGGTGGACTCGCAGGACCCGGGTTGCTCCACGGCGGCCGACGCCGACGAGGGGGACGAGAGCGTGCGCGACCTCGTGCTCTGCGGGCGGCGGACCATCAGCCTGGTGCGGGCGGACGTCCGCGGTGGACGGGTCCGGCTCAGCGGCCTCGTGGCCTCCAGGGTGGCCCGGCGGCCGGTCACGATCCTGGCCAACTACGGCGGCAAGGCCAAGGGCTCGGCGTTCACCAAGCGGGCCACCGTCCGCGCGAACTCCAGGGGCCAGTTCTCCGCCAGCGTGGCACCGCCGCCCAAGCGCCTGTTCACGAAGGCGCGGTTCCAGGCTCGTGTTGGCGGCAGCCGGTCCGCCTCGCTGAAGCTGCCTCAGTCGCTGGCCTCGAGCTCGATCCGCAAGTCCGGGAGCAGCATCGTGATCCGGGGGCAGGTCGACCGCGGCGTGCTGGGCAAGCGCAACGCGGTGGTCATCCAGCGGCTCGTGTGCGGGCGCCTGCGCACGGTCGGCAGCGCCAAGCCGGACAGGCGCGGCCGGTACGTCGTGCGCTTCAAGGCGCCCGCCCTGGGCACCGCCGCCCTGTACCGGGCGACCGGCCGCGTGCTGGCCCGGCCCGGCAGCAAGCGCTACGTGCGCCAGTTCGCCCGCGCGGTGGGCATCACGCTCACCGGCCAGTCCGGCTGAGCTTCGGGCGTAGCAGTCGCCTCCACGGGAATACTGCCCGTATGACACCGAGCGGAGTGCAGATCCAGGGACCGGA
>DASQLM010000261.1:0-6158 GCA_035630015.1 Thermoleophilaceae bacterium | reverse complement strand
GTGGACGAGGCGGCCACCCTGCTGGGCGGCCTGCGCCTGGCCGTGGGCTGCGCCGGGATCGGCTGGGCCGAGCGCACGGTGCACAAGCGCGGCGCCCACTCCTTCGAGCCCTACGAGAAGGTCATCCAGGTCAACCTGATCGGGATGTTCAACCTGCTGCGCCTCGGCGCGAACGCCATTGCCCAGTCCGAGGCCGGGCAGGACGGCGAGCGCGGCGCGGTGATCATGACCGCGTCGATCGCGGCCTTCGACGGCCAGATCGGCCAGCTGTCCTACTCGGCGTCCAAGGGCGGGGTGGTGGGCATGACCCTGCCCGCCGCCCGCGACCTTGCCGGCCGCGGCGTGCGCGTGAACACCATCGCGCCCGGCCTGTTCGACACCCCGCTGCTGGCCGCCCTGCCCGACGACGCTCGCAAGGCGCTCGGGGACGGCGTGCCCTTCCCGCAGCGGCTGGGCAAGCCCTCGGAGTACGCCGCGCTGGTGGCCTCGATCGCCGAGAACACCATGCTCAACGGAGAAACGATCCGGCTGGACGGCGCTCTGCGCATGCCGCCGAAGTAAGGAGACTCGCAATGCCCGAAGCAGTCATCGTGGACAGCGTCCGCACCCCCATCGGCCGCGCCTTCAAGGGCTCGCTGGCCCAGGTCCGCCCCGACGAGACCGGGGCCTTCATCGTCGACCAGCTGCTGGAGCGCAACCCCGGCGTGGACCCCGCGCTGGTGGAGGAGGTCATCACCGGTTGCGGCATGCCCCAGGGCAAGCAGGCCTTCAACATCGGCCGCCTGATCGCGCTGCTGTCGCAGAAGCTGCCGCTGGAGACCAACGGCGTGACCGTCTCGCGCTACTGCGCCTCCGGCCTGGAGGCCATCCGGATGGCCTCGAACAACATCAAGGCCGGCCAAGGCGACGCCTACATCGCCGCCGGTGTGGAGTTCGTGTCCCAGTTCAACGAGCGGACCGAGGCCGCCGGCGCCGCCGACCAGAACGAGCACCTCAAGGGCGCGGCCGAGGGCGAGCCCGACGTATACATCGCGATGGGCGACACCGCCGTGAACGTGGCCAAGCGCTACGACGTCAAGCGCTCGGACATGGACGAGTACGCCCAGCGCTCGCAGGAGCTGGCCGTGCAGTCCCAGGAGAGCGGCTTCTTCGACAAGGAGATCGTGCCCGTCACGCTGCCCGACGGCACCAAGGTCGAGAAGGACGACGGGCCGCGCGCCTCCTCGACGCTGGAGAAGCTGTCCGAGCTGCCCGAGGCGTTCGAGGGCGGCGGCGGCGTGACCGCCGGCAACTCCTGTCCGCTCAACGACGGCGCCGCCGCCGCGCTGATCATGTCCGACACCAAGGCCAAGGAGCTGGGCCTGACGCCGCGGGCGCGGATCATCACCGCCGCCACCGCGGCCAACGAGCCCGAGTACATGGGCGTGGCCCCCATCTGGGCCATCGGCAAGGTGCTGGAGCGGGCCGGCATGAGCATCGGTGACGTGGACACCGTGGAGCTGAACGAGGCGTTCGCGGCCCAGGTGATCCCGATCATGGCCGAGTGCGACATCCCCCTGGAGAAGATGAACCCCCACGGCGGCGCGATCGCCCTGGGCCACCCGTTCGGCATGACCGGCGTGCGCATCATGACCACGCTGCTGAACGGCCTCGAGGCCGACGACAAGACCATCGGCCTGGAGACCATGTGCGTGGCCGGCGGCCAGGGCGAGGCCATGATCGTGGAGCGGCTGAGCTAGCTAGCGGCGAGCCGGCGGGTCCGGCAGCGGCCCGGCCGGCGCCTCCGGGCGCGGCCGCGCCGGAAAGGTCAGCGGCGGGCCGGCGGCCGATGGAGCCGCCGCGGCCGCCGGGCCCACGCCGGCGAAGCGGGCCTTGAAGCGGCCCGAGCGGGTGACGGTCACGGTGGCTGGGGCGGCGCCGCCGCCGGACACGCGCAGCCTGCCGGTCAGGCGGTCGCGCACGCGGCGCAGCGTGCCCACGACCTCGACGCCGGGCACGTACTCGTAGCCCACCAGCCTGATCCGGGGCGGGCGCAGCCCGACCGCGGCGTAGCCGCCGCGCAGGCCACCGAAGCGCTGGGTGGCCGAGCCCTGGACCGAGGTCAGCACGTCGCCGACCGTCAGCCGCACCGCGCGAACCGTCTTCGCGCGCCGTGAGCGCCCTCCCACGCCGCGCAGCGACAGCGGCGGCCGGCCGCTCGTGGGCACCTCCCGCGCGACCCGCGGGCAGGCGGCCGGCGCCGGGGCGCCGGCCAGGAACCGGAACGCCACCCGGGCCGCGCAGCGGGTGCGGTCGGTGGTGATGGTCGAGTGGCCGGCGGCGGGCACGGTCAACGCCCTGCCGCCGGGGTAGCCCGCGGCCAGGCTGCGTCCCTCCTCGGCCGGGGTGCGCAGGTCCTCGGCGCCGTTGAGCACCAGCGTGGGCACCGGCGGGCCCGCGGCGCCCGCCTGCGGGGCCGGGGTCACGGCCGGCCAGCGGCGGCACTGGCCCAGGAAGCTGGCGGACAGCACGGTGTCGGCCGAGAACGGCGCGAACGCGCGCGCGCCCAGCTGGCGCACGCGGCTGGTGGTGGCCCGGTCGCGCGCTGCGTCCGGCGCCGAGGCCGGGCTCCAGGGCAGCGGCGACTCGGCGCACGTGGTCGCGGCGAACAGGGCGTCGCTGACCGGTCCGCTCTGCTGGGCCGGCCCGCCGAGCGCGCTGAGCGTGCCGGTCAGCGCCCGGGCCAGCGGCACGCCGTCACCGCGGCGCGCGGCCGCGACCGCGCCGGGCAGGCGCGAGCGCGTGACGGGGTCCAGGTCGCTGAGCGCGACCAGCCCGTACAGGTCCTCGGCGGCGAAGCGCAGCTTGAGGCGCCGGCCGCCGGAGGTGATCACGTGGGTGCGCAGCGACTTCCGGCCGAGCGAGCGCGCGACGCGGGTCAGGTCGCCGATCGGCGAGCGGGTGAACCGCCGGCAGACCGTGCCGCAGATGGACCGCAGCACCCGCGGCAGCGCCACCTGGCGCTGGCGGAAGAACGGGTCGGTGCCCTGCAGCGTGCTGGGCGAGTCGAGCACCATCCGCGACACCGCGGACGGGTAGCGGCGCACGTACTCGGCGCCCACCCGGCCGCCGTAGGAGACGCCCAGCAGCGCGACCGGCCCACCGCCGCCCGCGGCGCGGACGGCCTCGATGTCCTGGACCGAGTCGCTGCTGCGGTAGAAGGAGCGCCGGCTGCCCAGCTCGGCGCCGCAGCGGCCGAACACCCGGGCCTCGCTGCCGCGCCCGGCCAGGGCCTTGCACGTCAGGCCGCCCGAGCGCCCGGTGCCGCGCTGGTCGAAGGTCAGGAGGTCGTAGTCCGGCGCGTGGCGGCGGAAGATGCCCGCCAGGTTCTCCAGGCCCGACAGCGCGGACTCGCCCGGCCCGCCGGCCAGGAACAGGATGGTGCCGCGCGCGGGCCGGCGGGCGGCGGGCACCCGCGCCACGGCCAGGTTCACGGTCCCGGGCACCGCGCCGGTGCGGTCCAGCGGAACCGTGACCTTGGTGCAATGGCCGATCGGCAGCTCGGGGCAGGGGGCGGCGGAGGCGGCGGAGGGAGCCAGGGCAAGCGCGGCCACCGCGGCGCCGGAGGCCACGAAGACACGCACGATCCGGACCTGTCGGTGGCCCCCCATGGTTTCGATGTCCCCGGTTCAGCCGACCGTCAACACGATCTTGCCCAGCTTGCCGCCGCCCGCGAACTGGTCGTAGGCCTCCTCGACCCGGTCCAGCTCGTAGGTCGCGGCCACCGGGACGCGCAGGTCGCCGGCGGCGAACAGCGGCAGCAGCTCGGCCTCGACCCGGCGCATGGCCTGGGCCTTCTCCTCGAGAGGCCGGGCACGCAGCGTCGAGGCGCTGATGCGGGCGCGCTTGCCCATCAGCGCCAGCAGGTTCAGCTCGGCCTTGGGCCCGCCGCCCACGCCGATGACCACGATCCGCCCTCCGGTGCGCAGCGCCTTCAGGTCGTCGGGCAGGTTCGGGCCGCCGACCAGCTCGAGGATCACGTCGAACGGGCCGTGGTCGGCGAAGCCCTCGGGCTCGATCACCTCGGCCCCCAGCTCGGCGACGCCGTCGCGCAGGTCCGCGTTGCGCACCGTGGCGGTGACCGCGGCGCCCGTGGCCGCGCCGATCTGCACCGCGGCGGTGCCCACGCCGCCGGCCGCGCCGTGTACCAGGAGGCGCTCGCCCGGGCGCAGGCCGGCCTGGGTGATCAGGGCGTCGTGGGCGGTCACGAACACCTCGGCCAGGCCGCCGGCGGCGCCCCACTCGACGTCCTCGGGCACGGGCATGGCCGCGCGCTCGTGCAGCACGGCCAGCTCCGCCTGCCCGCCGCCACCGACCACGGCCATCACGCGGTCGCCCTCGGCGAACCGCTCGGCGTCGCGCCCCAGGCCAACCACCTCGCCCGCCAGCTCCAGGCCCGGGATGTCCGCGGGGGATCCGGGCGGCGCGGGGTAGGCGCCCTTGCGCTGCAGCATGTCGGCGCCGTTCAGGCCGGCGCCACGCACCGCCACCAGGATCTCGCCGTGCTCGGGGACGGGGTCGGGATGCTCCTCGACGCTGAGGTCGCCGTCGTTGATGGTCACCGCTCTCATTGCCCGCAGCCTATGCGTACGGCGCGTTGGGTCCACCCGCCGATGTAGGGTCCTCGACGCTCTGAGTCGGGCAGCCCCCCATCCCCCGCTGTGGCGCGAGTCCCGCTTCGGACTCGAACTGGCCGCGCTGGTGCGCGCCGGCGTGTTCCGCGGCGGCGGCGTGACCGACGGGCGCGGCCAGCCGGTGCTGCTGGTGCCGGGGTTCATGGCGGGCGACGGCTCGCTGAGCGTGATGGCACGCTGGCTGAAGGGCACCGGCCACCACCCCTCGCGCGCAGGCATTCGCGCCAACGTGGCCTGCTCCGGCGCCAGCGTCCAGCGCCTGGAGGACCGGCTCGAGGCCCTGGTCGAGCGCCAGGGCCGGCGCGCCGCCATCGTGGGCCACAGCCGGGGCGGCACCTTCGCCAAGGCCCTGGCCGTGCGCCGGCCCGACCTCGTGGCGGGCATCGTGACGCTGGGCTCGCCCCACACCGACGCGCTCCAGGTGCACCCGCTGGTGCGGGCGAACGTGGAGGCCGTGGCCACGCTGGGCCGCCTGCGGGTCCCCGGCATGTTCTCCCGCGGCTGCCTGGAGGACGAGTGCTGCGCGGAGTTCTGGCAGCAGGCGCACGGGCCGCTGCCGCGCGGCGTCGGGTTCGTCTCGGTGTACTCGCGCAGCGACGGCATCGTGGGCTGGCGGTCCTGCCTGGACCCCGCCGCCGAGCACGTGGAGATCCGCTCCAGCCACTGCGGCATGGCCGTGCATCCCGCCGCCTACAGCGCGGTGGCCGACGCCCTGGCCGCGTTCCGCAAGCGCGACGCCCGCCGCAAGCGCCTGGTGCCCGTGGCCGCCCGCGCCGCGGCCTAGGCGTTCCATCCACCCGCTCCGCGACCATCTGCGCATGGTCTCCCGGCCCACGCTGGAAAGCACCGCCTCGATGGGCTTCCGCGTGGCGCGCGGTCTGTACACCCGCTGGCGCCGGATGAGCGGGCCCGAGCGCAAGCGGCTCGAGGGCCTGGCCGACGACGTCAAGGAACGGGCGCTGGAGCTGCGCGGCACGCCCGACCCGGCCACCGCGGGGCACGATCTCGAGCAGGCCAGCGAACGCCTGGCCGACGCGATGGTGGAGTCCGCCGACGCCGACCCGGAGGTCTCGGACGCCGACGTCGAGGCGCTGCGCGGTGACCTGGCCCGCGAGCTGGAGCGACTGGCCACGGCGGACGTCAGCGCGTCCAGGACCACGAGCGCAGCCGGTCGCGGTAGCCTTCCCGGCCCAGCTTCTCTCCCGAGCTCCCAGCCCGATCACAACCGATAGCCAACAGTCCGGCGCCCACGCGGCCGCCACGCTGGAATTCCGAGGGGCGACGAAGCTCTACCCCGGTCAGGACTCCCCGGCCGTCGACGAGCTCTCGCTGGAGGTTCCCGCCGGGGAGATCTGCGTGCTGGTGGGCCCGTCCGGCTGCGGCAAGACCACCGCGATGCGGATGGTCAACCGCATGATCGACATCACCGACGGCGACATCCTGCTGGACGGCGAGAGCGTCAAGGACCGCAGGCCGGCCGAGCTG
>DASQLM010000260.1:0-3726 GCA_035630015.1 Thermoleophilaceae bacterium | reverse complement strand
CGAACGCCGCCACCGTGTCGTCCGCCAGGATCTCCGGCAGGGCGTCGGGGGTGGTGCGCAGGTTCTTCAGGCCGCGCTTCTCGGCCTCGGCGTGCCACTCCTCGGAGTAGCCGTCGCCGCCGAAGATGATCTGCTTGTTGGCGTCGTAGGACTCCTTGACGACTTCTCCCACGGCGTCGGACAGCTTGGTCCCGCTGTCGAGCTTGCCCTTCAGCGCGTCGGCCAGCTCGTCCACGGCCTCGGCCACGATCGTGTTCAGGATCGCGTTGGTGAAGCCCAGCGACATGCTGGAGCCCAGTGCACGGAACTCGAACTTGTTGCCGGTGAAGGCGAACGGCGAGGTCCGGTTGCGGTCGCCGCCGTGCTTGGGCAGGTTCGGCAGGACCGGCGTGCCCAGCTCCATGGTCGAGTCGGAGGTCGTGTGGTCCTGGTTGCCCGACGAGATGGCCTCGAAGGCGCTGTCCAGCTCGGCGCCGAGGAAGATCGAGATGATCGCCGGCGGCGCCTCGTTGGCCCCCAGACGGTGGTCCTGCCCGATGTTCGCCACCGAGGCCCGCAGCAGGCCCTGGTGCTTGTTCACGGCCTGGATCACCGCGGCGCAGAAGAACAGGAAGTTCAGGTTCTCGCCCGGGGTGTCGCCCGGGTCCATGAGGTTGTGACCCGTGTCCGTTCCCATGGACCAGTTGTTGTGCTTACCCGAGCCGTTCACGCCGGCGAAGGGCTTCTCGTGCAGCAGGCAGACCAGGCCGTACTTGCGGGCCGTGCTCTGCATGATCTGCATGGTCAGCTGCTGGTGGTCCGACCCCACGTTCGAGTTCTCGAACACGGGCGCCAGCTCGTACTGGGCGGGGGCGACCTCGTTGTGGCGGGTCTTGACCGGCACCGCCAGGCTGGCCAGCTGCTGCTCGCAGTCCATCATGTAGGCCAGCACGCGCTCGGGGATCGAGCCGAAATAGTGGTCGTCCAGCTCGTGCCCCTTGGGCGGCTTGGCGCCGAACAGGGTGCGGCCGGTGGTCACCAGGTCGGGGCGCTCGAAGTAGTACTGCTCGTCGATCAGGAAGTACTCCTGCTCGGGCCCGACGGTGGTGAACACGCGCTGGGCGTTCTCGTCACCGAGCAGCCGCAACGCCTTGATGGCGGAGCCGGAGAGGGCGTCCATCGACCGCAGCAGCGGCACCTTCGCGTCCAGCGCCTCACCCGTCCACGACACGAACGCCGTGGGGATGCACAGCAGGCTGCCGTTGGGGTTGTGCAGCAGGAAGGCCGGGCTGGTGGGGTCCCACGCGGTGTAGCCGCGGGCCTCGAAGGTGGCGCGCAGGCCGCCCGTGGGGAACGACGACGCGTCGGGCTCGCCCTGGATCAGCTCCTTGCCGGAGAACTCGGCGATCGACTCGCCGTCACCCGACGGGTCGAAGAACGAGTCGTGCTTCTCGGCGGTGCCGCCGGTGAGCGGCTGGAACACGTGCGTGTAGTGGGTGGCGCCGTTCTCCAGTGCCCACTCCTTCATGGCCAGTGCCACGGCGTCCGCCAGCGTCAGGTCCAGCGCCTCGCCGGCCTCCAGCGTGCGCTGGAGCCTCTTGAAGGTCTCCTTGGGCAGCCGCGAGCGCTGCACCGAGAGCGAGAACACGTTCGAGCCGAACGGGTTGTTGGCGGGCTGGGTCAGGTCGACCGATCCGAGCGAGTCCCCGTTGGGGCTCCACTGGGCGGCGTCGACGTTCTTCTGACGGATCTTGGCCATGGGGTTTTGGAAAGCCTCCTACATCACGCGACGCGCCCGGGTTGTGCGGGCGCGCGCGACTGAACGGGGGAATGGAAGGACCAGGGCAGACTAATTGTGACCCACCGGAGGGGCCTTGTACCTCTGTCCAAAGAAAACGCCCGCGGGTTCGCCATGCGGTCGGCATGGATACTCAGGGCCGTGACCCCGCTGAGCCCCCGACCCGGCGCGCCACCCGCGGGGCTGTGCGATTCCTGCCGCCACCAGAAGGTGATCGCCAACACGCGCGGGAGCTCGTTCTCGATGTGCGAGCGCTCCAAGGTCGACGAGCGCTACGCGAAGTACCCGCGGATCCCGGTCGAGCGCTGCCCGGGCTACGAGGAGCGGGAGGGCGAGGGGAGCTAGCGGGTGCCTTCGATGACGGTCTTGCCGTCGTCGGCGATGCGGGACTGGGGGGCCTTGTCGGAGATCGTGCCCGTGAAGCTTCCGCCCACGGGGTTGTCGCCGGTGATCGACACGGCCCGCGCCTTGCCGGCCAGGCCGGCGGCCACGCGGTAGGTGATCCGGTACGGGCCCGGCCGCACCGCGGTCACGTTCCAGCGGAAGGTCTTGCGCTTGCCCGGGCCGAGCGGGCCCAGCGCCCAGGTGTTCACGTAGGCGGTCTCGCCGCCCTCGGGGCCGTCCTCCTTGGTCTCCGGGAACGTGCCGATGTTCTTCGGCCGCCCGTTGATCACGAACACCGGCCGCGTCGGATCGGCCACGCCCTGCTGGCGGATGCGCGTGTCGAAGCCGTTGACCGTGACCGCCACGTTGGGGATCGTGCGCCGGTTCTCGTCGTTGCGGACTGTGATCGCCAGCGTCGAGCGCTTGGCCAGCTTCTGGTTCGACGGGAACGACGCGTCGGCGGAAACGGCGAACTTGCCCGAGGGCTCGTCGGCGTCCTGGCGCGGATCTCCCCCACAGGCCGAGAGCCCGACCGCAGCCAGGCTCATCAGCACAGCATGCAGTCTCCTCCGCCGCAAAGCGCGGCCAACATACCACGGGTGATGCCCTGCCCGGCGCGGTTGCGCCCAGTGCCGGTTGTGGCTTGTCAGCGCCATCGCGCATGGCGTAGTGTTCGGCCGAGAGAGTGGTGCGCTCGCGCGAGCGCGTGGAGCAGCATGGACGCCGGGAGGAGGAACTAAGTGGTCAGAGCCGTCGCGGATCGGGCGTTCCTCCCGACCAAGAACCTGCTCGAGCAGGTCGGCGACATGATGATCCTGACCGGCAAGACGCTCTTGTCGGCCATCCGCCCGCCGTACCCGTACGGCACGGAGTTCGTCCAGCAGTTCCTGTTCGCGCTGCGGCTGTGCTGGTTCCCGCTCACCATCTCGACGATCGCCTTCGGCTACGGCGCGCCCGGCCTGCAGGCGGGCAACTTCCTGATCATCTTCGGGGCCATCGACCGCCTCGGCGGCTTCTTCGTGCTGGCCTCCGTGCGCGAGTTCGCGCCGTTCGTGACAGCCATCATCCTGGCCGGCGTCGGCGGCACGGCCATCACGGCCGACCTGGGCGCGCGCAAGATCCGCGAAGAGCTGGACGCGCTCCAGGTGCTTGGCGTCGACCCGATCAAGAACCTCGTGGTGCCCCGCTTCCTGGCGCTGATGATCGCCACCGGCCTGTTCAACATCTACGCGCTGGTGTTCGGCATGTTCGGCGGCGTGCTGGCCACGCTGACCTTCAACGCTCCGTTAGGTCCCTTCTTCTCGACACTCCTGAACAACGCGACAACCACCGACCTGTGGGGATCAGTCGTCAAGACGACGCTGTTCGGCGCCATCATCGCCGTGGTCTCCTGTTACAAGGGGATGACTGCGTCCGGTGGCGCGGAGGGTGTGGGCCGTGCCGTGAACCAGGGCGTCGTGATCTCCTTCCTGGGGATCTTTGCGTTCAATTACGTCTTCACCCAGACGTTGCTCGCCACCCATCCTGAGATCAGCGTGATCAAGTAATGGGCGGCGGCTGGCTGC
>DASQLM010000259.1:0-8095 GCA_035630015.1 Thermoleophilaceae bacterium | reverse complement strand
GGCGGCCTGATGGCGCTGGTGCAGGTGGTGCTGTCCGACCTCGTCTCCCCGCGCGAGCGCGGGCGCTACATGGGCTACCTGGGATCCGTGATGGCCGTCGGCACCGTCGGCGGCCCGCTGCTGGGCGGCGTGATCACCGACTCCGCCCTGGGCTGGCGCTGGTGCTTCTTCGTCGGCGTGCCCATCGCCGCCGCCGCGTTCGTGGTGCTGCAGCGCACGCTGCACCTGCCCGAGCGCCCGCGGCGCAAGGTCCGCATCGACTACCTGGGCGCCGGGCTCATCTCGGCCGGCATCTCGGCCTTGCTGATCTGGGTCTCGCTGGCCGGCCACCAGTTCGACTGGCTGTCCTGGCAGACCGCGGTCCTGGTGCTGGGCGGCATCGCCCTGCTGGGCGCGGCCGTGCGCGTGGAGGTCACCCGCGACGAGCCGCTGATCCCCACCCACCTGTTCCGCGAGCGCGTGCCCGTACTGGCGGCCATCGCCAGCGCCTCCGTCGGCGTCGCCCTGTTCGGCGTGGCCGTCTTCCTCAGCCAGTACCTGCAGATCTCGCGCGGCGAGAGCCCCACCGCCTCGGGCCTGCTGACCATCCCGATGATGATCGGCATCCTGATCTCGTCCACGCTGGTGGGCCGGCGCATCTCCAAGACCGGCCGTTACAAGAAATTCATGGTCACGGGCGCCGTGCTGCTGACCACGGGCCTGGCGCTGATGGGGATGCTCGACGAGCACACCAGCCTGGTCGAGCTTGGCGTGTTCATGGCGCTGGTCGGCCTGGGCGTGGGCATGGTCATGCAGAACCTGGTCCTGGTGGTGCAGAACGCCGTGCCGCTGGAGGACATCGGCGCCGCCAGCGCGCTCATCACCTTCAGCCGCTCGCTGGGCGGCGCCACCGGCGTCTCGGTCCTGGGCGCCATCCTGGGCTCGCGCGCCAGCTCGCAGATCGCCGACGGCCTGGCGGCCCAGGGCATCTCCACCGGTGCCGTGGGCGGGGGCACGACGTCGATCCCGGACGTGAACTCGCTGCCGGGCCCGGTCCTGGCCGTGGTCCAGCACGCCTACGCCAGCGGCACCGCCGAGATCTTCATGGTCGCCGCGCCGCTGACGCTGGTCGCGCTGATCGCGATCGCGCTGCTGCCCGAGGTGCCGCTGGGCACCCGCAGCGGCAGCGAGCGGCTGGCCGAGGATCGCGCGGGCGAGGCCGAGGCCGAGCCGGTGCCGCCCGCGGCACCCGTTCCGGCCTAGGCGACGCGGTCATCTTCGTGGGGGCCATGGCCCCGGCGATCACGACCGCGGTCCTGCGCCGGACGTACCGGAGATCCTTCGCTAAGGTAATTACCAAGGCTAATGAACTCCGAAACGACAGCCACCAATGACCTCGCGCTGGCCGCCCGGCTGCGCCTGGCCATCACGCGCACCGCCCGCCGGCTGCGCCAGGAGGCCGACGCGCACCTGACGCCGTCGCAGGTCGCGGCGCTGGCGACGATCGAGAACCGCGGTCCGCTCACGCCCAGTGAGCTGGCCGACATCGAGCGCGTCCAGCGCCCCACCGCCACGCGGGTGGCGGGCCACCTGACCGAGCGCGGACTGGTCGAGCGCGCGGGGGACCCGGACGACGGCAGGGTCAGCCTGCTCTCGATCACCGCCGAGGGGCACGAGCTGCTGGAGGAGGTCCGGTCGCGCAAGAACGCCTACCTGGCCGATCGCATGGCCGGCCTCTCGGCCGGCGACCGCGCCGCGCTGGAGCGCGCCGCCCAGGTGCTCGAGCGCATGCTCGAGGATCGCGACGCGTGACGGCCGCGCTGCGCAAGCCGTTCCTGTCGCTGAAGGTGCCGAACTACCGCCGGTACTTCACCGGCCAAGTGGTCTCGCTGAGCGGCAACTGGGTCCAGATCGTGGCCGAGACCTGGCTGATCCTGCGCCTGACCGACAGCGGTGTGGCCGTGGGCCTCCTGGCGGCGCTCCAGTTCGCGCCGATGCTGCTGCTGGGCGCGTACGGCGGCCTGCTGGCCGACCGCTTCGACAAGCGCAAGCTGCTGATGCTCACGCAGCTGGGCATGGTGGTGCCCGCACTGACCCTGTTCGCCGTCACGGTGTCCGGTGTGGTGGTGCCGTGGATGGTGTTCGCCCTGGTCTTCATCCGCGGCACCGTGAACGCGCTGGACAACCCGGCCCGCCAGAGCTTCGTGATCGAGATGGTCGGCCCCGACCGGGTGGTGAATGCGGTCAGCCTGAACAGCGTGATCGTGCACTGCGCGCGCATGGTCGGGCCGGCGATCGCCGGTGTGCTGATCGCGACCGTGGGCGTCGAGCCGTGTTTCCTGATCAACGCCGCCTCGTTCGTGGCGATGCTGATCGCGCTGCGGCGCATGGACACGGCCGCCCTGGCGCAGCCCGAGCGCGCGCCGCGCCGCCCCCACGCGCTACGGGACGGCGTGGCCTATGTGGCTCGCACGCCCGCCCTGGCGGTGCCGCTGGCGATGATGGTCCTGGTGGGCACCCTGGGCTTCAACTTCCAGGTGATCCTGCCCCTGCTGGCCAAGTTCACCTTCCACGGAGGGGCGGGCACCTACGCCGCGCTGGTGGTGGCCATGGGCGCCGGCTCGGTGATCGGCGCACTGACCGCCGGGGCACGCGGGCGCGTGTCACCGGCGTTGCTCGTGGGCTCCAGCGCCGCCTTCGGCGTGGCCACCGTCCTGGCCGCGGTGGCGCCGACGCTCCCGCTGACCGTGGCCGCCCTGGCGCTGGTGGGCGCCGCCAGCGTGACCTTCGCCGCCGGTGTGAACTCGACCCTGCAGCTGGAGGTGGCGCCGGAGATGCGCGGCCGCGTGATGGCGCTGTACTCGGTGGTCTTCCTGGGCTCGACTCCCATCGGCGGGCCGCTGGCGGGCTGGGTGGCCCAGGCGGCCGACCCGCGCGCGGCGCTGATGCTGGGCGCGGCGGCCGCGCTGGTCGCAGCGGTGGGAGCGGCGGCGTTCGCCCGCCGCCAGGGCGGCTCTGCGCGGCTGACAATTCTTTCCCATGGGTTTTCACGGTCGTGAAAGGGGTAGCCGGGGCCTAGGCGCAGGGGACGTCGAGTGAGAGGAAGAGGTGACCGTGATGGCCGAGGCCAAGACGAGTTCACAGAAACGCAGCACGTCGTCCCGAAGCAGCAACGGCAACGCGGCGAAGTCGTCCAACGGCAAGAGCGCCGCGCCGAAGAGCAAGGCCAAGTCGAGCAACTCGCGCGCGAAGTCGAGCAACTCGGGTGCGCGCAAGCCCGCAACGCGGGCCAAGTCCAAGGGAGCGAGCCGCGCGAAGAGCACGGCGAAGCCCGCCGCCGCCAAGAACAAGGCCAAGATGGCGGCCAGCAGCGCGACGGACGTGGCGGCCCAGGCCGGAGAGCGCCTCAAGGGCCCGCTGGCGAAGGCCAAGGGCCCGGCCATCACTGGTGTGGTGGCAGTCGCCGGCGTGGTCGGCGGCGCCGTGCTCGGCGCGCGATCGGCCGCAAAGCCCAAGAAGGTGCTCGGCATTCCCGTGCCCGGGACCGGTAACAGCCTGGCCAAGCAGATCGGCAAGTCCGGCAAGCAGGCAGCGAAGGCCGGAAAGCAGATCGGCGAGCTGACCGCGGAGATCCGGACCGCCCGCCGTAAGGCGGAAGAGGTCAGCAAGGCGATCAGCTAAGCGACCGACCACCGAGAGGGAGGAGGCGAGGCGATGGCCGCGCAGAGGAAATCGAGGTCGTCCTCGAACGGGAGTTCCGGTTCGGGTAACGGCTCAGGGCGTGGTTCGCGCTCGGCACCGAAGGTCGACGACTATTCGGTCACCGACCCCAGCAAGATTCCCGATGGCCCCGACGTTCTGGTGGACGTTCCGGTGGTCAAGGTGGACGAGATTGACCTCAAGGTCGAGGACCTGCACGCGCAGGTTGCGGTCCTGGCGGAGGTCCGGGAGCTGGTGCAGATCAGCGTCGGGGCCGATGTGAGGATCGAGAACGTTCAGTTGAAGATCGAGGGCGTCGAGGCCCAGGCGTTGCTCAAGGCGCGCCTGGACAACGTCAGCTCGATCCTGGAGCGTGTGCTGATCTCGCTGGACCGCAACCCCGAGCTTCTGGAGAGCGTGGGCCAGGCCGTGCGGGAGGTCAGCGGCGGCGCCGGCAAGGCGCTCGAGGGCACGGGCGAGGCGGTCGAGGACGTCGGCCAGGGCGCCGGCAGCGCGGTCAAGCAGGTCGGCCAGGGCGCCGGCAGCGCGGTCGGAGATGTCGGCGAGGGCGCCGGCAGCGCGGTCGAGAACGTCGGCCAGGGCGCCGGCGACGCCGCCGAAGACGTCGGCGAAGGCGCCGGCAAGGCGGCCAAGGGCGTCGGCAAGGGTGCGAGCAAGGGCGCAAAGGGCGCCGGCAAGGGCGCCAAGAAGGCCACCGGTGGGGTGGCCAAGGGCGCGAAGGGTTGAGGAGACGCTGATGGCGCAGAGAACCACCAAGAGCAAGAGTCCGGCCACGCGGCGCGGGAACTCGGGCAACGGGCGCAAGGCGTCGCAGAAGACCGAGAAATACCGCTTCGCCCAGAACGTTGACGGCCAGGGAACGGCGGCCGAAGCCGAGTACGAGCGTTACGCGACCGAAGACGGCGACGCCATGGGCCAGGAGCCCGACGTCCTGCTGGACGTACCGGTGCTCAAGGTCGACTCCCTGCACTTGGAGGTCGACAACCTGGACGCCCACGTGGCGCTCCAGGCCAAGGTGCTGGACCTGGTGAACCTGAACGTCGGCGTCGACGTGCACCTGGGCAAGTTGGAGCTGGACATCAAGGGCGTCGAGGCCCAGGCGCTGGTCAAGGTCCGGCTGGACCACGTGACGGCCATCGTCGACCGGGTGCTGACCACACTGGACCGCAATCCCGACCTCGTCAAGAGCCTGGGCAAGGCGGTCGAGGACGTCGGATCGGGTGCCGGGCACGTGCTCGGCGAGTCGGGCGAGGCCATCGAGGATGTCGGCGAGGGCGCCGGCCAGGCGGTCGACGACGTCGGCGAAGGCGCAGGCAGCGCCGTCGAGGACGTCGGTGAGGGCGCCGGCCAGGCGGTCGACGACGTCGGCGAAGGCGCCGGCAAGGCGGTCGGAGAGGTCGGCGAGGGAGCCGGCGAGGCGGCCGGTGAGGTCGGCGAAGGCGCGGGCGAAGCCGTTGGTGATGTCGGCGAAGGCGCCGGCGAAGCCGTCGGTGAGGTTGGCGAAGGCGCTGGTGAGGCCGTGGGCGGCGTCGCGGGCGGCGCCGGCGGTGCCGGCGGTGCCGTCGAGGGCGCCACCGACGCCGTCGGAGGCGCGACGGACGCGGCCGGCGATGCCGTGGGCGGCGCCACCGATGCCGTGGGCGGCGCCACCGATGCCGCGGGCGACATCGCGGACGCGGGCGCGGGCACCCTGACCAAGGCCGCGGCCAAGACCGTGGCCAAGGAGATCGGCGCGGCGGCCACCGACGAGGCGAAGGATCTGGGCCTGGCCGCCGCCCGCAAGGCCCGGGAGATCGGCCAGCGGCGGCGCCACCGCCGGGCCGAGCGCCACCACGCCACGGACGCCGCGCTGGCCGCCGCGCAGGATCTGGACGTCGACCTCGGTGACGTCGAGGGCACCGGCTCGGATGGCCGCATCACCATCAACGACGTGCGCTCGGCCGCCGCGGAGGAATGAGCGAACCGCCGGACATCGAGATCGGCGCGTCGGCGCGCATACGCCGCCTGCGTTTCGAGGACGAGCCGGACACCGAGGTGCGCTATCGGGGCGACTACCAGGCCGAGACCTTGCACCAGCGGGAGAACCTGCCCGATGAGGTGGAGCCCGGGGAGACCTACCGGGACGTGTGGGTCTCGTGGCACACGAAGGTGCGCCTGGACGTCGAGCCCGAAGAGCCCTCGGGCTAGCGCACCCGCAGCTGCCGCGCCTCGATCTGGCGCTGCCCGTACGAGCCCCGGTACACCGGACCCGAAGCGGTGACAGTGTCGCCCGCCCGCGGCAGCGGGTCGGGCCGCAGGTCACGCCGCACGTCGATGACCGACAGCCCGGGGCCGGTCACGTTGCCCCCGGCCAGGACGAAGTGGGCGTCGCCGTCGCCGTCGGGGTCGACGGCCTCGACGTAGACCACGCGGCCGGTCGCGCTGGCGCAGTTCGCGGCGCCGGCCGGGCACCGCGCGGGCTTGATCGGCGCCGGCCTCGGCGTGGTCCGCGCCGTGGTGGCGAGCTCGGTCCGCTCGGTGGTGGCGACCGTGCGCGGCGGCTCTCCGGGCTCGTCGTCGCCGCCGCAGCCGGCGGCCGGGGCGACGAGCACGAGCGCAACCGCGGCGGCTACCGCCGGCGCCCTCATGGCCGTTCGACGAAGGCCACGACCAGCGGATCGCCGCTGGTGAAGACGCTCACGCGCCGGGCCGCCGTCCGCGGGCCGGCGAAACCGCCCTCCAACCGCAGCCGGCGTGTGGCCCGTACCGTCAGCTCGGCCTCCGCGCCGCACTCGGCCGTGAGCGTCCAGCGCCCGCTGCGGGCGGCCCGGGGCACGCGCCAGCGCCAGGTCACGAAACGGTGCTCGGTGAGCACGTCCTCGGTCACCTCGGTCACGCGACCGCGCCTGAAGACCAGGTGGCAGGTGCGCTCACCGGTGAAGGACAGGCGGACCCGCAGCTGCGCCGGCTGCCCGGCCCGCAGGACGGGGGTCGCCCGGTCGATGTCGAGCCGGGCCGCCCGGGCCGGGGCGGGCAGAGCCAACAGGCACGCGGCCGCGCAGATGATCGTCCTGGCGGCTCGCATGCCCGGCACCGTACGAGGCCGGGCGGTCAGTCGGCAAGGGAGCCGATGGCCCCGAGGGCGCGCTGCGCGTTCAGCCGCCCGCCGTAGGCCACCTTGCCCTTGAGCGCGGGCGGCGTGTCCACCTTGTGGCGGATCGCGTAGCGCAGGTCCGAGTAGGTGGCCTTGGACTCCTGCTTGCGCAGCATCGCCGCCGTGCCCGCGGCGTACGGCGAGGCCATCGAGGTGCCCGACAGCAGCTTGTAGCCGCCGCCCAGGTAGGTCGACAGGATCTGGTTGCCGGGCGCGGCCACGTCCACGGCCGTCGACCCGTAGTTGGAGAACGAGGCCAGCGTGTCGGTCGAGGTGGTGGCGGCCACGGTCAGGATGTTCGAGTCCGTGTAGGAGGCCGGGTACTCGGGCGTCTTGTCGATGTTGTCGCCGTCGTTGCCGGCAGCCACCACCAGCAGCGAGCCCTTGCTCTGGGCGTAGTCGACGGCGTCGTGCAGCGCGGAGGACTTGGAGCTCGAGCCGAACGAGCAGTTGATGACCTTGGCGCCCTTCTTCGCGGCGTACTGGATGCCGTCGATGGCGTTGGAGGTCGAGCCCTTGCCCTTGGAGTTCATGAACTTGACCGCCATCAGCTTGGTCGACCAGCAGATGCCGCTGACGCCGGTGCCGTTGTTCCCGCGCCCGCCGATGATCCCGGCAACGTGCGAGCCGTGGCCGTTGTCGTCCTCGCCCGATCCCTTGCCCTTGATCACGTTGAGCCCGTAGGTGTCGTCCACGTAGCCGTTCTTGTCGTCGTCCTTGCCGTTCTTGGGCTTGTCCGAGCTCTTGTAGATGTTGGGCGCCAGGTCGGGGTGATCGGTGTCGATCCCGGTGTCCAGCACGGCCACCGTCGAGCAGCTGGTGCGCGTGCCCCACGCCGCGGGCGCGCTGATGGCGCCGGTCGCGCTGTTCGCGACGGCGTACTGGAACGGGTAGTCGGGGTCATTGGGCACGCGCGCGGCCGAGGTGGCCAGCGTGAAGTCGGGCTCGGCGTAGGTCACCCCGGCGGCCTTGCGCAGGACCTTGCGGAGCGCGTCGAGCCGCCTGCCGCCGCGGGCGTTGACCGCCACCAGCCGGCCTCCACGGACGGCGGAGAAGCGCTTCTCGATCCGCCCGCCCAGCCGGTCGACGATTTTGCCCTGGCGGTCCTTGGACACGCCCTTGTCGAAGCCCACCAGCACGCGTTCGGCCGCGCCGGCGGGTGCGGGCGCGCACAGGGCCGTCACCACGGCCGCAAGGACAATCAGTTCACGCCGGTGACGCATTGGCCGCCGCCTTCCTGTCGCGTTCGGCGAAGAACGACTC
>DASQLM010000258.1:0-13814 GCA_035630015.1 Thermoleophilaceae bacterium | reverse complement strand
GGTGGGCTGTCGCTGGACACGCTGGTGGTGCTGGCCACCCGCTCGAAGCGCACGGGTCCGGGGGGCATCTGGCGGGTGATGAACGAGGACGACGAGCTGCCGGGCCTGATCGGCGGCCAGCAGCTCGAGTTGCTGCGCGCGTTCTGCGACCGCTTCCGCGAGGACCGCGCGATGGCGCCCCGGGTGTCGCTGGAGACGCTGATCGACCGCGCGGTCACCCGGTCGCGCTACGACCGCCACCTGCTGGCGCTGCCCCAGGGCGCGCGCCGGATGGCCAACGTCCGCAAGCTCATGCGCATGGCCCGCGAGTACGAGGCCGACGAGGGGCGCGACCTGCGCGGCTTCATCGACTTCGTGGCCGAGCGTGACCTCGTGCAGGCGGGGGAGGGCCAGGCGCCGCTGGAGGCCGAGGACCTGGACGCCGTGCGACTGATGACCGTGCACCGGGCCAAGGGGCTGGAGTTCCCGCTGGTGTGCGTGGCCGACCTGGGCAAGCTCGGGCGCGAGGACGACGCCGCCCTGCGCGTGACCGAGGACGGGCGCACCGGCATGCGGCTGGCCTCGATGTCGGGCGTGTCGGTGAACACCGCGGAGATGGACCGGATCAAGGAGGAGCAGAAGGCCGCGGACGAGGAGGAGGAGCGGCGGATCTTCTACGTCGCCACCACCCGCGCCGAGGAGCACCTGGTGCTCAGCGGCGCCACCGACCTCGAGAAGCTGCAGGAGCCCGCCGACCTGGCCGAGCCGATGCGCTGGCTCTGGCGCGCGCTGGCCCCGCGCCTGGACGAGATGGAGGACGGCGGGGTGGTGACAGGCGAGTACGAGGGCCGCGAGGTGCGCGTGGGCTGTCGCATACTGCGCCCGGCCGACGTGGACGGGCTGCTGCCCGAGGCCGACCGCCGGCCGGTGGCGCCCGAGCCCGAGCCACCCGGGCTGGAGGCCCTGGCCGCCCCCGCCCTGGCCGCGGTGCCCGTGCCGGAGGCGCTGCCGGTCAGCCGACTCAGCTACTCGGGCCTGGCCGCCTACCGCCGCTGCGGCTACCGCTTCTACCTGGACCGGGCCCTGCGGCTGCCGCCGCCCGACGACGGCCCCGCCCGGGCTGCCCGGGGAGGCGACGGCGAGGACGCGCTGCCGGCCACCACCCGCGGCTCGGTGGTGCACGCGCTGCTGGAGGAGCTGGATTTCTCCGCCCCGGCCGTGCCGCCGGACGCGCGCGTGGCCGAGGTGATCGAGTCCACGGGCAACGCGGTGCGCTCGGAGGAGGTCGACGACATCAGCGCCCTGGTGGCCGGCTTCGTGCGCTCCCCGCTGGCGGCGCGCATCGGCGCCGCCGAGCGGGTGCACGCCGAGCTGCCGTTCGCCTTCACGCTGGACACCGGCGGCGGTCGCAGCCTGCTGATCGACGGCATCGTGGACGTGCACGCCCGTACCCGGGACGGCCAGGGCACTCAGGGCACAAGCGAGGGGGACCTCGTGCTGGTGGTGGACTACAAGAGCGACCGCCTGGAGGGCGCCGAGCCTGCCGACCGGGTCGAGGGCGCCTACGCCATCCAGCGCCTGGTCTACGCGCTGGCGGCGCTGCGCTCCGGCGCCGCCCGTGCCGAGGTGGCCTACTGCTTCCTGGAGCGCCCCGGCGACCCGGTGGCCACCGTCTACGCGGCGGCCGACGTGCCCACGCTGGAGGCCGAGCTGCGCGAGCTGACGGCCGGGGTGTCCGAAGGCCGGTTCGAGCCCACGTCCGCGCCCCACCGTGGCCTGTGCGCCGACTGCCCGGGCCGGCCGGCGCTGTGCAGCTGGGACGAGGAGCACACGCTGGGCGAGGCGGTTCAAGCGGGCTAACCTCGTGCCACTTGGTGGCAGACGCATGACGCTGGGCAGCCGTATGAACCGCCGTGACGAGGCGGCATTCGTGGGTCGACGCCCCGAGCTGGGCTTCCTCGACTCGCTGTTCGTCGACGATCCGCCCGCCAACGTGGTGCTGGTGCACGGGCCGGGCGGGATCGGCAAGAGCTCGCTGGTGCGGCGGGTGATCCAGAAGGGCCAGGAGGCGGGCTGGACGCCCCTGCTGGTCGAGGGCCGCGACCTGCCGCCGGTGGCCGACGCGCTGGACGACGCCCTGGCCCGCGCCCACTCGTTCGAGCGGCCGCTGGTGGTGCTGGAGACCTACGAGCGCATGGCCGCGCTGGGTGGCCACCTGCGCCGCAGCGTGCTGCCGGACCTGCCCGACGCAAGCATCGTGGTCATCGCCGGGCGGGGCGCGCCGGACCCCGGCTGGCGCGAGGGCGGGTGGGAGAACCTGACCGTGGAGCTCGAGCTCGGGCCGCTCAGCGACGACGAGTCGTGCTCGCTGCTGGCCTCGCAGGGCGTGACCGACGCTCGCCGGGCCGCGGAGCTGGCGGAGTGGGCGCGGGGGTCGCCGCTGGCGCTGACGCTGGCCGCCGACGCCGCCCGCGAGGACCCGGACTGGTCACCCGCACGGGAGGGTGAGCCGCCCGAGATCGTGCGCGCGCTGATCGCGCAGCTCGCCGGCGGCGAGGTGGACGCCGCGCACCTGGACGCGATCGGCGTGGCCGCGATCGCCCGCGTGGTCACCGAGGACCTGCTGCGCGCGGTGCTGCCCGGCATCGACGCCCGCGAGACGCTGGAGTGGCTGCGCGACCGCACCTTCTCCGAGGTGCTGGGGGGCGGCCTGACCCTGCATGAGCTGGTGCGGCGCGCCGCCCGCGCCGACCTGCGCCAGCGCGACGCGGAGCGCGAGCGCGAGCTCAGGCGCAGGATCGCCGACCACCTGTACACCAGGGCCGCCGCGGGCAACACGCTGCTCACCGTGGACCTGGCGGAGCTGGTGGACTCCGACGCCATCCGGGCCTTCTACGGCTGGGAGGGGGCCACCCGCAACCGCATCGACGGCGTCCGCGACGCGGACAAGGAGCAGCTGGCGCTGCTGCTCGCGTCGGTCGGCTGTGACGGATGGTGGGAGCCCACCCGCCGGCTGATCGAGCAGGCGCCCGAGCGGGTGGTCTGCGCGCGCGACGCGGGCGACAACCTGTGCGGGTACTCCACGGCGGTCACGCCCGCCACGGCGCCCGCGATCGCGCACGACGACGTGCTCCTGGGCCCGTGGCTGGCGCATGCGGCCGAGCATGTGCCGGACGGCAACGCCATCCTGTGGCGCGACTCGTTCGACTTCACCGACGACCCCACCTCCGGCATCCAGGGCATGCTGAACATGGTCTGGGTGCTGCGCTCGGGGCTGGCCAACCCGCGCATCGCCTACCTGCCGGTCGATCCGCGCGTGCCCGGCGCGACGGTGTTCTCCCAGGCCCTGGGCGGGCAGCACATCGCCGAGCTGGACGTGCACGTGGGCGAGACCGAGTTCCAGTGCCACGTGATCGACTACGGCGAGGGTGGCCTGCTGGGCCTGCAGCGCTCGTTCGTGTACATGGAGCTGGGCCTGGCGCCGCCGCAGCACGCCGTGCCCGACACGCCGTCGACCGCGCCGGTGGAGGTGGCGCCCGAGGCGGTCCGCGACGCGCTGCGGAGCCTGGCGGTCCCGGCCGAGCTGGCCCGCAGCCCGCTGGCCACGGGGGAGGGCATCGAGGCGCGCTCGGAGTCCGTGCGGCAGCTGCTGGAGTCCGGTACGCAGAACGCGTTCGGCGACGCCGAGAACGAGCGGCTGCTGGCACGCGTGCTGACCCGCGGCTACCTGGACCCGGCGCCCAGCCACGAGGTCGCGGCCGATGAGCTCAACCTCAGTCGTGCTGCGTATTTCCGGCGCCTCAAGCAGGCGTCCGAGCGGCTGGCCGAGTACCTGGCGGGCACCGTCCCCTCCCGGTAGCGGGTAGGAGCGCAGCCAGGGCGGTGGCCTGGCGAGCACCGCACCACGGTTTCCGTCTGGCGTCGGCCCTACCTTGACGCCATGCCACTCTGCTTCATAGAGCCCCAGGAGGCCATCCGTGTCATGGCGGAGGCCGTAGGCCGCGAGGCCCGGCGGCAGCTGCTCGGTGAGGTCGTGCGCGCATGGGTGGACGAGATCCCCGACGACGAGCTGCAGGTGCACTACGCCAAGGCCGTCGAGGTGCTGGACGACGACGACCTGTCCATGCTGGCCGCGTGGCACGCGTCGCTCGAGGTCGGGCAGCCCATCGCCAACAAGGAGTTCCTGCTGAAGGCGTTCGCCCACTTGGGCGAGCACCGGCGCGAGGCGCTGCGCATCGCCGCCGGGTTCCGCGGCGAGGACGCCTTCGAGGCCGGCGTCAGCGAGGAGCAGGCGCTGGACACCGTCCTGCCGTGGCTGTCGAAGGAGCGCACCGCGGAGCTGGCGGCGGAAGCGGTCGAGCTGTACTGCTGGGACCGTCTCGGGTCCGAGAACTAGTTCTCGCTCCGCCGGCCTGTACCTGACATCAGGCCGCGCAACCTCATCCCCGTCCTGCTGGTGGTCCTCGCCATCGGTGTGGGCTACGTCGCGCAGCAGCTCGAGGGCGGAGAGGGCCTGGGCGACGTAGCCGGGCCGCCGGTGCCCGGCGACGCGAAGCAGGTGCTCGTCCAGCGGGTGGTGGACGGCGACACCGTGGAGCTGGCCGGCCGGGGCAAGGCGCGCCTGATCGGCGTCGACACGCCCGAGGTCTACGGAGGAGATGAGTGCTTCGGCGAACAGGCGTCGGAGTTCACCAAGGCCGAGGTGGACGGCCAGCCGGTGCGGTTCACGGTCGGCCGCGAGGCGCGGGACCGCTACGGGCGGCTGCTGGTCTACGTCTGGAAAGCCGGCGGGCAGTCGCTGAACGCGCGGCTGGTGGCCGGCGGCTACGCGCGGGTGCTCACGATCCCGCCGAACGACCGCTATGCCGCCCGCTTCGCCCGGCTGGCCCGCGACGCCCGCGGCCGGGACGACGGGCTCTGGGGCACCTGCTAGCGTTAACCCTATGGTTAACGATCCGTTCAGGGCGCTCTCGCACCCCATCCGGCGCGGCATCGTCGAGCGGCTGGCCGCGGGCCCGGCGACCGTGGGGGAGGCGACGTCCGCTTTCGGCGTCTCCAAGCCCGCGATCACCAAGCACCTGAGGGTGCTGGAGGAGACCGGCGTGATCGTGCGCCGGGTCGAGGGCCGGACACACCGGCTGTCGCTGGACACCGGCGCGATGGCCGAGGCCGCCGACTGGATGGATCGCCAGCGCTCCCACTGGGAGCGACTGTTCGATGTCGTCGACGAGTACCTGAAGGAGGACGCATGAGCACCCCGCCTATCGTTTCCGCCCAGGAGTGGGAAGCCGCGCACCAGGAGATGCTGGTCAAGGAGAAGGAGCTCACGCGAGCCCAGGACGCACTGGCCGCCCAGCGCCGCCGGATGCCGCGGACGGCCGTGGAGAAGGACTACGCCTTCGAGGGCCCGGATGGCACCGTGGGCCTGGCTGACCTGTTCGAGGGCCGCAGCCAGCTCGTCCTGTACCGCTTCTTCTACGAGCCCGGCGTGGCCGACTACCCCGAGCGCGGGTGCCCCGGCTGCTCGTTCCTGACCGACGGCATCGCCCACCCGGCCCACCTGAACGCCCGCGACACCACGCTCGCCCTGGTCTCCCGCGGGGCGCAGGGCGACATCGCCGGCCTGAAGGAGCGCATGGACTGGCAGTTGCCCTGGTACACGATCACGGACGACTTCGACGTGGACCACGGCGTGGACGAGTGGCACGGCACCAACGTGTTCCTGCGCGAGGGAGACCAGATCCTGCGCACCTACTACGTGCACGACCGCGGCGACTCGCAGCTGGGAACCACCTGGAGCTACCTGGACCTGACGCCCTACGGCCGCCAGGAGGAGTGGGAGGACTCGCCCGAGGGCACACCCCAAACCGAGCCGTACACGTGGTGGAGGTATCACGACAGGTACGGAGCCCAGGCGTGATCGCGCACGTGGCCGGTCTGCCGGCCGAGGAGTTGCTGGCCGGATCCGTGGCCGTGCTGGCCGCCGCACGCGCCTGGATGGCGGTCCATCTGCGTCGTCCGCGGGGGTCGTGATGCAGGGAAAGACGCTGCACATCGAGCGCACCTTCGACGCTCCGAGGCAACGGGTGTTCGAGGCGTGGACCAGCGCCGAGGTGCTGAAGCGCTGGTTCCACGCCGGGCACGACTGGGACACCACCGAGGCCACCGTCGACCTGCGCGTGGGCGGGAGCCTGCGGGTGGTGATGCACAACCCGCACGCCGACGAGGAGTACGGCGGCGGGGGCGAGTACACCGAGATCGATCCCCCGCGGCGGCTGGCCTTCACCTGGGAGTGGGACGACGAGCGCGACCAGTACTCCCAGCTGGTCGAGGTCGAGTTCGAGGAGCACCAGGGCCGGACGAGGGTGCTGTTCACCCACCACGGGCTCTGGGACGACCAGGCGGTCAGCGACCACGAGGGCGGCTGGACCGTGGCGCTGGACAACCTCGAGCGCGTGACCGCCGCGGCCTAGCCATACTGCGGACCGGGGAGTCGAACCGTGTCCATCGCACACAAGCTGCTGGCAGCGCTCGCGGTCATCGCCGTGGTCGCCGCCGGGCTGTGGGTCAGCGGAGGGCTGATCACCAACGACTTCACGGTCGCGATGGTCCTGACCGCCGCGTGGATGGGCCTGGCCGCCGCGGGCTGCCTGGCCATCGCCTGGCGACGGCCGGCGCTCCGGGTCCCTGTCGGCGTCGCGTACCTGCTCACCGCCGCGGTCGCCGGGATCTACCTGGGGCGATCGCAGTTCGTGGACGACGAGGTCGACGAGCGGGTCGTCATGGCGGCGCCGGCCGAGGCGCGCGAGCCCGCCACCAAGCAGGCGCCCAGGCCGCGCAACCGCTCGCTGGGCAGCGGCGCGTTCCGGCCGGTCGCCCATCCGGCCCGTGGCACCGCGACGATCGTGCGCCGGGCGCGCGGTGGCGACGTGCTGACGCTGACGTCCTTCGAGGTCGACAACGGCCCGGATCTGCGCGTCTACCTGGTCAAGGGCCCGGCGCGCGACGAGGCCGGGGTCAAGGACCCGATCGACCTGGGAGCGCTCAAGGGCAACAAGGGCAGCCAGCAGTACGGGCTGCCCCGCGGACTGCGGCGCGACCGGTACGACACCGTGGTGGTCTGGTGCCGCGCGTTCTCGGTCAACTTCGCCCGCGCGCCGTTGGGCTGAAGGAAAAATCGCCAAACAGCGGGATCATCGCCCGGGGGTGGTTGACCGTCCGCGAGGGCGATGCTTGAGTGCCCCGCAGAGACACGGACCCAGGCGCAAAGAGCGAGGCCACGAGTTGTGAGGCCCGCCGCGACAGCCGGTCGGACTTCGGTCCGGCAAGGCGCGCACTCAGGCGCCGGGACCGTGTCTCGTTTTCGTTCCGGAGCTACTTCTTGCGCTTGGCCGACCGGACCTTGATGGTCTCGGTCATCTGCACCGGGTGCAGCGCGCAGAACAGCTTGTACGTGCCCGGCGCGCTGAGCTTGGCCTTGTACGTACGGCCCTGGTCCAGGTGCGCGGAGGAGAAGCCGCGCGGGCCGTCGGCCACGGTCACGTTGTGCAGCAGCTTGCCGTTGAACTTCCACTTCAGCGTCGAGCCAGCGGCCACCGACACGTTCGGGCGGGTGAAGAAGCTGTCGCCGACGCCGATCTGCGCGCCGTTTCGCAGCTTGCGCCGGGCGCCGCGCGGCGCCTTGATCTCGCGCGCCTTGCCCCTGCCGTCCAGACCGATCAGCGGCACGGCGAAGCGCGGCGGCTTCTTGCGCCCGCGCTCGCCGGTCGTCCAGTTGCGCAGGTCCGCGGGCGGCGCGCACGAGCGCGTGGCGGGCGCGGCCGCATCGGGGGCCAGGAACAGGATGAAGATGCCCATCACCCGCGTGTGCATGAGCTCGCCGTCGTAGTCGGCGTCCAGGCGCAATCGCTCGCCCTGGCGCACGGGCATACCGGCCCCGCTGGTGAAGCCGCTCATGTTGATCGGCCCCGGCTCGTGCAGCACCGGCTTGACGTTGTAGAAGGGATGCTTGGGCCCGCCCCACGTGGGCTTCGAGCTGTACATCGTGCAGTCGGGGCCGGTGCGCTTGAGGTCCAGCTGCTTCGCGCCGCCGTGCACGTGCCCGCCGCCGGCCACGATCCGCCCCGAGGCCGGGACGTTCCAGATGCTCGAGCGCCGCGTGGTGGCGCCCTTCTTCTTGCCGCCGGGGATGTCGAACACCGGGTCGGACTTGCAGTTCTCGATGTCCAGCCAGTACGGCGTGACCGGGGTCCTGGGCTGGGTGTCGTAGGTCACCCGGTACTGGATGTAGGCGGTGTCAACGGTCTTGCGGTGGTTCATCAGCATCCAGGTCATGCCCCACTTGTCGCCCGCGTCGATCTTGTAGCCGTAGCCCTGCGGGAGGCGCAGCTTGGCGCGCTCCTCACCGGCGGCGTAGAAGCGCTCGGCCATGCCGGGGACCGTGCTGCGCGAGTTCAGCAGCGTGAAGCTGCCGCACGTGCCGTCGCGCTTGGAGCCCAGCGCCGGGCCGAGGTTGCTGAACACGATGTGGTGCAGCATCAGCCGGTTGATCGGGATCGGCCTGCCCTTGGCGTCCACGACCTCCACGTCCATCTCGGTGATGAACCCGCTCACCTTCGGGGTGGGGATGTTGCCGTCGAGGTCGCTCTGCTTGACCTGGTAGGAGCCGACCTTGATCGGGCCCGTGCGGAAGGTCTTGGTCTGGGGCGCCGCGTTCGCGGTCGCGCTGGCGATCAGGCAGGCCAGCAGGAAGCCGGCGAGGGCGATGCTCACTCTCCTCACGGGCCCACACTAGGCCACCGAAGCGGGCTACGCCAGTACCGCTTCGACCTCGGTGCGGGCCTGCTCGCTGTCGTGGAACTGCACCGCTGTCATGCCCAGCTCGCGGGCGGCGTCGCAGTTGACCTCCATGTCGTCCACGAACAGGCACTCGGACGCGGGCACGCCGCCCAGGCGCTCCAGCGTCAGCTCGTAGATGCCGTGCTCGGGCTTGCGCATGCCCACGAAGCCGGAGTCCACCACCACCTCGAAGATCTCGTCCAGCTCGGGCAGCATCGGCCGCCAGCGGGGCTCCCACTCGCGCACGTTGTTGGTCAGCAGCGCCATCCGCAGCCCCCGCCCCTTCAGGTCGCGCATCAGCTCGATCATCTCCGGGTTGCGCTCCAGGAAGCCGAACCAGACGTCGAACATCCCCTCCAGGTCGTGCTCCGCGGGCATCGCGGCCTGCAGCCGGTCCAGGAACTCGCGCTCGGTCAGCTCGCCGCGCTCGAGCAGGAACAGCGGATGCTGGCCGTCGTGGGCCTCCGTGGCCTTGGCCATGGCCGTCCCCAGGTCCTCGAGCGGCACGCCGGACTCCTTCGACCAGGCGGCGAAGGCGTTGCCCAGCGGCGTGGTCAGCACCCCGCCGAAGTCGGAGATCACCGCGCGGATCACGCCGGCTCGGGCTCGCTGCGCAGCCACAGCTCGTACGCGCCGGCGCCCTCGCGGTCGTCCATGCGCCAGCGGAAGGCGGCGGCATGCACGTCCAGTCCCTCCAGGGCCAGGGAGGTCCCGGCCACCACGGTGCCCGAGCCGCGCAGCGGGAACTCGTGGGCGGGCGTCCACAGCTCCAGCCCGGCGCTGCGCTGGCGGCCGTTGCCGTCGTAGACCGTGGACAGCCGCGTCTCGTCCAGGTCCACGACCTCGCCCTCGGACAGCAGCCAGCCGGACACGTCCTCGGCGTCGTGGCCGATCGCCCCGCGCGGGCGCCGCGCCAGCGCCAGGAAGGCGTTCTCGGTGTCGAACACAGCCGCGATCGAGCGCAGCGCGTCCAGCTCGTCCCACGCCGGCGGCTCGCGGGTGTCGGCCACGGTGCCCAGGCAGCGCGCCTTGTGGCCCCCGATCCGCCCGGTCACTCGGCATACGTGCACGGTCACGTCCCCCAGCACGGCGCCGTCCGCCACCGGCTCGAGCTTGACGTCGAAGTCCTCGCCAAGCCGGGCCTGCCAGCCCTTGCGGGTGGCTTCGATCTCCGGGCCGCCGTCGCGGACGTCGGCGCGGCCGCCCTCGAACAGCAGCGTGGCGCCCGCGCGGGCGCTGACGTTGAGGCCGTGCTCGGGGTCGAACAGGCCGATCGAGAGCGCGCTCACCGTTCGATCCGCGGGGGATCGGCCGGTGGGTACTCGGTGGCGGTGCCCTCCACGTCGGCGCCCGGGCGGGGCCGGCGGGAGGGTCCGCGGACCACGAAGCGCGCGGTCATGAAGCGGGCGACGGGCTTCGCGAACAGCCTGATCACCAGCCGGCGTGTGGGCGGCAGCAGCAGCACCAGCCCGAAGATGTCGGTCAGGAACCCGGGGGTGATCAGGAAGGCCCCGCCGAAGATCACGGCCACCCCGTCCTGGACCTCCCGGTGGGGCAACCGGCCGGCGGCCATGGCCTCCTGGAAGCGCGTCCACACGGTCCGTCCCTGCGAGCGCAGCAGTAGTGAGCCCAGCACCGAATCGGCGGCCAACAGGCCCAGCGTCCACCAGATCCCGATGGTGTCCCCGACCAGGTAGATCAGGTACAGCTCCGTGATCGGGAGCACGATGAAGATGAGCAGCAGAGCCAGCATCGGCATGGAATTCAGCCTATCGGCCTCTAAGCTTGCCCCCATGGCCGAGGCACCCACCACCGACGACGTCCAGGAAGCCCTGGAGAACGTGATCGATCCCGAGCTCGGGCTGGACTTCGTGGAGCTCGGGCTGGTCTACGACATCGCCGTCGAGGGCAGCGAGGTGTTCATCACGTTCACGCTGACCTCACCCGGCTGTCCGATCGGACCGCAGGTCTCCGAGCAGATGGAGGAGTTCGTCGGCGATCTGGAGGGAGTCAGCGCCGTCTACCCCAAGATGGTGTTCACGCCCCCGTGGACGCCGGAGCTGATGTCCGAGGACGCGAAGTTCGCGCTCGGCTTCTAGACGTCTGGCCTATTCCGCTCAAGGTCTGCCCGGCCCGGGACGATGGGGCTCTGGGGACGTGACTGCAATTCAGGGCCTTCATATCGAGGAGGAACGGCCGCTGGCGGGCAAGCTTGCCGGTGCGCTGTACCTGACCGGCTCGGCTACGGGGCTGTCGCTGTTCCTGGTTCCGGGGATCGACGTCACCAACACGGCGGCGCTACTGGCCGTGATCGTGGTGGGGATCGCGTGGGGCACCGCCGCGCTGACGGTCGTGCCGTGGGACAAGGCGCCCCCGATCGTCTCGCACCTGTCGTGCTTCATGGGCCTGCCGATCGCGGCCGTGGCCATGGCCTCCACCGGCGGCGCCACCTCGCCGACCCGCTTCTACCTGCTGTTCATCATCTTCTACGCCTCGTACTTCTACGTGCCGCGCGAGGCCGCGCTCTACATCGTCGGATGCGCCATCGTGCACTCGCTGCCGTTGTTCTACGAATCCGGGGCCACCGAGGCCGGCTTCGTCGGCGAGCTGCTGGTCATCGTGCCCACCTACTTCGTCCTCGGCGCCCTGATCATCGCCGCGAAGCGCCTGCAGGTGGAGATGCGCGAGCGCGCCGACGCCCTGGCCCTGTCCGACCCGCTGACCGGGGTGGCCAACCGGCGCGCCTTCGAGGCCGTGATGGACCTGGGTCGCACGGGCGGGCGCGCCAGCGACCGCATCGGCCTGCTGCTGGTGGACCTGGACGACTTCAAGTCCGCCAACACGCTGTTCGGGCACACCGGCGGCGACGGGGTGCTGTGCGCCGCGGCCGACGCGTTGCGCGAGGCGGCCCGCGGTAACGACCTCGTCGCCCGGCTGGGCGGCGACGAGTTCGCCATCCTGGCCACCGGCATCAGCCGTGAGGCCACCGAGCGCCTGGCCCAGCGCGTGCTCGAGAAGATCGCCGCGGCCGACCGCGAGCTGGGCCTGGCAGGCTTCCGCCTCTCGGCCAGCGTTGGGTGGGCCACCCACCCGGACCCGGTCGAGGACCGCACCGAGCTCTACCGCCGCGCCGACATGGCCCTCGGCGAGGTCAAGGCCGGGGGCAAGGCCGCCTGGCGCGCCGCGGACCCCTCCGTGGCGCCCGCGGCGGAGGGCCGTGAGCGTCAGGCCACCTCGCGCAGCCTTCCCGTCTCGACGTCGTAGACGAAGCCACGCACCGATCCGGTGTGTGGGATGAAGGGGCTCTCGACGATCGTCCTGATCGACTGCCGGACGCTGTCGTCCAGATCGCGGAACGCTCCGCTGTGCCACTCGGGCCGGTGGCCGGTGGACTGCTCCAGCGTGTCCTTGAACTCCTCGTCGGTGATCTTGAGCATCCCGCAGTCCGTGTGGTGGATGAGGACGATCTCCGTGGTGCCGAGCAGGGTCTGGGAGATCGACAGTGAGCGGATCTCATCGTCGGTGATCACGCCGCCGGCGTTGCGGATCACGTGGGCATCGCCCTCCTCGAGGCCCAGCACCCTGGTCGGGATCAGGCGCGCGTCCATGCACGCGACGATGGCCACCTTCTTGTCCGGCGGACCGGGCAGGCCGGCCTTGTCGAAGGCGGCGGCGTAGGCCTCGTTGTTGCGCAGGAGGTCGTCGGTCGTGCTCATCGGGCGGCCCGCAGCTTACGTACTCTGGACACGGTGCCCGCGCCACTGGCCTACATCACCCGCTCGTTCGCCGGCGATCCCGCGCTGGACACCGCCGTCTCACGCGCGCTGATGCTGCGCGTGGCGTCCGGCGACCTGCCGGAGACCCTGAGGATCGCCCGTCCGGGGCCCATCGTCGCCTTCGGCAAGCGCGACGTGGTGGGGGCGGGCTACCCCGAGGCCGTGGCCGCGGCACGGTCCGGCGGCTTCGAGGCCATCGAGCGGCTGGCCGGGGGCCGGGCGGCCGTCTTCCACGAGCAGACGATCTCGTTCGCGCACTCGATCCCCGACGCGGACCCGCGCTCGCGGGTCGGCGAGCGCTTCGACCTGGTCTCGGGCCTGATGGTGCGCGCGTTCGCCTCGCTGGGCATCGACGCCCGCGTGGGCGAGGTGCCGGGCGAGTACTGCCCCGGCGCCGACAGCGTGAACGCGCGCGGCGAGCGCAAGCTGATGGGCGTCGGCCAGCGGCTGGTCTCGCGGGCCTCGCACGTGGGCGGGGTGGTTGTCGTGGACCAGCCCGAGCGCGTGAACGGCGTGCTGGTGCCGGTGTACCGCGCGCTGGGGCTCGACTGGCGCCCCGAGGCCACCGGTGCGGTGGCCGAGGAGGCGCCGGGCGCCGGCTGGCAGGAGGTGGCGGACGCCATCGAGGCCCAGTACGCGGAGCTCTACGACCTGGTCCCGGCCGAGCTGGACGACGCCACGCTGGAGCTGGCGCGGTCGCTGGCGCCCGAGCACCTGTCGCCGCCGAGCGCCGGTCAGGAGGACGAGGTGCTGACGCCTGCCGCCTCGACGAGCTCGGCCAGCGACTCCTCGAAGTAGGCGGCCACGCGCTCGAGGTCGGGCATGGCGTCGTAGTCGCCCAGCAGGCCCAGGTCCAGCTTGCCGTTGTAGCTCATGGCCGCGATCGCCAGCGCGTGGTCCTGGGGCAGGAACGCCACCGGGACGATCTGCAGCATCTCGCGCCCCATCAGGTAGAGCGGGAACTGGGGCCCGGGCACGTTGGTCACGATCACGTTGAACAGGCGGGTGGAGAAGTTCAGCCGCGAGGCCACCGCCAGCAGCGTCGGGGGGGCGAAGTCCTCCAGCCCCGAGATCACCTCGGCGCCCAGCGCCTGCTTGGACTCCTTCACGTCCTGCATCGCCCGGCGCACGATCTGCAGGCGCTCGACGGGGTCGTCGGCGTACACCGGCAGCGGGCCGCGCAGTGCGGCGATCTGGTTGCCCAGCGTCCCCTGCTGGGCG
>DASQLM010000257.1:0-18454 GCA_035630015.1 Thermoleophilaceae bacterium | reverse complement strand
GCCCAACGTGAACGCCGTGCGTCCCGCGGACGCGAACGAGACGGCGCTGGCGTGGAAGTTCGCGCTCCAGTCCACCGAGGGCCCGACCGCGCTGGTGCTCAGCCGCCAGGGCCTGCCGATCCTGGATCCGGACGCCATCCCGGCGGACGCGATCGAGAAGGGCGCCTACGTGCTCAAGGACACCGACGGCGAGCCCGACGTGATCCTGATCGGCACCGGTGCCGAGGTGCACGAATGCGTGGCGGCGGCCGAGGAGCTGGCCTCCAAGGACGGGCTCAACGCCCGCGTGGTGAGCATGCCCTGCTGGGACCGGTTCGCCGAGGCCGACCAGGCCTACCGCGACCAGGTGCTGCCGCCCGCCGTCAAGGCGCGCGTGTCCCTCGAGGCCGCGGCCACGCTGGGCTGGAGCCAGTGGGTCGGCGAGGCCGGCGCGTCGCTGGGCATGACCGGTTTCGGCGCGTCGGGACCGGCCAAGGAACTGTTCAAGCACTTCGGCCTAACGTCAGAGGACCTAGCCGAGGCAGCCCGGCGCACACATAGCTCCATCCAGGAGGCATGACATGGCACAGAACGAACGACTGAAGGCACTGACCGACGCGGGCGTGGCGGTCTGGCTCGACCAGATCCACCGCGAGATGATCGAGTCCGGCGAGCTCAAGGCACTGGTGGACGAGAAGTCCCTGCGCGGCGAGACCTCGAACCCGGCGATCTTCGAGAAGGCGATCATGGGCGGCGACGCCTACGACGACAAGATCGAGAAGTTCGCCGGTGAGGGACTCGACGCGCGCGAGACCTACCTGCGCATCGCGATCGAGGACGTGACCGCGGCCTGCGACGTGATGCGCCCCGTGTACGACGAGCTGGACGGCCACGACGGCTACGTGTCGCTGGAGGTCGAGCCCTCGGTGGCCCACGACACCGACGCCACCGCCAAGCAGGCGCGCGAGCTGTGGGAGGCCGTGGACCGGCCCAACGTGATGATCAAGATCCCCGGCACCACCGAGGGCGTCCAGGCCATCGAGGACGCCACCGCGGACGGCATCAACGTGAACGTGACGCTGCTGTTCAGCGTCGAGTCCTACGAGAACATCGCGGAGGCCTACATCCGTGGCCTGGAGCGGCGCAAGGAGGCGGGCGAGAGCCTGGACGTGCACTCGGTGGCGTCGTTCTTCGTCTCGCGCGTGGACTCCGAGGTGGACAAGCGCCTGGAGGCCGACGGCAAGGAGGACCTGATCGGGCTGGCGGCGATCGCCAACGCCCAGGCCGCCTACCAGTCGTTCAAGCGCATCTTCCACGGTGACCGGTTCGCCGCGCTGAAGGAGGCGGGAGCGCCGGTGCAGCGCCCGCTGTGGGCCTCCACCGGCGTCAAGGACGAGCGCTACGACGACACCAAGTACGTGGCCGGCCTGGTCGCGCCCGAGACGGTGAACACGATGCCGCTGGACACGCTGGAGGCCTGTGCCGAGAAGCTCGAGGTCGAAGGCGCCACCGCCGACCAGGGCCCCACGGACACGCTCCAGAAGCTGGCCGACGCCGGCATCGACATGGAGGACGTGACCCAGACCCTGCTGGACGAGGGCATCGACAAGTTCGTCGAGCCCTTCGACAAGCTGATCGCCGGCATCGACGAGCAGCTGTCCAAGGTGGGCCAGAGCGCGTGAACGACGCGGACGCCGTCGACGAGCGGCTGGCGGCGGCGGTCGACGAAGGCGTCGTCCGCCGCATCTGGGAGCACGACGAGGTGCTCTGGGGCGGTCCCGGGCCCGAGATCGGCGACCGGCTGGGCTGGCTGGACATCGCCGACCGCCAGCTGGAGAGCGTCGAGGACCTCGTCGCCTTCGCCGCCGCCGCGCGCGAGGACGGGTTCACCCACGCCGCCCTGCTGGGCATGGGCGGATCCAGCCTGGGGCCGGAGGTCATCCGGCGCAGCTACGGCAAGCTCGACGGTGGGCTGGAGCTGCACGTGCTGGACTCCACCGATCCCGGCGCCGTGCGCGCCCTGGAGGCCGCCATCGACCTGGAGAACACGCTGTTCGTGGTCTCCTCGAAGTCCGGCGGCACCGTGGAGACGTTGTCGCACATGAAGCACTTCTACGAGCTGGCCGGGCGCAACGGCGACCAGTTCGTGGCCGTGACCGACCCCGGCAGCGGGCTCGTGGACATCGCTGCCGAGCGCGGCTTTCGGCGCGTCTTCGAGAACGACCCGAACATCGGCGGGCGCTACTCGGTGCTGTCCTATTTCGGCCTGGTCCCGGCGGCGCTGGCGGGGGTCGACGTGGCCCACATGCTGCGCTCGGCCCAGAGCGCCGAGCAGGACTGCCGCGCCGAGGACGACTCCAACCCGGGCCTGGCCATCGGGGTCATGCTGGGCACGCTGGCACTCGCCGGGCGCAACAAGGCCACGTTCGTGGTCAGCCCGCGGATCGCCGCCTTCGGCCTGTGGGTCGAGCAGCTGATCGCCGAGTCCACCGGCAAGCAGGGCCGCGGCATCCTGCCGGTGGCGGACGAGCCGCTGACGCGGCCCGACTTCTACGGCGACGACCGCGTGTTCGTCTACCTGCGCGACGCCGACCAGCCCGACGCCGGGCAGGACGGCACCATCGAGGACCTGCGCGCCGCCGACCACCCGGTGATCACGCTGGAGCACGCGGGCCCCGACGACCTGGGGCGAATCTTCTTCCTGTCCGAGTTCGCCACCGCCGTGGCCGGCTGGGTGCTGGACATCAACGCGTTCGACCAGCCGAACGTGCAGGAGGCCAAGGACAACACGAACAAGGTGCTGGAGGCCGACGAGCCGCCGCACGTCGCGCCGGCGGACGACTCCGGCCTGTCCTCGTTGCTGGGCCACGCCGCGCCGCCGCACTACGTGGCGATCATGGGCTACGTGCCGCCGACCGAGGAGTTCGACGACGCGGTGCTCGACCTGCGCCGGACCATCCGCGACGCCACCCGGGCCACCACCACGTTCGGCTACGGCCCGCGCTTCCTGCACTCCACCGGCCAGTTCCACAAGGGCGGGCCGCCCGACGGGCTGTTCCTGCAGCTGACCCACGAGCCGGGTGACGACGTGGCCATCCCCGACGCCGACTTCGGCTTCAGGGAGCTGATCGCCGCCCAGGCCACCGGCGACGTGCTGACCCTGCGCGATCACGGCCTCCCGGCCGAGCGCGTGGTGCTGGAGGGCGACCCCGCCCAGGCCCTGCGGGCGTTCACGGAGAAGGTGCGGGAGATGCTGGCGGACTAGCCGCCGGCGCCTGCCTCAGGGCAGCGGCGGGCCACACTCGGGCAGCTTGGCCACCCGGGCCTGCCCCTGTACCCCGCGGGTCAGGAAGCGGATCTGCTTGCGGGTGAACGGGTCGACCTCGGCCGGCCCGGTGGCCGCGTCGAACAGGGCCTTCGACAGCAGCTGGTGGCTGTTCAGCAGGGTCCTGGCCCGGGCCCCGGCGCGTTCGGCGCCGCCCGCGCGCAGGGCGTTGACCATCAGGACCTCACCGCCCGCCTGAGCCCGGTACCGCGCTCGCGTGCCTGTGGCGCCGGCCCGCGGGGCCCGGGCCCGGGCCTGGACGCACAGCGCGCGGAGCTTGGCCGGCTTCGGGCCGGCCGTGGCCGCCGCAGTCGCGGTCCGAGTGGTGGCGGCCGAGCCGCCGGCGTCGCCGCCGCGATCGTCTCCGCAGCCGGCCGCCAGCGCTGCGGCCACGCAGGCTGCGCCCGCCACCAGCCTCGCCAGGCGCATCGGGCCGCTACCGCCGCTTGGGGGCCTTGAGCGTGACCCTGACCTTCTTGGTGACGGTCCTGGCGCCTCGCTTAACCTTGATCGTCACGGTCACCTTGAGCCGCTTGGTGCGCTTGAGGGCACGCAGGCCCTTCTTGGTCAGCTTGACCGTGACCTTGCCCTTCTTGCCGCTCTTGACCTTGAAGGACGAGCGGCCGAGCTTGATCGTCTTGCGCTTGGCGCTGGCCGACGCCAGCTTGGCGGGCACGCTCCCGCTGGCGGACGTGCTGGCCGCACAGTCTGGCCCGGGGCCGGTGCAGTCCACGCTCTGGGGGAGCTTGAAGGCTCCCTTGGAGGACACAGCCGCGGTGCCCGCGGAGCTCGACCCGCCGATGTTCGGCGGGTCCAGGGTCTGGCCGCCGGTGTCGCTGGGGGTGTTGCCGCCCCCGCCGCCGCCACCTGTCCCGCCGGCACCGCCCCCAGTGCCCGTGCCGGTACCGCCCCCGGTGTTGCCGCCCGTCGTCGACGCGACCGAGTTGACGGTGGTCACCGTGGCCTCGTTGGAGTCGTCCTCACCGTCGTTGGCCTCGAACTTGAATCCACCGGCACCCGCCTGGGTCGCCGTGTAGCGGACGGTCGGGGTGGCGGTGTTGTCGCCGATGATCGTCACGGTTCCTCTGGTCGCGGCCTCGGTGATCGAGACGTCGAGCGTGTCGCCGTCAGCGTCGGTGCAGGCGAAGTCGGCCGACTGGCCCACCCGGAGGGCACGGTTGCTCGCCCCGGTGCATGTGGGCGCGGCGTTCGCCGCTGCGGCGGTGTTGTTGGTGGTGGCCGTGGCGTCCGCGGAGTCGCCGGTGCCGTCGTTGGCCTTGAACTTGATGGTGTCCGTCCCGACCGCTGTGGCCGTGTACGAGATGCTCGGGTTGGGCGTGTTGTTGTTGACCACGGTGGCGGTGCCCTTTGTGCCCTGCTGGGTGATCGTGACCGAGAGGTCGTCGTCCTCCTCGTCGAAGCACCCGCCGATGAACTCGGTCTGCCCGACCTCAGTGTCCCCCGCGAGCACTCCACCGCACTGGGGGAGGTCGTTGGCAGCGGTGACGTTGTTCGTGTTCACCGTGGTCTCCGCGGAGTCGCCGGTTCCGTCGTTGGCCTTGAACTTGATGGTGTCCGCGCCGACTGCGGAGGCGGTGTACTGAATGGTCGGGTTGGGGGTGTTGTCGTCGATCACGACTGCGGTGCCCTTGGTGCCTTGCTGGGTGATCGTGACGTCGAGGTTGTCGTCCTCCTCGTCGATGCACCCGCCGATGGTCACCGCTTGGCCGATCTCGGTCCCGCCCACCGGTCCTCCGGCACCGCACTGCGGCAGATCGTTGCTGGCAGCGGAGTTGGTCGACGTGAACGTGACCTCGTTGGAGTCGCTGGTGCCGTCGGTGGCCTTGATTTTGAAGGTGTCCTGGCCCACCGCTGTGGCCGTGTACTTGCCGGTCGCATTCGTAGTGCCGTTGTTGCTGAACGTCACGGTGCCCTTGGTCGGCTGCTGTGTGACCGACAGCGTGATCGGGTCGCCCTCCTCGTCGAAACACCCGGTGTCAGGCGTGCTCTCCCCGACCTCGAGCTGGAAGGGGAAGAAGGACGCGCAAACCGGGGGGTCGTTGGTGGCCGGGACGTTGTTCGTGGTCACGGTGACCTCGTTGGACTGGCCGTTCCCGTCGGTGGCCCGGTACTTGACGGTGTCCGCGCCGGCTGTGGCCGCGGAATAGGCGACGATCGGCTGGTTGCCCCCGTTGCCGGTGACCGTCGCGGTGCCCTTCGTGCCCTGCTGGGTGATCGTGATCGTCATCGGGTCCTGCTCCTCGTCGAAGCACGAGCCCAGAGACTGCTCCTCGCCGATCTCCGCCTCGATGGGTGGGGGCATGAAGGTGCCGCAAGAGGGCGGGTCGTTCACGGCCGGGACGTTGCTCGTGGTCACTGTGATCTGGGCGGAGTCCTGGGTCCCGTCGTTGGCCTTGACCTTGAACGAGTCCGCTCCCTCTGCGTCTGCCCGGTAGCCGACGACGGTCGAGCCTCCGAATGGCTGCGTGCTCGTCTGCCCTTTGGTCGGCCCGTCGGAGAACGTCAGGGTCAGCGGCGATCCCTCGTCGTCGGAGCAGGCCGCCGGGAACGCCGTCTCCCCCACCTCGATCTGTCCGGCGCTGGGGTTCAAAGTGCAGACGGGGGCGTCGTTGACCGCTGGAGTGTTGTGCGTCGTGTAGGTGACCTCGGCGTCGTTGCCGCCGTTGGCCTTGACCTTGAAGCTGTCGTCACCCTCGGCGGTAGCGTGGTACTGGACGGCAGTGCCGATGGAGCCGGCGCTGCTGAATGTGACGTCGCCCTTCCCGGGCGGGTCGCTGACCGTGGGTGCGATCGGATCGCCCTCTTCGTCCTGGCAGAAGCCGAGGGTCGTGGTGTCGCCCACCTCGATGTCCGGGGTGTTGCCGAACGCGAAACACTGGGGCGGATCGTTCACCTCGGGAGTGTTCTCGATCGAGACGGTGTACTCCGGGGAATCCTCACCGCCGGCCGTGGCCTTGAACTTGACCGTGTCGGACCCCTCCTGGGTGCCCTCGTACTGAATGGAGACCTGGCCAGGCCCGGTGCTGATCGTGGTCGCGGTGCCCTTCGTGCCCTGCTGGGTGATGGACACCGTCACCGGGTCCCCGTCGGAGTCCTGGCATCCGCCGAACAGGTTTGTGTCCCCGGTTTCGGCCGAGATGTTCTCAGGGGCAAAGCAGCTCGGCGTGGCAGCGGCCGCGCTCGCGGGCCCGAGCGCCAGGGTCCCCAGCACCGCCAGCGCCACCACAGCGATGCGGACGTCGATACGCCGCCGCGGAGCGGCCGAATCCCGCATGCCCCCAACCATCATGTGCCCCTGTCCCCTGTCGTGTCGACGGGGCATTCGCCCCCGTGCCGCGCCAACCTATGTCAGGTCGGCGGATTGCGCCAGCGGTCGCACGGGTTGGCCACCGCGAAACCGTCGGAAACCGACAACGCGACCGTCCCCTCCGGGGAGGTGCGCGGGTGTAGGTTCACACCCGCAGGTTGAAAGCACCGTGTTCCGTGGAAAGAATGCGGCGGGAGCATCACAACCGACGTCGGCGGGGTCCCGGCCCCGGATTGGAGGCAGCGCATGCAGCTCGGCTTCGTAGGGCTGGGGAAGATGGGCGGCAACATGGTCCATCGCATCCACCGCGACTCGGACCACACGGTGGTGTCCTTCGACTTCTCCGAGGACGCGGTCAAGAAGACCGAGGAGTACGGCGCCACCGGCGCCTCCTCGCTCGAGGATCTGGTCTCCAAGCTCGAGGCCCCGCGCGCGGTGTGGATCATGGTGCCCGCCGGCGACCCGACCCAGGAGACCGTGGACGCCCTGGCCGACCTGCTGGACGAGGGCGACGCGATCATCGACGGCGGCAACTCGCGCTGGACCGACGACAAGGCGCGCGCGGAGGCCCTGGCCGAGAAGGGCATCGAGTACGCCGACGTGGGCACCAGCGGCGGCGTCTGGGGCCTGGAGGTGGGCTACTGCATGATGGTCGGGGGCACCGACGAGGCGGTCGAGCGCCTGGCGCCGGTCCTGGACGTGCTGGCCCCGCCCGAGACCGAGGAGCACGGCCCCGGCTGGCAGCACTTCGGCGGCCCGGGCGCCGGCCACTACGTGAAGATGGTGCACAACGGCATCGAGTACGGCCTGATGCAGGCCTACGCCGAGGGCTTCGACCTGTTCGACCACTCCGAGTACGACCTGGACAAGGCGAAGATCGCCCACCTGTGGATGCAGGGGTCGGTGGTGCGCAGCTGGCTGTGCGAGCTGGCCGCCCTGGCGTTCGAGCAGGACGGCAACGAGCTGGACTCGCTGGACGCCTACACCGAGGACTCCGGCGAGGGCCGGTGGACGATCCAGGACGCGACCGACAAGGACGTGCCCACACCGGTGATGACCGCGGCGCTGTACGCGCGGTTGTACTCGCGCGGCAACGGTGACTTCACCGGTCGCATGCTCAGCGCGCTGCGCAACCAGTTCGGCGGCCATTCGGTCCGGACCCGCGCCGAGCAGGCCTCCGACCCGGCCGACGTCTGATGGCCACCGAACCCGGGCACGCCGAGCACGGCCCGCACGCCGACGAGAACCCGCTGGCCGAAGGCCTGGAGCGTCAGCCGGTCCACCCGACCACGCTGACGATCTTCGGCGCCACCGGCGACCTGTCCAAGCGCAAGCTGCTGCCCGCGCTCTACAACCTGGCCCACGAGGGCGCGCTGCCGGAGCGCTTCAACCTGATCGGCAGCTCGCGCAGCGACCTGTCGGCCGACGACTTCCGCGAGCTGGCCACCGACTCGATCAACGAGTTCTCGCGCCGGGAGCCGGACCCGAAGGTGCTGGAGGCCCTGCTCTCGGACGTGCAGTACGTGTCGGGCGCGTTCGACGAGGACGATGTCTACGAGCAGCTCAAAGACGCCGCCTCCAAGTTCGACGAGGAGGCGGGGATCACGTTCAACCGCGTCTTCTACCTGTCCACGGCGCCCAGCTTCTTCCCGGTGATCGTCGGGCAGCTTGGCGAGCACGGACTGGACCACCACGAGGACTCCGATGTGCGGGTGGTCATCGAGAAGCCGATCGGCCGCAACCTGCAGGAGGCCAAGGACCTGAACCGCGCCGTCCTGGATGTGCTGGACGAGGACCAGGTCTTCCGGATCGACCACTACCTGGGCAAGGAGACCGTCCAGAACATGCTGGCGTTCCGGTTCGCCAACGGCCTGTTCGAGCCGATCTGGAACCGCAACTACGTGGACAACGTGCAGATCACCTCGTCCGAGGACATCGGGATCGGCAGCCGCGCGGGCTACTACGACAGCTCCGGCGCGCTGCGCGACCTGGTGCAGAACCACATGCTCCAGCTGCTGTGCCTGCTGTGCATGGAGCCGCCGGTGAACTTCTACGCCGACGAGGTCCGCGACGAGAAGGTCAAGGTCCTGCACGCCATCCACCCGCCCAAGCCCGAAGAGGTCAAGGACATGGCGGTGCGCGCCCAGTACACCGCCGGCGTGGCCGCCGGGGAGGACGTCAAGGGCTACAAGGAGGAGGACGACGTCCCCGAGGACTCGGTCACCGAGACCTACGCCGCGCTGCGGCTCGAGGTCGACAACTGGCGCTGGGCGGGCGTGCCGATCTACCTGCGCACCGGCAAGCGGCTGGCGCGCAAGGTCACCGAGATCGCCGTGACCCTGAAGCCCGTCCCGCACCTGGCCTTCCAGCAGAGCGGCTCGGTGGGGGTGCAGCCCAACCAGATCGTGATGACCATGCAGCCCAACGAGGGCGTGTCGATCTCGCTGGGGGCGAAGATCCCGGGCAGCACGATGCGGATCCGGCCGGTGAACATGGAGTTCCTGTACGGCACCGCGTTCATGTCCGAGTCCCCCGAGGCCTACGAGCGGCTGATCATGGACGCCATGCGCGGTGAGGCGACGCTGTTCACCCGCGACGACGAGGTCGAGGCCCAGTGGGCCATCTGCGACCCGATCCTGGAGGCGTGGGAGGCCGACGACGCGCCGCTGTACGAGTACGAGGCGGGCTCCAGCGGCCCCGAGGAGGTCGATCACCTGCTGCTGCGCGACGAGAGGTGGCGGACGATTTGACCGAGTCCGGCGACGTCTGGCAGGCCCAGGACACCTCGCCCGGGGAGGTGGCGGCGGCGCTGCGCGAGCTGCTCAAGCAGCGCCACGCCGAGACCGAGGCGTTCGTACCCGCCCGGGTGCTGAACCTGGTGGTGATCGTCGACCGCGACTGGCGCGGCGAGATTCAGAACCGGCTGGACAAGGTGGGCTCCTACCACGCGTCGCGCACGATTCTGGTCAGCGTCGAGCCCGGGCGCAAGACCATCGACGCCTCCGCGGCCATGACCGCCGAGGACGAGGTCAAGCGCGGCGAGCTGGCCGTGGCGCACGAGCACGTGGTCCTGGACATTGGCGAGAAGCACCTGAAGGGCCTGGACACGATCGTCGACCCGCTGGTGGTCAGCGACCTGGCCACGCTGGTGTGGTCGCCCCACCGCCACCACGAGGGCGTTGACGCCATGGCCAAGCTGGCCCAGGTGATCCTGATCGACTCGGAGAACACCGAGGGCCCGGAGTACGCGGTCAAGCGCTCCAGCGAGCTCGCCGAGCGCCACTACGTGGTCGACCTGTCGTGGTTGCGCTCCACCCCGTGGCGCGAGCGCGTGGCCTCCACCTTCGACCCCGGCCAGTGGCGCGGCGACCTGACCTCGGTGTCCTCGGTGACCGTGCGCCACAAGCCCGACTCGGCCATGGCCGGCTACCTGCTGCTGGGCTGGCTGTCGTCGCGGCTGGGGTGGGAGCCCGGGCCCATGACCGAGCACGCCGGCGGCGCCCAGGGCAAGGCCAAGGCGCACAAGCATGAGATCAAGCTGTCGCTGGAGCCCGACGACACCATGACCGCGCCGGGGCTGGCCGGGATCACGGTCGAGTCGGCCCGGGGCATGAGCATCTCGCTGGATCGCGGCCCGGGCGGGCTGACCGCGCACCGGCTGACCCCCGACGGGCAGGACCAGACCTGGACCGTGACCGGCGCCTCACGCGGAGAGTCCGGGATCCTGGGCCAGGGCATCCGCCAAGCGCTGCTGCGCGACCACACCTACAGTCCTGCGCTCGCTGCGGCCGAGAAGATGCTGGGTTAACGTAGGCCCATGCCGAGATTCCTGGTCAAGCGGGACTTCGGACAGGTCAGCGACGAACAGATGCAGGAGTTCATCGCGACCACGAAGATCGTCGGGGCCGAAGAGAGGTTCGGCGAGCTCCACTGGGAAGGCACCCGCGTCTGTGACGACGACGGAGCCGGCATCAAGGCCTTCTGCGTCTACACCGCCCCGAGCGTGCGTCTGCTGGATGAGCACGCGCAGGCGCTCGGCCATCACGGAACCCACCGGATCTTCGAGATCGTCGGCGACATCGATCCGCGCGACATCGCGGGATAGGAGAATCAGGATGCCCAGGTACGTGATCGAGCGTGACTTCGGACAGGTCAGCGAAGACGACCTGCAAGAGGTGGCCGCGCGGTCGAAGGTGACGGCCAGCGAGCACTTCCCCGACATCCGCTGGGAGCACAGCCACGTGTGCGCCGGTGACGACGGAACGGTCAAGAGCTTCTGCGTCTACGAGGCGCCCAGCGCGGAGCGCGTCCAGGAACACGCGCACCGCGTCGGCGGGCACGACGTCATCAACGTCTACGAGATCGTCGGTGACCTCACCCCCGAGGAGGTCAGGGTCTAGCGGCTCGCGTGCGTCGGCCCCGCCGACGCGTCGTAGACGGCGTGGAACAGCGCCTGGTAGGCGATGGCGCGTTTGAGGGCGAGCTTGCGGCGGCGCGGGTCCTCGGGCGGGAGCAGCAGCCGGGCACGCGTGAACAGGTCCACGGCCTCCGCGTACGCCAGCCCGGACGTGGCCCGCTCGGCCGCCCGTGTCGCGTAGTCCAGCGCCGTTTCCCGGTCGGATACCGGGCGGGCCTCGCACAGGTGGTGGGCGATCTCCAGCAGCGCCCCGTCTCCGCGCCAGGACTCCAGCACCTCGGCCACGCGCGCGTGGATCCGGCGCTTGTGCGCACGGGTGACGCGTGCGAGCAGGGTGCGGCGCACCAGCGCGTGTGAGAACGAGAACAGCTCGTGTTCGCCGCTGTCGGCCTCGACCAGCACACCGGCGGCCAGCGCCTCGTCGAGCGCGATCGCCAGGTCCTCGCCCTGCAGGTCGCTGACCTGCTCGAGCAGTGCCGGCTCGAAGTCGGTGCCCATCACGGCCGCCACCGTGAGCAGCCGCAGGCAGGCGTCGGACAGCCGTACTAGCCGCAGGTTGACCACCTCGCGCACCCGCTCCGGGACGTCGCCGCGGGCCAGCGAGAGCATGTTCGCGCCACGGTCCGACTCGTCCAGGTGGCGCACGATCTCCTGGGCGAAGAAGGGGTTGCCGTGCGTCTCGGCCTCGATGGCGCGGGCGAGCTCGGGGGCGAGGTCGCGGCCCGTCACGTCGCGCGCGAGCCGGACGATGTCGTCGTGGGAGAGGCCCCCGAGAGGCACGCGCTCCACGAACTGCCCCTGTGAGAGGCGCTGCAGCGCCTCGGCCTGCGCGTCCGATGCCCCCTCGCCGGGGCGTTGCGTCGCCAGCACGAGCACCCGTGCCTCGGGGCGGGACTCCAGCACGTGGCGCAGCAGCGCGGCCGTGGACTGGTCGGCCCAGTGCAGGTCGTCGATCACGAGCAGGACCGGGGCGTCCGCCGCCAGCTCCTCGAGCAGGCCCGCAACCGCCTCGAAGAGCCGGTAGCGCTTGCTCTCGCCCGGCGGCGCCCCCGCGCCGTCCCCGGCCCCGCCGGCCGGGAGGTTGGGCGCGACCGGCTCGAGGTCGGCGGCCCGCGGCTCCACCCGGCGCTGCAGCTCCGCCGGCGCCGCGACGGAGATCAGGTGGCCCAGCGCCTCGACCACGTGCTGGTGGGGCATCAGCAGGTCCTCGTTCGCCGTGCCGTGGAGCACGATCGCGCCCTGCTCGTGCGCCTCCAGCGCCAGCTCGCGGCTCAGCCGGGTCTTGCCCATGCCCGCCTCACCGGCTACCAGCGCCAGCCGCGCGCCGGCCCCGTGGCCGACCTGCGACCACAGCCGCCTCAGCGCGTCCAGCTCGGCCTCCCGGCCCACGAAGCCCGCGCCCGCGCTCTGGTGCAGGCGGCGGGGCAGGGGAAACGGGCGGCCCGGAGCCCAGTCGCCCGGGGCCTGCGGCCCGGACGTAGCCGGGGGCAGGTCCGCGGCTCGGGGTGCCGCGGCGGTCTCCACCGACCCCTCCCTGATCTCTTCCACCAGCGCCCTGGTGCCCGCGGAGGCCGAGATGCCCAGCTCGGCGCGCAGCCGGTCGCGAAAGCGCGAGTAGGCCACCAGCGCCCCGCTGCGGTCCCCGGCCCGTCCGAGCCGCTCGATCAGTGCGCGCTGGGCGTCCTCGGCCAGCGGGTCCAGCGCCACCCGCCTGCGCGTGAGCGTGACGGCCAGCGCGTGGTCCCCGGGCTCGGCCCGCACGGCCATGGCCTCCAGCAGCTCGGACACGCGCAGGCGATGGGCGTCGCGGTACTCGTAGACCCAGTCGTCGTCGAGCCCGGCCAGCAACTCTCCCCGGCACAGCGCCAGCGCCTCGTCCAGCCGCCCGGCGGCGAAGTGCTCCTCGAAGGCGGCGACGTCGACCCAGACCTCGGGCGGCCCCGCCAGTCCGACCCGCTCGCGGGTGGCCACCAGCGCCTCGCCGCCGGCGTCGCCGAGCGCCCGCCGCAGCGCCCACAGCCCGTTGCGCAGGCTCGCGCGGGCGCTGGTGTCCAGTACCTCGGGCCAGAAGCGCGCCGCCAGATCGCCGCGGGGGTGCTGACCGGGATTCAGCGCGAGCCAGCCGAGCAGCGAGCGCGCACGCCACGAGCCGCCCGGATCGATGGGCTCGCCAGAGCTCTCGACTACCAGCTCACCCAGCACGTGGATGCGGAGCACGGGCCAACCCTAACCCGCGTCCAACCGTTCACGCACCTTTCACGCGTGCTGTGACGGTGGCTGTGACGGGAGAGGCGCAGGGTGGCGACACACCCGATCAGGAGGAACCGCCGTGACCCCCATCCGCTCGATCTTCGTTCTCGCCGCCGCCCTGGGCGCGCTGGCGCTGCCGTCCACCGCCGCCGCGGTCACCTCGTGTGACCACGGCACGGCGGGGGTCCTGGTGATCACCACCAGCGAGACCCGCGACCAGGTGATCCTCCAGGTCGGGGCGGGCAACTCGATCCAGGTCTTCGACGAGAACCTGGTCACGTGTTCGGGCGGGGCGCCCCACACGAAGAGCGTGGACACCGTGCTGGTGGTCGACGACTCCGATGACCCCACCACGCCCACGGCGAACGACGGCAGCATGCTGGTCTCGATCGCCTCTCCGGAGGCGTTCGCGCCCGGCAAGACGGCCGAGGCCACGGGCGCCAGCGAGATCGAGTTCCTGATGGACACCAGGGCCGGCCGCGACCGGCTGGTGCTGGGTGGTCCCGGGAAGCAGACGCTGGTGGCCGGGAGCGACGGCGCCGCGTTCAACACCGACGGTGATCCTGAGATCCAGGGCATGCCGTTCGACGACCTGTTGCTGTTCGCCGGTGCCCCGGCGGACTACCTGAGCGCCCAGGGAGGCGAGGGTACCGGCGGTGCGCTGGTCAACGCCGCGGGCGTCCAGATCCTGGGCGGCGGGGGCGACGACTTCCTGTTCGGCAGCGACACCCCGTCGGGCGAGCTGATCGCGGGCGGTCCCGGCAACGACACCTCGGTCGCCTACGGCGGCGACGACCTGGTCTACCCGGGCGAGGGCGACGACACGCTGCAGGGCGGCGCGGGCACCGACCGGTTGAGCTTCGCCGGTCCCGAGGGGGTCACCGTGGACCTGGCGGACGTGGGCGTGCAGGACACCGGCCAGGGCCGCGACTCCTTCGCACAGTTCGAGAACGTGACGGGGTCCGAGCAGGCCGACCGGCTCTCGGGCGACCCGGCCGCCAACGTCCTGAACGGCTCGATCGGCGATGACGTGCTGGACGGCCGCGGCGGGGCGGACGAGCTGCGCGGCGACGCGGGCACCGACACCGCGTCCTACGCGGGTCATCCCGCCGCCGTGACCGTGGATCTGGCCAGGACCAACCAGGCCACCGACGCCGACAAGCTGGCCGGGATCGAGAGCCTGACCGGGTCGCCGTTCGGCGACACGCTGGCGGGTAACGCGGTGGCCAACCGGATCGTGGGCGGCGCGGGCGCCGACGCGATCACGGCGGGCGACGGCGCCGACCGGGTGGAGATCCGCGACGGCGAGCGTGACCGCGCCACGTGCGGCGCCGGCACCGACTCCGCGGTGTCCGACAGGCGCAGCCAGGACGCGGTGAACGCCGACTGCGAGTCCGTGGACGCCCTGCCCGAGCCGCCACGCCCGGCCCAGGCCGCCGGCGGCGCCGGCGCCGCCGGCGCCGGTGCGGGGGGCTCAGTGCGCGCCGACCCCGCCCTGAGCTTCTCGCTCAGGGGCGCCGCGCGCCAGCGCGTGCTGCGCCAGCGCGGGGTCCGCGTGCGGCTGCGCTGCCCGCAGGAGCGCTGCACCACCGTCACGGCCGCCTCCGCGTCCGTGCGCGTGGCGCGAAGCACGCGCAAGCTGCGCGTTCGCTCGGTGCGGACCGCCGTCTCGGGCGGCCGGGCGCGCACGATCACGCTCGGCTTCACCCGCCGCCAGCTGGCGGCCCTGCGGCGCGCCGTCGCGGCGGGCCAGCGCCCGCGGGTGAGGGTCGTGGCTACGGCAACCGACTCTGCGGGCAACCGCGCCCGGCGGACGGTCGGCGTGCGCGTCAAGCCCTGAACCACAACCACAACCACGACGACAACACACGACACGAGGAGAATGACGATGACCACCATGACCGAAATCGATCAGCTCAAGGCGGCGCACCGCGCCACCTGGGACTCCGGCGACTACGCCGCGGTGGCCCGCGATCTGGTCTCCGAGGTGGCCGACGCCGCGGTCGAAGCGCTGGCACCGCAGCCCGGGGAGAAGATCCTCGACGTGGCCACCGGGTCGGGCAACGCTGCGATCCCGGCCGCGCAGGCCGGGTCCACGGTGACGGGCCTGGACCTGGCGCCGACGCTGCTGGACGTCGCTCGCGGGCGCTCGGAGGAGGCCGGCGTGCCCGTCGAGTGGCTGGAGGGCGACGCCGAGGCGCTGCCCTTCCCGGACGAGGCCTTCGACAAGGCGATCTCGGTGATCGGCGTGCAGTTCGCGCCGCGGCACGAGCGGTCGGCGGCCGAGTTGGCGCGGGTGGTCCGCCCGGGCGGCGCGATCGTGCTGGCCAACTGGACCCCCGCGGGGTTCATCGGCCAGTTCTTCAAGACGATCGGGCCGCGGATGCCCAAGCCGCCCGAGGGTGCCTCTCCGCCCCCGCTGTGGGGCGACGAGGGCCACGTGGAGGAGCTGTTCGCCGGCACCGGCGTTGAGTTCGGCTACGAGCACCGCACGGTGCTGTTCGAGCACGACTCGTGCGCGGGCTTCGTGGACTACATGGCCGACAACTACGGCCCGCTCCTGAAGGCCCGCGAGCGGCTGACGCCCGAGGGCACCTGGGACGACCTGCGGTCCGACCTGATCGCCCTGTGCGAGCGCTCGACGTTGTCGTCGGACTGCTTCCTGGCCCCGTCGGAGTACCTGGTGGCGCGCGGGCGGAAGGCGTCGTAGTGGCGCACAAGGCGGACATCGTGATCGTGGGCGGTCGCTGCGCGGGCTCCGTGCTCGCGTTGCGGCTGGCCCGCGCGGGCGCGCGCGTTGTGATGATCGACCGCGAAGAGCTGGGCAGCGACACGCTGTCCACCCACGCGCTGTTCCCGCACGCGATCGCGCGGCTGGATTCCCTGGGCGTCCTGGCTCCGCTGCTGGAGCGCCACGAGGTGCCCTGGTCGCGGTACTGCATGAGGGTGCTCGGGCACGAGGTCATCGGCACGTTCACCCCGGTCGACGGCTTCGACCGGATGATCGCGCCGCGCCGTCCCGCACTCGACCGCGTGCTCGGCGAGGCGGCCATCGACGCTGGTGTGGACGCCCGGTACGGGCAGAAGGTGACCGGCCTGCTGGGCTCGGGAACCGACGACGATCCCGTCCGCGGCGTGCGGCTGGACAGCGGGGAGACGATCGAGGCGCCCGTGACGGTGGGCGCCGACGGCCGCGCGTCCAGCGTCGCGCGGATGCTCGGCCTGGAACGCACGCGGCCGCTGGCGGGCGACATGGCGTTCCTGCTGGGCTACTGGCGTGGCCTGCCCGAGACGGACGTGCTGACCCTGGACACCGAGGCCGACGGCGGGCTGTCCCGGTTCCCGTGCGAGGACGGAGTGCAGCTGCTGCTCGCGGCCGGCCCGGCGGAGCTGACCCGCGGTGGGCCCGAGGCGCGCAAACGGGCCTACCACGCGATGGTGCGGCGGTTCCCGGCCACGCTCGACCCCGGTGCGCTGGACCAGGCCGAGCTGGTCGGCCCGGTCCGGGCCGCGCCCGAGACGATGCTGCGGGGCTACTTCCGCCGTCCCAGCGGGCCGGGGTGGGCGCTGGTCGGCGACTCCGCGCATTTCAAGCATCCCTCGACCGCGCAGGGCATCTCGGACGCCATCGAGGCGGCCGTGCACGTGGCCGACGCCGTGATCGAGGGCGGCGACGGCCTCGGCGGCTACGAGGCGTGGCGTGACAGGCGGGCCGCGGGCCAGTACGAGCTGTCGTACCAGCTGGGCACCATGCCCCGGCCGGAGGTGGCGGGGAAGATCTTCGCCGGCATCGCGTCCGAGCCCGGCTCGGGCCAGCTCCTGCGCGACACCATGACCCGCCGCGCACTTCCCGATCAGCTGTTCTCGGGGGAGAACATGCAGCGCTGGTTCTCCGTCTAGGATCTCGGCCGATGGCCGACCGCGAGATCGTGGTGGTGCACGACGTGGCCGCCGCGGCCGCGGAGCGGATCGCCGCGCGCGTGAGGGCAGGGGGCCACATCGCGCTGTCGGGCGGCTCCACGCCCAAGGCGGCGCACCAGACGGTTGCGGCCATGGGCCTGGACTGGTCGGGCACCGAGCTCTGGTTCGGCGACGACCGTGCAGTGGGACCCGAGCACGAGCACTCCAACTACCGCATGGCCAAGGAGAGCCTGCTGGACCACATCGAGGGCGAGCAGCCCGCCGTGCACCGGATCCAGGGCGAGCTGGGCCAGCACGAGGCCGCCGCGGCCTACGAGGACGAGCTGCGCGCGCACTTCGGCGACCGCGAGCCCGCGCTGGACCTGATCTTGCTGGGCCTGGGCCCCGACGGGCACACCGCTTCGCTGTTCCCGCGCGACGAGGCCCTGGGCGAGCGCGAGCGGCTGGTCGTGGGCGTGGACGTGCCGGGCATGGCGCCGCTGGTTCCACGCGTCACACTTACGCTTCCCGTTCTCGATGCGGCACACGAGGTGGTGTTCCTGATTTCCGGTGAAGACAAGGCAGATGCCGCTGCGCGCGCGTTCGCCGACGCGCCCAGCCCCGACACCCCCGCCGGGCTCGTGAGCCCCCGGCCCGGGACGCTGACCGTGCTGATCGACGCGCCCGCCGCGGCGCGGCTGGGGGCGGCCCAGTGAGGAGCTTCACCCCCGACCAGGCGGTGGGCTCGAGCGCGTTCCCGCCGATCGCCGACTACGGCTTCCTGTCCGACTGCGAGACCACGGCGCTGGTGGCGCCCGACGGCAACGTCGAGTGGATGTGCCTGCCGCGGATGGATTCGCCGTCGATCTTCGGGGCCGTGCTGGACCGCGACGCCGGCGGCTTCAAGCTCGGCCCGGCGGACGTGGGCGTGCCTGCCCAGCGCCGCTACCTGCCGGGCACGATGGTGCTGGAGACCAGCTGGGGCACCAAGGGCGGCTGGATCGTGGTCCGCGACGTGTTGCTGATCGGCCCCTGGCACCACGAGAGCGAGCGCTCGACAACGCATCGCCGGTCGCCCACCGACTACGACGCCGACCACGTGCTGCTGCGCATGGTCCGGTGCGTGAACGGCGAGGTCCAGGTGAACCTGGACTGCGAGCCGGTGTTCGACTACGGCCGCAAGTTCGCCACCTGGGAGTACGCCGGCGGCGGCTACCACGAGGCCGTGGCCAAGGCCGAGGGCTCGGACATCGAG